>CALZHT010000045.1:23062-73172 GCA_945787445.1 uncultured Desulfobulbaceae bacterium
CCAGTAAGGTCTCTCTAATTGGTGCAGGGAGAAAGTTATGCCCACTTGATATTATACCAAGTCGCATTCAAATTCTAATTTTGTCGCCCTCAAGGGGGGATTGAACTGAATTGGCTGCGTCGTCGGCTTCCTCGACGTATTTCATATACGCCTCCGGAGCCTCCTCCTTGCCTCCTTGTTACATCTTTGAATGCAACTTTGTATGAGGTCGAGAAGGTTCCTATGAAGAACTCTTTTTAATAATTTAGATGCCGCAAAAAAAATCAATCGGATTCGCCATATTCAATGGGGTAGTGTCGACTTTTTGCTAACCTGGAGTTATTATTACTACTCAGTTAATCGCGTCTTCCTAGCAATGCAGGTAATATAGTCAGAAAGACAGTACTTTCGGACATGTGAAGCAATTAAATGCGCCACAATATTTTTTTTCCCTTCTTTAAGATGATGAGACCAGGATTCGAATTCGATTGGTTCGTATCCGGTTTGCTCGAGGATCCTGCCGAGGCTTTTCCGGTTGAACGAATATACATGCCAAGGAAAGCCAAAGTGCTTGAAATTACATTTTTTTAATCTGATTTGGCAAAGAAAGGTCTTTATGCGGTCACCGATACCTTCAAAATTAGGAACCTGGATGAAAATATAGCCGCCCGGCTCGGTTAACTCACTGCAACGTTGGATTAGACGTAAGGGATCATAAACATGCTCAAGAACATCCCAAAGCATAATCCCTCTGTAAAGGTGTTCAGGCTCAAAATCCTCAAGCATAATATTATTGACAGGAAATTTAACAATATTGTGAGCAATATCACAGAGGATTTTACTTGGTTCCACGCCTTCAACCTGAAATCCATTTTTCTGGGCCTCAAGGCAGAAAAGTCCCATTGCACATCCAACATCCAGAATCCTGGCACTTGTGGAAAGATATTGCTTAATCATCTCTACTTTCATTCTTGAAACATTGTAACTTCTAGCACTGGATGTTTTCCATTTTTCATAGGTCCAGTCTAAATATTTTTTATGATCTTCATGGCTGAGGAATTCTGGATTTTCATAAATTGCCATCAGTGATTTTTCGGTGAAACGGGGAGAAGCGTACATGATTTCACAGGAAGGACATTGCCAGATTCCAACTTCGTTAGAGCGTTTGAAAATCAAAGTTGGTTTAGGAGTTGGTTTGCATATAGGGCAGGAAACGGATTCCATATAACCTGAAAATGCCCCTTCTTTTAGATAATTTCCCTGGTTATGATGCTTAGTCACGACGACACCCTCAAAAGATCTTGATCTTCTCCTGCATATTGCATTTTATGCAATGTCTCATAGACGCCCTCTTTAGTCAAAAGGGATTCATGGGTGCCTTCCTCTATAATTCTGCCATCCTGGATAATGATAATCCGGTCGGCATTTTGAATTGTTGATAATCGATGGGCAATGACAAAGGTTGTCCGATTTTTCATAAGGTTTTCCAGAGCTTTCTGGACTTCCCTCTCAGATTCGGTATCCAGTGAAGAAGTTGCCTCATCTAAAATGAGAATGGGAGCATTTTTAAGAAGTGCTCGGGCTATGGAAAGTCGCTGCCGTTGCCCGCCGGATAGTTTTGCTCCGGATTCTCCAATTACAGTATCCATTTCATCAGGTAATTCTTTGATGAATCCTAGGGCGTGAGCGGCATTTGCCGCTTCAAGAATTTCATCTTCTGATTTATTCAAGTCGCCATAGGCTATATTATTCCGGATTGTATCATTAAAAAGAATGGTTTCCTGGGTAACCATAGCAATCTGGTCACGGAGGGAGTTCATTGTAACTTCGCGGATATCCTTTCCATCTATCAGAATACTTCCCCCTGTTACATCAAAGAATCGGGGTATCAGGTTAACCAGGGTTGTTTTACCACCGCCGCTGGGACCGGCAATTGCCAGCAATTCGCCTTTTTTTACCGAAAGATCAATGCCGTTAAGAACCTCTATATTATTATCATAGTGAAAAGAAACATTCTGCAATTCAATTGACTGGCCTAAAGGTGGCAATGAATGGGCGCCGGGCTTATCAATAATTTTCGGCTTTATGTCAAGAATCGCGAAAACACGGGTGGCTGCAGCGAGCCCTTGTTGGATCGTGCTGTTCATCCTGCTGATCCCCTTTATAGGCTCATAGATCATCACCAGGGCAGTGAGAAATGAGAAAAAAGTGCCTGGAGTTGAAAGGCCTTTGAGCACTTCATGGCCGCCATACCAGATAATCCAGGCTACAAATATTCCTCCCAGCAGTTCCATAAAGGAGTGGGAAAAATTTTTCACTTTAGAGTCCTTGATGATTATACGGAGTAGATTTTCAATTCTTTTCGTGAATCGGTTGATTTCATAATTCTCCATACAAAAGGCTTTTACTATACGGATGCCGCTAATTGTTTCATGGAGAATATTAGAGACATGGGCCGTTGTTTTTTGGTTTTCAGTACTCAGTTTTCTATGCATTCTTCCAAAAAGAATTATTGGAATTAATGCCAACGGCAAAAATACCATGGACATTGAGGCAAGCTTCCAGTTCTGATAGAAAATTACTCCTAGCAAGCCAAGGACCTGAAAAGTGTCTTTGAGTATCCCGACAAGCGCATGAGAAACAGCTGATTGAATTAATGTCACATCAGATATTATTCTTGAGATGAGTTCTCCTGTGGGAGTCTTGTGATAGTATTCAAGAGGCAGAGCTTGCAAATGTTTATATATTTTCTTTCGAAAGTCTCTGATCACGCTTTGTCCAACTTTTTCAAGTAATACCGAATAGCTGTAATAGAAAAAGCCCTTGAAAAGAAAAATTCCGACCAATGCGAGGGGGAGGATGTTAAGCATCCGGCTGTTTTGTTCGAAAAAGATTTTGTCAAGCAGAGGCTTCACCATATAAGCCTGCGCAGCGCTGAAGGCTGCAACCAAAACCATACAGATCATGGCAATGCCAAGGATTAGCTTATACGGCTTTACAGCGGTAAGTATTCGAGTAATTATTTGTTGTTTAAACATTTTTGATAAAGAAATGAAGAGGGTTATCGGCCCCGAGTAATTTGTATATTAAGATAGGTAAGCGCCCGCACGAATTTCTCTCATTCTGATTTCCTTTTTTTAGGAGAAAAGTAAACAGTAACTATACCAGGGAATTTTGGAAGACCAAGATTTACTTTTAGTGATTATTAATTGTTAATACCAGATGTTTATTGCAGTTAGTGGTTTATTGCCGACATATTTGATTTCAATTTATTAATTGTATAGCGGCCTGATAAATGTGATGACTGCATGTCCATTATCCGCCAGAGACTCTTCTTCCGTTTCTTTCATGATATATAAACCAACCCAAGTCTACGGATTGTTTCATTGACTCTGATTGTTTCTCGATATTCGAAAAAGTAAGTTTATCAAGTTATCAGAATTCGGCAAAGATAAATTCTCAGGAAAATAAAATATTCAGGAAATGCAGGCATTCATTTGTCGTCAAACCACTTCCCGGCGATGCAATGGATAGCTTCAAAATATAACACTTAATCTGTAATGGTGAGCCGGAGCATGATATTTTTTTATTGCATTTTCTGAACCTCAATTCTATTCTGGGTTTATGAGGGAGGGAAAGGGTCTTAAAGTGGATGAAAATCCATATTATTGAAGGAAGATGTGGTGGATTGTATTTTTGTAAGTACACATTCGGCAGTCCTTGATGAGAAATCCCGTCTTGTTATGCCGAAAGTTTTTCGCAAGGATAATTCCTCCGATATTCTGGAAAATGACTTTTTCCTAACTCCGCATAGTAGTGGATATCTGGTTATTCGGCCTAAAACTGTATGGGACGAATTTATTGTATCGATTCGCAGCGCCACTGAATTTACTCCCTCTGAGATAAGGAAGTTTGCGAAGGAACTCTATGCCAACTCGTCAAAAATCAAACTTGATAGCCAGCATAGAATTGTTCTCAGTAAAGAGCTGCGCAAAAAATTAGCGTTTGAGGATTCATCTCTGCGGCAGAAAGTCAAGATTGTCGGACGGGGCGGATATTTTGAAATCTGGCCGGAGAACTTGTACAGGGGAGAGGAAGAATCTACATCGAGGTTGTCGGAATACCTCGACAGGTTTGATGGGGCATGACAGGCGCGTAATGCGGCCGTATTTTTCTCAAAAGTAACTATCTCTAGTTGAACTTTTCGTGAGAGTTGATTTTGGCATGATCAGCAAACACACAATCATATCATCGTTGGATATTGGTTCCAGAAACATCAAATCCGTAATCATTGATGTGGATTCGGATGGGGTAACCCGGATCATTGGCCATGGGCAGGCGAAGACAGAAGGGTTTGAGCAGGGAGTGATAACCGATGTCAACAAAATAAGCAGTGCCATACTGGATTGTGTCGAGCAGGCTGAAGACAAAGCAAGACTTAACGTAAATTCCCTGGTTGTGAGTGTTGCCGGATGCAATGTGAGGACAAAAATGAAACGCGGCGGAATCCCCATTGGGTCATCACTGCACACAAGATCAAGGAGAACCATTACGCGTCAGGATATCAAAAAAGTTATCAAAAATGCATCCGTCGTCCCCTTGTCAACCGATTTGGAAAAACTGCATATTCTGCCGGTGAGTTATGCGGTCGATGATCAGAAAGCGATACGAGATCCTGTACGACTCAGTGGGACAAGACTTGAAGCGGATGTAATGATAATAACCGCATACAAGGCCATGTTAGAGACCATGAATGAGGCCATTGAAAATGCCGGATTACGGATCCGTGATTTTACCTTGGCCCCGCTTGCTACAGGATACGCAGTAGCCAGGGAGAACGAAAGGGAAAAAGGGGTGTGTGTGGTAGATATCGGCGCTGAATATACGGCTGTTGCCATATTTCGAAACAGTGCTTTACAGAAATTATCCGTCCTTACTATCGGCGGTAATTATGTGACAAACGACATTGCTTATGGACTGTCGGTATCGTTTGAAGAGGCGGAAAACATCAAAAAAGAATTCGGATTTTGTTATCCCATATATGCGAAAGATGCAAAGATTCCTGGGACACACAGGATCAATGACTCCGAACAGCCTGTACGGCTGAGTGCAGTAATGGAAATAATCCAATGGCGAATGGCAGATATCTTGGAGGAAATTTCATCGGTGATTAAAGCTGATGGAGGAGAGATTCCGGATGGCATAGTATTTACAGGCGGTGCAAGTCAACTACAAGGATTGATTCCTTTGGCAAAGAACATGTTGTCGTTTCCTGTGAAAGTTGCTGTGACCAGTGGATTGAGTGATTTTGGTGAACTGGCGGAAAAGGCTGAATATTCCACGGCAATCGGGTTGGTTGTCCATGAACTTAAACAGCGGCGGCAAAAGAAAATAGAAGCCAGGGATACTATGATTTCACGATTTTATAAGAAATATTTCAGTTGGCTGGATTTGATTTTTCTAGCTGTTTAATGCCTGGAAAATGATGTTTTTAGCAAGGTGAATAAGGGGGGATCCAATGAATGCAGGAAAAGAAAAGAGCTGTTTTAGAATGTGTGAGGAATCCCAGGCTAAAATTGTTGTTATCGGTGTAGGCGGCATGGGCAATAATGCGGTGAGGAATATTGGTCAGGCAAAAATTGAAAATTTAAAGCTCTATGCGGTGAATACGGATTTGCAGGCGCTCAAATCGTGTGAAGGTTGTGAGCATATCCAGATAGGTGGCAAAAGAACAGGGGGTAGGGGAGCGGGTGGTGACCCGGAGATCGGCCGTTTGTCTGCAGAAGATGACATTGACCTTCTACGGGAATTACTGGAGGGCTCTGAAATAGTGTTCATTGCGGCAGGTATGGGCGGAGGAACCGGCACCGGCGCTGCCCCGGTCATAGCAAGGCTGGCGCGAGAAATGAATATCCTGGTTATCGGCACGGTCACTACGCCTTTAGTTTTTGAGGGTCCAAAACGGCTAGCCCGGAGCGATATGGGGCTTGCCGAAATGCGGAGGCATGTTGATTCACTGGTAGTCATTGATAATGAAAGGCTCACCTATTTTCTTGAAAAAGAAGACGTATCATTCATGGAAGCTTTCCGGAAAGCTGATGAAGTTCTTATTCAGGGCATCAAAGGAATTACCCAGATTATTAATATGCATGGCTATGTGAATCTGGATCTTATGGATGCCAGGGCTGTTTTGAAGAGAACAGATGAGAATGACAATTCCTGCGAAGCCTTAATTGGTCTAGGCGAAGCGGAGGGAGACGACAGGGCTGTGAGGGCCGCCCTGGCCGCCCTTGAAAATCCCCTTCTTGCTAATGTTACTATTGAAGGTGCCGGAAATCTGCTGGTAAATGTGATTGGCTGCAAAACTATTGGGTATAAGGAAGCGCAGAGCGCAATCCAGACTGTTGCCGAAAAAGCAGGCAGACAGGAAAAGGAAATCTTCATAGGTATCGTCACTGATGACAGTATGGGAGAAAAAATGAGCGTTACCGTTATTGCCACAGGTTTTGAACCTGCCGACAATAAGAGGACTCAGAGTGCTGAAATTGAAATGCCCACAAATGGAAATCACTCCGAACCAGATTTATTACCAGACCCACCTATAATGAATCACAACAGGACAGAACGGGGACGGCAATCAGATGACCACTTCTATTCACCGGCAATTATACGAGATACAGACATTCCCGAAACTATCACCGTGTTCGGCAAATCACCCCTTGTCCGGCGGCCTGAGTGGTCGACCCCGGCTTTTCTTAGGCGTGGAAAAAGTTTACCTACCACCGTCCCATAATAAACATGAATTCCTGGGTGTCATGGTTCAGGGCTTTGTTATAAATTGAGGATAGGATTGATAAATGGGTGATATCTCATATAACTGAAACACCCATTTTTCATACATCTCTGGGTTCGGTAAGGAGTTTTATGCCTTCACGAATTTCCAGAATTCTTTTCTTAGAAACCTGGCCTATTTTCTCCAGCAGATCACTTTTATTAATTGTAAAAATTTGTGAAATATTAACTACGCTTTTTTTCGGCAGATTTGCCTCCCCTTTGTTAAGCAATACGTTACCTGGGGCTTTCCCTCGATTGAGATTTGAAGTGAGAGAACAAACTACGACTGTTTTTATGCGACTTTCATTAAACAAGTTATTTTGAATTACTATATGCGGATGGCGAAATCCTGGCTCTGAGCCTCTAGGGTCACTAAGATCAACCCAATAGATTTCTCCCTGTCTGATCACCATGACTCTTGCTCAATTATTTCTTTATGCGTTTTGTGCATAGATTTAAAAACCTCTTTTTCCTTCTCAGTTGGGTAATCTTCATACGCTTTGTTTAATTGAGCCAGCAAAGACTGACTCTCCTGCTTTTTTAAATACTCTTCTAAAGCGAGAACAAAGACCTTGCTCCGAGAAACATGCAAGTCATGAGCTAGCTTATTGACTTGCTTAAATAAATTTTCGTCTATCGAAATTGCGGTTTTGACACTGGGCATAATAAACCTCCACTTATTGTGTGTATCCCTATATATTACTATGCCCATTATTCACACTACAGTCAATACAAAACTACCAACTATAGTATAACAATAATCATTACCAGCTAGGGTGATAACGTGGTAAACGGGGACGCATGATAAAATGATGTTGTGTATTCCCATATTAGCTGATATGGTTTTATGTATGAAGACGACCATAGAGATATCCGATCCATTATTGAAGGAAGCAAAAAAATTGTTGCACGAAGAAAACACAACCTTGCGCGCTCTTGTGGAAGAAGGCTTGCGTGACGCAATTGAGAAGAGGAAAGCGAAAAAAAGACGATTCCGTTTGCGAAAAGCCAGCTTTAAAGGGAAAGGCTTACAGCCGGATTTTCAGGGCGCCAGTTGGGAGACGATTCGTTCCGCAGCGTATAAAGGCCATGGCGGATGATCGCGGTTGACACAAACATACTTGTGTATGCGCACCGCGAGGATTCGCAATTTCAGGGACAGGCCCAAAAGTGTATTGCCGAATTGGCCGAAGGGCGTTCACTTTGGGCGATTCCATGGCCCTGCATCCATGAGTTTTTTGCCATTGTTACGCACCCTAAAATATACAATCCGCCCAGCCCTGTGCCGGTTGCCCTTGATCAGATCGAGGCCTGGCTGGAATCCCCAACCCTTGTCATGCTTCATGAAACAACAGGGTATTGGGATATGATTACAAAATTGATTTCTTCCTCAAAAATATGCGGCCCGCAAATTCATGATGCCCGTATCGCGGCAATCTGCATGCTGCATTCCGTGACAGAACTCCTCACCGCTGATCGGGATTTTAGCAGATTTTCCGGTCTCAAATCATGTAATCCTCTGGTAACCTGATAGTAAAAAGCGGAAGTACTAAAAATAATTTCATCAACCCTCAATTACCTAATAACGTGGGCTGATTCGGACAATTGTAGTCTGGTCAGGATTGATTGATCAGTTGCCCGTGGCAAACAGGAAAAACGATATTTGGCCAACCGGATATTCCCCAAAATAAATATGAATTGAACTTTACAACATTTGGTGTATGAGTTTGTTATTTATTTAACAGCGTCCAGGAAAGCGGAAAGCATGGAAAACGCTCGGAAAACGGAATAGAAAAGCCGGGAGGTCTCATCCCGCTGAAGGGCCAAACCCAAAGTAGAGAATTAGTCCATATGTGCTCCGTAACGCATTGAACCCGACCGGGTGAGCGAAAACTTCGAGCGCG
Source organism: uncultured Desulfobulbaceae bacterium (assembly GCA_945787445.1). Lineage (GTDB taxonomy): Bacteria > Desulfobacterota > Desulfobulbia > Desulfobulbales > CALZHT01 > CALZHT01. The sequence continues at coordinate 31,780 of CALZHT010000045.1, forward strand.
TCATAAGGGTTGCTAAATCTAAGGTATAAACTTGCAGTTGCCGCCTTCTTGTCAAAGATCTGTAGGTTATACTTTATTCCCGCTGAAGCGGGACTCGATGTTCTTTGGGAACCGCCTAGTGCGGACCCGCATGCTAGGTGGTGTGGTAAGGGGGAGGGAGAACCTCCCCCTTACCCGATTAGCTTGTTCAAGGGCCTAAGTGGGTTCTCCAGCTTCACATTGTTAAGAATGATATTTTCCCCTATTCCAATACTTTAAACCCCCACACAAACAACCATAATGGATGTAACGCTTGCATTATTTATTGTGCCACTTCCATCACCATTTGAACCACCTGTCACAGCACAAGTGTGCCCTTGACTCGTGTCACTGCCATCTACCACTTCAACCCTATAAGACTCACCATCTGTCAATGTTTTTGGAAAGATAAATAATCCATTATCATTTATAACAATTTCATCAGTACCATTATTAGTTAATTTTAAAGTACCTATAGCACCAGACACATTCCCACTTATGGTAAACTCGTGATTGCAACCAGCAAATGTAAACATCGATAAAAATATAAAAAATAGAATGCATATTGATTGAAGAAAAAATTCGTATTTTGTTTTAAGATTTTTTCTATTACAAACTTCAGCATAAGCATCCATCAAAACTTCATTTTTCATTCCTGTTCTAAACATGGTTAACCTTCCTTTTTTAGTTGATAAAGCTTTTATTAAATGAAACCTTACTACACTTTCAACACACATTGAAAGAGATCAATAGGATCAGTTGAAGTGGCGGAGGAATTACTGTTTACCAATAATTTATCGTTTTTAAATAAGATTCGTCTCCTTTCATATAGATTGCAACATATAAAATCGAGAAGTATGACACCTTGATTTTTTTCATCCTTTTGCCTTCTAAAGAGTTTGTAAGAAAATCTCCTTGTCTGCCATTTATTTGGTTTTAAGGCTATCTCCTGGTGGCTGCCCCTCAATTCCTGAGATAACTTATTTATTAACAAGAACTTTTTTGTCTGTGATTTCAGTTTATGCCAATACCGGACGACAAAGCCACCCGTTGCATAACTAAAGATTGATTCTGGATACCTTGAATGAAGGGACTTGTCAAACAATGGTTACAAAAATGGTTTCAATCCAAAAAATCGGCACAAAAAAAGAGGCTAGCCGATTATAGCTAACCTCTTGTTTTTATTTGGTGCCCGGGACGAGAATCGAACTCGTACAGGGACAAGCCCCGAGGGATTTTAAGACCTTTTAAGTTCGATCAAAAAACTTTATTGAATTCAATAAACTACTGGTTTTACACTAAAAATGTCTTAGAAAATTTTAGAAAAAATTCTTTATTTTTGACTTTTTCCTATATTTTCCGTCCCCAGATCGTTCCCAAAAAATAGTATTGAAGGCAACTTAGTAGCCATCATTAATTTCTTCATCTGCCCAACTTTGCAAGGTAAATCTTATTCAAAGAGCCTTCCAAAGTGAAAAAAGTTATCTATACCGAAAGTTATTTTGAACAGTTGTAAATTTAAGCCTTTGGCAAGGCATCTTCAACTCGAGCGGTCAATTTTTTTTAGGGAGATATCGTCACTTTTAACGCTGCACAGTTCCGGAGGTAATACACACATTACAGAATCTCAAATCGGCCCCATGTCCAAAGGAGTCATGCACTGGCATTGATTACAATAATTCTCCTGAATGCATAGTGCGGGCCCGCATGCTAGGTGTTATGGGGCCTGGTGGAGAAAGTCCCCGACTACCCGATTATATGTTTTTATTATTCATTTAATTCTATGGAGCTAAGGGCTTTTTTCAGCAGTATATTAAATTCATCGGGCTTTTCCAGCATTGGAAAGTGACCTGTTTCCTCAATATAAAAAAGTTGATAGTTTTTTATATGCTTTCTGTTTTCTTCAGGTGCTGTCGGCCATAATCTGGCGTTTATTGAGACAACAGGAACAGTGATATTTTTAAATACTATAGCGGCTTCTCCGGTTACATACTGGCCCATATAATTACGAAAGGCACTCAAAGCAATTTCCTTTGGGGCAGAAGACATATCTTCTTTTACCCAATTCACCAATTGTTGATCACTGCCTTCTGGAAACATTGGTGAAACAAAATTCTGTGCGGCACTTTTAAAATCAGCTTCAAAGGATTTTGTCATTTCGTCAATTACACTTTGAGGCGTGCGCTCTGCAACATTTTGCAAGGTATCAACTCCTACAATCCCAACTACTTTTTCCGGCATTAACCTGGCCGCTTCAGCAATTACACCTCCTCCCATTGAATGCCCAATCAAAATTGCTCTATCAATGTTTTCCTTCTCAATAATTGCTTTCACATCATTTGCAAAGGACAACATTGAAAACTCAGATCTATCTAATGAAGAATGTCCATGACCAGCCAAATCAACTGTGATTACTTGATACTCATTTGCGAAAACAGGAATTTGCTTCTGCCAGTAACGTCCGTCGCAACTCCAGCCATGAATAAAAATCAGCGCAGTTTTGCCTTTACCGACCACATCATAGGCGATACGTTCGGAATCAAAAGACAATGCGACATCATGCCTGAGGGAAAGGTTATTGCTCGCACATCCTGATAATAGAAGGAAAGGTATTAATACAAATAATATCTGTTTTTTCATGTTTGTTCCTTGTTTGTCGAATAACCATCTGAGCTGAGACGCGCGTTGTTCCAGCGCGTCGGTTTCCAGCGATTTATTATGCGTCCTCGTCTTTTTGGCCAATAATATACAAGGCTTTTGTATTGTCACCAATTACCTTCGATGTTTTGATGACAAATCCAGCATCTTTCATCATTGATGCAAGGTCTTCAGGTGAAAAGGAATGCGTGTGGGCAGGAGGCTTTCCCCAGGATTTGACAAAACGAAGTCCCATCTTGATCTTCTCCCAAAGTTTCATTCCATGGTCTGTAAAGGTCACAATCACTAGGGTGCCATTTTTTCTGAGGATTCTGTAACACTCTTGAAGTAATGTGCTGGGACTTTCGACGACGTGAATCAGATTGGCTATGAAAACGCTATCTAGTGCTTCGGACGGGAAAGACGTTGCCATGCAGTTTTCTTTTTGAATTGTCACCTTGGGATGATCGCCAATACGGGTCCTTGCCACAGCGAGAAGGCTATCCGAAAGGTCGGTGGCAACCATGCTCTTTGTCTTTAGCACTATTGTTTCAGTAAATATACCTGTCCCGCAACCGAGTTCCACCAGTTCACCCAGCTCAGGCAGGCGATTTAGTTCTTGGATTATTGCGTCACGGAGTTCTTTCCCAACAACGTACTCCATTTTCTTATCGTAGGTATCAGGAAATCTGCTCCAATATTCCTCGGTTATATTGTCACTCAACTTCTCACCTCCAATCATCTACCTATGTAAGTATTATCCCAAAAGCCAGCCCCATTCCATAAAAGAGATGGTTAGCCAAGCTGGAAATTGCAGCCCTAATGCCTTCGGGAGATTTCCTGCCAAACACTCCCAATCCCATGGATGGGTACATGAAAAAATAGGAGGCTACTGTAGTTGCTACACCATAGGTAAGAGCCCATACTAGTGACACAGCCCCTCCAACGAAGAAATCCCAACCTAGTATAAACGGTATAGCAAGGGCCACACCTATTAGGTGGTGTGTGATCCAACCATAGAACCTTTCATTTTCTACTTGCTTCATCTCACCTGGCTGAGCATATCTAAAGCAACCGTGTGTCCAGCCTGCTGCCATCCGCCCAATGATCCTCACGTCTATTCTTATGAGCATTCCTGTCCGAGCGAAGAAGTAGTTTAGCGAATCCATCGCCAACGTGCCAAAAACTCCTGCCACAACTCCTGTTAGGAGAATATCCGTCATTTCCCCAGGCCCCATGCTTTAGCAATCGTAGGATTCCTCTCAAGAAAAGCATTACGGATATTTTTGGGTACCTTATTGAGTGGGCAGGCAAAATTTATGCATTGAGAACAAAGAAATGTTTTCAAGGTCATGAAAAAACCAGCCACTGAGATTACATAGACAGAAAGTAAAAACCATTGATACCCCAGGACAAGAAATAACAAGGGATATCCCCACACAATGATAAAACCTCCAAGAAAGACACCCTTCTCTACAGGTGACATTGGTCCTGGCCTGTATTTCCATAACTTTAGGGAACCATAATTTGCCCAGCATTTCAGTGACTTTCCAGGTTCAGCATAATGCGGACAATGCGAACACATCACTCGAATTTCAATAAATCCAAAATAGCCAATAACCATAAAAATCCATAGGCTCAGCATCCATCCGCTGAAGTGGTAGACACCTGCACCACCCAAAAGGAAAGATGGCAGAACAATTAATAAAAAATGAGTCAAGTCCTTTAGTGTAAAATGGCAATGAAGCTTATCTTCCACAGGACAACCTTGGCAGCTTTTTGAAACACAAGTGGCAATTGGTTTATTGGGGTCGAGGAATAACATGTACTTCATCTCCTGATTTCCTTTATGGATCCTGGAAGCATATTCCATTAAGGTAATCCGACAAATCGGCATCTGGAATAATCTCGTATGACACAGTTCCTGGAGCAGCACGCATGGTCATGAGTTTGAATATAAATGTATTCGGATACCTCTCGGCAATCTCCTTAGATTTGATCCTTTATTCTCGGTTTACAGATTCGGCTTCACCTTATTTATATATTTATCTTTTACTTATTTCTAATGAATCACCACGCTGCATGATGTTACATTCGATTCCCAGCTTCTCCACTTCACGCTTGAACAATTGATCATCTGCTGGGGCGATATTCTTTATCCACAAAAATGGAATGTTATAATGGCACGGAATAACCTTTTTGGGTGCTATGAGTTTCACTGCTTCAATTGCATCAGATACATCCATTGTCCACGTATTATCACCCAGTCCACCAATAGGAATCATGAGTACATCCGGCTTCATTCCTTCCCACTCTTTTTGCAGCAATGAATCCCCTAGGTTCACAATGGTTTTATCATCGATAATTATTTTAAAACCCATGGAACCGAGACCCGTTCTCTCTTCCGGTCCAGGGTATTTTTTCTTCTTAAACCACAGGATAGGAACGACAATTGGACCGTGTACGGATTTTATGGCTTCTATTTTAACACCGTCGAGAATGACTGACTCCCCAACATCCAACGGATGAACATTTTTGAACGATATCCAGGACGTCAATTCTTTACCGCGAGGATCTACTAGTAGTGTTTTGCCATCTTCGACTTTAGCTAAATCTTTTCCACATACAACTTGTGCATTGCTGGCTTCCGCTACCCGATCAGATTGCCAGTGATGGTCAGGGTCACCATGGGTTATTAAAATATGAGTGATACTTTTCCATTCTGCTTTTGGAATTAGGCTACTAAAATTAAAAATCCTGAAATATTGCCCCGGGTCAATGGCAATTTTGTTCTTACCATTTTCTATTAGGAATGAATTGTAAAGAAAGTGTCTGATCTTCATTTTATTCCCTCCAGTTTGATGAGTTAAACCTTATCCTTATTCAGTTCAAAAAAATCCCTTAGATGATATTTCCCATAAGTCGGAGCAACCATATTCGTTGCACAAACAGTCATGAAAAATTCAATCGGCCCATAGGTCTTGACCGATGTGACAGCTGTGAGCAGGCGTTTAGTTAACTCTATGATCCACAAAGGAATTCTTGAGATTTTCGTTTTCTTGCCTTTGACATCAAAGGCGATCCTCAATATTTCATTGTGTGTAAGTATGTCTGGCCCACCTACTTCAATTTCTTTTTCCTTCGTATTGGCTGCTTTCACACAAACTTCTGCTAAATCCCTGCCATGAATGGGATTTATCTGATACTCACCAGCACCAAAAACATATCCTTTGCCATGTTCAGCCATTTTGAGATACTCCAGCATGTCTGAAAAAAAACCGTTGGGATATACAATGGAATAATCCATGCCTGATACTTTTAACTCCTTTTCAAACCTTGACTTGGCTTGAACACATTTCAAGTCTTTCAATTTTCCTGAGTTAAACACCGAAACATAAATAAACTTTGATACTCTTTCAGTTCTTGCTTCTTGCAGAAGGTTTAGGTTAGCTTGATAATCAACATCCATATAGGTCAGGTTGTCTTTCTGCTTGGTGATACCAATGGAAGTAAAGACAACATCAATGTCTTTGCAGATGTTTTGTAATGAGCCGGGATCTGTCACTTCTCCAATAAATGCTTCATCAATAAACTGATCAAGCCCTTCGAGTTTTTGCGGATCTCTTGTTAAAACCCGTACCCAGTATCCTTGTTTCTTGAATTCCTGCACAACGTGTCTGCCGAGATAGCCTGTTGCACCTGCGATGAGCACTTTCTTCATTGCCTAAACCTCTAATTGCCTTTTTCACCTTTTTTTTATATGTAACCTTCCGATTTACCAATTCATCTCAACCCAGACAGAATGATTCACCAAACCGAATTCTTTTAAGGTTGAAGCGAGATGCAGACCAAGCTTACTGCCGGTATTGTCGCCATCTATTGAGTCATGAAACAAGTGAATACTGAAATCGGTATCAATCATTACCCGGCAATAAGCCTTGATTGATTCCCTGCTCGTTTCCTTGACCACATCGTCAATCAGCTTTTGCATCTGCGACTCCCATAATTCTCTATTGCTTTCAGCAGTTCTGAGTTCGATAATTTCCAAGCATTTCATTTTTGTCTTTAGCCTCTTTGAACGAGTTGCCCTGAGGCTGGCTTAAAGCAACCAGCCTCTTCATTATTTCCGACATTTCATCATCAACTTGATACAGACCTTACCGGGAATCCCCGGGCCACCTCCCTCTTACGAACGGCTACCCAACCTTGATGGCCGGGGTGACGCTCAGCCGGATACCGCCGGGCGCGAACGGGTGATGACTTATGTCATTTTCTTCTTTTGCCTTTTTGTTATTGCACTCCCCGTGCCAAACATAAACATATAATAAAATCAAACAGTTAATATGAACCTCTCATTACTTGTTACCGTATTAGGTAATTAGTGCTTGCCGTATATGGTAACCACAGGATATAATTTGCCATATACGGTAACTTGCATCACTGCAAACAGAAGGATTGAAAAATGAATAAAGACGATTTCTTCCGCGAGGCAACATTAAGGATATGTGGAGATTTGAAGATTGAGGAAGCTATGAAATCATGTCTTCAATTCATGCAACAAGTAATCCCGGTGCAAAGAATGTACTTACAGAGATATGATTCAGGTTTTGGCTCAATGAGAACAATAGCGACAGCTACCTCTCAGGAATGCGATGAATTGGACCTTCTGACTCCCTTGTCCGAAGAAGCAAGAGCGTCTGCGAGTATAAAAGAACTTATTACTCCACATGATATCTACATTTTCGATGATCCTGCAAAATACGCCATAAGCCGTGAAATGTTGGAGTTTCATAAAGTGCACTGTACTTCTCTATTGGTAATGCTTTTAAAATTGAAAGATCAGGTCTTTGGCAGCCTGGTTCTCGGTACGGATGGAACAGAAAAATATACTGAGGATCACGCTGATTTTATTTCCCAGCTTAAAATGCCTTTTGTTATTGCATTATCCAACAATCTCAAACATCGGGAACTCATTAAGCTCAAAGATTTGCTTGCTGATGATAACCGTTACTTACATGGAGAGCTCCGCCGCTTATCCGGCGATGAGATTGTCGGCGCCAATTTCGGTTTGCGAAATGTAATGACAAAGGTTCAGCAAGTCGCGGCACTCAACAGCCCGGTATTGCTTTTAGGGGAAACAGGTGTGGGCAAGGATGTGATTGCCAATACCATCCATTATTCATCTTCGCGCAGTAAAGGCCCTTTTGTGAGCGTGAACTGTGGAGCTATTCCTGATACCTTGATCGACAGCGAACTTTTCGGGCATGAAAAAGGTGCTTTTACAGGCGCCTTGTCCCAAAAACGGGGGCGGTTTGAGCGGGCAAATCAAGGTACGATTTTTCTCGATGAAATTGGCGAACTTCCGCTTCAGGCACAAGTACGTTTGTTAAAAGTATTACAAAGTAAAGAGATAGAAAGAGTTGGCGGAGTTAAAACAATTTCATTGGATATAAGAATTATTGCAGCCACTAATCGCAACCTGGAAGAGATGGTTAAGCTTCATGAATTCCGCGAGGATTTATGGTTCCGGCTCAATGTTTTTCCCATCTGGATCCCCCCGCTTCGCGATAGAAGAGAAGATATTCCGGCATTGCTGCAACATTTCATTAGCCAGAAAGCAAGTGAATTGAATTTACCAAACATTCCAACACTATCCCAAGGTGCGATTGACTCAATCACAAATTACCATTGGCCCGGTAATGTTCGGGAGTTGGAAAATATTATAGAACGTGCTTTGATACTCAATCCCACCGGCCCGCTGACCTTTGAAAATCTTCTTCCTAGACAAACTGCACAAACGGAAAAAACACAGGAGATAGGCGAAGACACAGATAATCTTGACGAAATCATATCTCGCCACATTCGCTGTGTTTTATCAAAATCCCAAGGAAAAGTTAATGGCCCGGACGGTGCAGCAGCTATGCTTGGAATCAATCCAAGCACATTGAGAAACCGTATGAAAAAACTGGGGATTGATTATGGAAAAAAAAGTATGTTTTGAAAAATTATACTTACCGCCATGAATATTCAGATAATACAAGCCCTAATTTCTTTTATAGCTCAAAAGCTATCTTTTCAAAAGATATCACAGTAATTATCTGATATGAATTGAACATGCTGCCGCGGTGAGCTTCAATTACTGCGATAAAGAAGTACAGCGGTTCTCATAGGTCATGGGATAATTCTGCCGAAACCATCGCATCGCGCATATACGAGGGACTAAATATCCCTTGTGCCATAGAGACAATTTTTATTTAATATCAATATGTTATGCAGTTTAAATGTTAGAAAATAATTTTTTCGTTACGAAATCGTCCCGAAAATGTTCCTAAAAAATAAAAACAGGCACTTACGAAAAGTTGCGTAAGTGCCTGTTTTTATTTGGTGCCCGGGACGAGAATCGAACTCGTACAGGGACAAGCCCCGAGGGATTTTAAGTCCCTTGCGTCTACCAGTTCCGCCACCCAGGCTAGTTTTTTATTTTCAATTTGCAGGCAATTTTTAGCACAGCGCCTGTAAAAAAGCAATAAACTAAAGCCCAAAATCTCCTGAAATAATTCCTAAATTGAGTGTTTCAAATTTTGAAAAGAAATTTATCAATTTACTTCTTTAAATCCACACCCCGGGGATTACGGTCTGGCAAAATTTACACTTGTCTCCGTCCATATTAAAGGTGGGCATGTAAAAGCCGTGGCGTTCAATGAGGAGTTCTTTGCAGTTGTGGCAATAGGTGTTATTGCCCTCGTGGCCGGGGACGTTGCCGATATAGACGTACCGGATGCCTTCCTGCATGGCTATTTCGCGGAAACGGATAAGGGTGGAAAGCGGGGTGGGAGGCAACCGGTCCAGTTTGTATTTTGGGAAAAAGCGCAGGAAATGTAAGGGGTAATCAGGCCCGAGGTTTTCGAGGATCCAGGTGCACATCCGTTTGACCATGTCGGGGTCGTCCACATAGCCCGGCACCACCAGATTGGTCATTTCAAAGTGGATGCCATGATCGTGCATGGTCATGAAGGTATTGAGAATCGGTTGCAGCCTGCCGCCGTTCAGTTTGCGGTATATTGCATCACTGTATGATTTAAGATTGACGTTTGCGGCGGAAAGCACCTTACAGAGTTCGAGCAGGGGCTTTTTATTTATATAGCCGTTTGAGATCCAGCAATTATGTATTCCTTTTTCATGGGCCAGCCGGGCCGTATCGATCATGTATTCGAAATAAGTGATGGCTTCGGAATATGTGTAGGCAATGGACCGGCACTCATATTTCACAGCCTCGCTTACCACTTCCGCTGGAAAGAGCTCCTCATGCCTGACCTCATGGGGCTTCATCTGGGAAATTTCCCAGTTCTGGCAGTTGAGGCAGCGGAAGTTGCAGCCCGTGGTGGCGATGGAGAATACTTTGCTCTGCGGCTTGAAATGAAAAAGCGGCTTTTTTTCAATGGGATCGATATGCACGGCGCAAGGGTTGCCGTAGGCGAGGGAATACAGGGTGCCGTTATGGTTAACCTTGGAGCGGCATACGCTTCTGTCGCCCGGGGCCAGCACGCAGCGGTTGGGACAGATGCCACAGGCAACCGAGTTGTTTTCAAGCTTGCTGTATAAAAAGCCTTCTTTGGACCACTTCCAGATTTCCTCCGGCGCGTCGCCCTTGAAAATAGTGCCCTTGATGTCGGCTGGTCCTGATGTTTCACCTTTTTGCTCGGCAAAGGGCCACAGGGCATGGGCAGGGGTGGCGGAACAGGCAAGAATTGCAGCGCTTGCCGAGAGGAAATGACGTCGGTTACATGGTTTCATTGGCAGTACCCACTAGGAGCAGGCTTATTGTTTTCAGGCCGATAAGGCATATGGTGGCCCAGATTATTCCCAGATAGGGGATAAGCACCACGCTGGTAAGCAGAGTGCCGCAGGCAGCGCCGATCAAGTCAGCGGAAAAGACTCGCGTGGCTGCCGGATTATCACCGCCGCGCAGAAAAAGGGCTACTGGGAACTGGCAGCCACAGGCAAGGGAGACAATAAAACCGAAGAGCAGAAAAAAGATCACCGGCAGTCCGTCGCCAACGAGATATACCATGAGGAGGAAAATACCCAGCATGGCTATCAAAAGGATGTCGGTGGAGAGCAGGATCTGCCTGCCCCTGCTGCTCCATTTGTCCCCCAGCCAGGCGCCCGGCAGCAGGCCGGCCAGAAAAACTGTGACGATCAACCCTATCTGCAGATAAATATATCCGAAAAAAATCTGAAAAGCGAAGATTACCAGAATTTCGCATCCCATGGTCATGGCTCCGGTTGAAAAGAGGACAAATTCTTCCCGGGTTATCCTGGTCATATAGATGGCGAGCAGAAGGACCAGGGCACTAACAAAAGTGATCGGTGAGGTGGAAAATTTGGCAAACCACTGGGAGAACATGATACGCATGAGATTGGGATTGAGGTCCGAGTTTTTCGGAGAAGAAGTGTCCATGAGATCATTGAGTTGGGTTATCCTTTCCGTAGTGACATTGCCGTAATAAAAACCGCTGATGTAGTAAGTGGAAATCCCCTTTTCAATAAGCTTCTGGGGGATGTCAACGGAAAGAGGTTTGGCGCTGCAAAGGAAATAGATGGTTTCGCCCGGCAGCAGGAGGACATGGTTGAAGTATTCCTTTACAGTGGTATACAGGACGGAAAGTTTCCGCCGTTGCGGCTCGCCCAGATAATTATCATATCCCTCCATGCTGAAAGAAAATATGCCGTCCGGTTTTAGCCGATCCTTTGCCAGGGCAAAGAAACGATCGGTATAAAACCGGTTGATCTGAAAGGTCTCCGGCTCCGGCAGGTTAACAATTATGGCATCATATGTTTTCAGGGTCTGATTCAGCCAGGCGCGGCCATCCTGGTGAATGACATTGAGGTTTGGGATATTTTTGAGCAATCCATAGTGAAATTCCACTGTTGTCATTTCCGGATCCAGCTCGAGGTAATCAATGGACTCCGGCTGATGCTTTGCAAGTTCGGCAAGCATGCCGCCCACCGCGGAAATCAGCAGAATGTTTTTGGGATTTTCAATCTGGGCCAGGGGATAATGGATGGCCTGCTCAGCCATGCTGACATTCTGGGTGCTGAAAGTCGGTGAGCCGTCATTGAATAAGGTGTACTGCTCCTGGTCCTGTACCACCGTGATGCGGCCGTATCTGGATTCCCGGTAATGCACGAGCTTTCCTTTCATGGGGACAAGAGAGGGCTTTTCCAGGAAGATCCCGGCAATAAGGGCGAGCAGAGACATCATGGTCCCTGCCAGGACAGCCGGACGGAAACGTTTTTCGGAAGGGAAAAGACGCCAGGCAAAAAAAAGCAGCAACAGATTGGCAAAGAAAACCGCCTGCATGGGTGAGACAAGATGAACAAGGGTAAAGGAAAAAATGGCGCCTCCAGCGACATCGCCCAGGTTGTCTGCCATATACACAAAGGTGCCAGGGTAGTCTTTATTATCAACCCGCAGGACAAATAAGCTGTAGGGCAGGAGGAAACCCAGGAGCAGGCCGAACGGCATGATGGTGAAAAAAGAATAGGCAAAGGTCGGGTAGAATCCCACTGAGGTACCGTGGATGAAAAAAATATCCCGCAGAATACGGATGGCAAGGATCATTAACGGGGAGATAGCTATAAGCAGAAAGCTCAACCACGCAAGTTTTGCAACGGAAGGCGTTTTTCCTCTCCTTGTTACCAGCCGGGCAAGAAGGGTGCCCATGCCGCCCAGGATCAGCCAGTTGAACAAAATCAGGGCAATGACAAATTCATTGCCCTGAAACTGGGCAAGAAATTCACGGATAAGCAGGAGTTGGGTTACCACCGACGATATGCCGGTGGCGATCACCACTCTGATAATGGCACGTTCATTTGTGGCGGTCTTGGTTGCAACCAGATTGGTGATGCTGTTCATGACCATGGACTGAAATTACCCCATGATGAAATTAATCCACTTTGACACAAAAAGATGATGCAATGGCCTGGATTCCAGAGTCCGGGATATTGGAGAGGGTCATCATGAAACAGATAAATGAATATTCATCGTCCGGATATTGGTTTCTCCTCTGCAAAATACTGAACCTGATAGGTTTCCACTTGTAAGGTACCAGTCCGCCATGCGTCCGTCGGCAGCCCTGCTTTCCGGCATAAGGCGGCGAGGAAATCCTCCGTCCTGGGCAACTGGCTCCATACCTGGGGCAGAAAAGTAGCGCTCATAAAGCCCTGGCGGATGATCACGCCATCCACGGTTGGCCGGAGTTTCTGGAGAAGATCGTGGCCATCAGTATATGCAAGGGATTTTGGTTCGGTCAGTACAGACACTTCAATATCAATCCTGTCCAATTCCTCCGGGGTTAACGGCCTGAATCTGGCGTCATTGAAAGCCGCATTTATGGCATTACGCTGTACTCCGGCTACCACGGACTCGGATGAAGTCAGGCTGCCGATACAGCCTCGCAATTGACCATTGATATGGAGCGTGACAAAGGTGCCGCAACACGTAGTAAAATCTTTGTCAGTAAGAAATTTTTTCAAGGATTCGGATTCGTTCCCATCGACTGTGCCGCCGAGCTTTTCAGTTATCGTTTGCCGGGCGAGTTTGACAAGCGCTTTGCCTTGATGATCGTCAAAAAACTTTGTCGCATCTTCCATATTTGCCTCTCCATAAAAAGCAATGGCAGCATAGCCGACCACCTTTGATTTGCTGCCGGCAGTATCACCGCTGTTGGAGTAATGAAGCAGAACAGCCTGCCAGTTTAGGCGTTTTGCAATATCTACCAGTATCATTACCGGATTTGCGCCGCATGCACAGTTTTTTTTCGCAAGCCCGCTGGAGTCAAGCTGCAGGATTCGGGTAATGGTTTGGAGATCTTTCGTAACCGCCCGGTCATATGGCAGGTAGTGGGACAGGTCGGAGCTTGCCACCAGGAGTGTTTTGTTGTCGAGAAGCGGATAGATGGCATCAGCTGTTCTTTTTATGTTGCACGACCCAATGACAACCGGTATCAGTTTGAAGTTACCTATATACACTTGCAGAAAAGGAAGAATTACTTCAAGCGAGTGCTCCGCGCGGTCGGATGCTGTACTTGTCATGAAATGAGGATTTTTTCGCAGTTGGACAGCATCATCCGAGAGGTTTATGTTCCCCAGTGGAGTACCATAGGCTTCAACATTGGATACTGCAGGGGAGGGAAGGCCTACCCTGTGGTCCGGGCCGAGTAGGATAACTTTTGCATGACTCCCTGGGCTAATCACCCTTGAGGCATGGGCAGTTGTCAATCCGGAATAGATGTACCCTGCATGGGGGAGGATGAGAGCTTTAAGGGTTTTGCCGGCCGGGATTTTTATGGGTGTATGTTGCGCCTGCTCTGTATGCCTAGAGATTTCTTGGAGGAGTTTCTCTTTGTTGGCAGGATAAAAAGCACCAGCCCAGACAGGTTTGCGGAGCCTAGCACCGGAAGATCTGTCAGGATCGGACAGCCCCCAAAGCAGGAAAAAAGAGAAAAGAATAATGAAAATGGAGTTGCTAGCCCTTTTCATACAATATCTTTTTTGACACACTCGCAAAAACTTTAAATTCAACACAGAGGACACAGAGTAAAACTTTATACTTTCAAGCAGTTACCTCTGTGAACTCCGTGTCCTCTGTGGTACAAAAAGACTTTTTACGATTTCATTATTTTTAGGAATTATATATTGTGGCCCAGTAGATATATCCTTTATATTTTCTATATTGGGCATGGAACTCTGTCAAATGAATTTGTAATGGGATACCCGAAGAATCCAGTTGGGCAGTTGGGTAAATAAACCTATTGGGGAGAAGGAATAATGTTACCAAGAAGAGCATTATGGATTACCGGTTTTGCTTTCGCCATGCTGTTTGTGTCGGTGGCAGGAAAGGCTTGGGCAGTTGCTCAGTTTTCCGCAGATCTGGTCATGACCAGAGAAGGCAAGGAGAGCGTTGGCAGGTTTTTTTTCAAAGAGTCTCATTACCGCATGGAGGTTGAGGAGAACCAGGCAACCATTGCCGTGATCGTGGACCAGCAAAAGAAAATCACCAGAGTGGTTAATCCGAAAGAAAAAAAATATATGGAGATGCCTTCAGACAGCTTGATAAGCCTGATGAATGATCCTTTTCAATCCATTTTGGTTGCCGGCAGTAAATATAAGGAGGTGAACAAAGGATCCGAGGATATTCAAGGGTACCCCTGTGAAAAAATGGTTTACCTGGCCTTGGAAGAAATCGTATACACGGCGTGGTGGTCTCGTAAGTTCAATATGCCCTTGAAAATCATCTTCAACAAGATGCGAAAAAATTCCGCCGAACTCAAAAATATTAAGGAAACTGATCTGGATAGCAGTCTTTTCAAGATTCCTACCGGGTATACCAAGATGGAGAAACCGAAGAAGGAGCCCGCTAAGGCCGCGGCAAGGCCAAAATCGGCAATTTCTTCAACCTTGGCGGTCGATGCTCCCATCGGCAGAAGGATTACCAAGGGCGGTGCATTGCAGATCACGGTTGATCCGGAAAAACAGATCACCCTTGTGCTTACAAACGAAAGCATTGAAGAATCCGTGGTCACCATCAGTGCCACCTTGCAGGGTAAACCTTTCACCGCCCGTTCCCTGCCAAAAAATGCTATTACCCTGCAACAATCCAAAAGCAAAGAGATTTCCTTTGCGGAGAAGCGCAACCCGGACACCATTGTTGTCAAAATCGATAAAGGCCTGGTTTATGCCCGTCTGGACCAGGAACTCCCCATGTGGGCCAAGGAAAAATCCCAACAGAATTTTTTGGGCCCTGGTGGTGGTATAGGATTCTTGACTAAACCGGGTAGGAAAATCGAGTGCACAGTCATTGCAGACAGCCAGGACCAACCGGAAAGTAAGTTCACGATTACCTTCTTCAAAGGCACATATAAAGATGCAGTGGTGAAGGAGGATATTGTTCTTAAAAACGGTGCAACCAAGACCTGGGAGTTTACAGCGGATAAGGGCATTGCTTCGGGACAGGTTGACATGAAAGAGGGAGATATAAAATTCAGCCTCTATCAGCCTGCTGAAACAAAGGGAAAGAAGGCAGACATGAGAGCTGCCTCCATAAAGGAGGTTCAGGAGTTTTCCGTGAACTTTCCGAGCGGGGCCGGCAAAAGGGTCGATCCGGATAAGCACCTGGTGGTCAGTGTTACGGGGAGCTCTGCGGCAAAGGGTACTATCAATCTGTACCGCGGGGTGCAAGGGAAGGAGAAGATAAGCACAGAAAAATTTGCTCTGCAGAAGGAGGAAAGCAAATCCTGGAAATATGCCAAAGAAAAGCAAATTACTAAAGTGAGTGTCTTTGTGATGAAGGGCTCTTTTACGGTACGGCTTGACCAGTCGCCAAATGCCGCGCTTCCGGAAACTGTCGCAGCTCCGGCAAGTCGCCCGGTTGCCAAGCCTGCCGGCATAACTGTAGCATCCCCTCCCAGTCCACCTGTTTCCAACTCGAAATTATCCGCAGGCCTACAAGTCGAGGCTCCTGCAATCGTTGCCGCCGGTTCTACTTTTCAAGTGAGCTGGCAGGGTCCAAATAAACCAAACGACTATATAACCATCGTGCTGGCCACTGCAAAGGATTCTGAATATCTGAATTATACCTATACTGCAAGCGGCAGCCCGGCAAACCTTCTAGCCCCGACAAAGCCTGGTGACTATGAGGTGCGATATGTTTTGGACAAAACCAGGAAACCTCTCGCCCGCACCCCGGTCAAAGTAACATCAGTGGCAGCCAGAGTTGAAGCCCCGGCCACGGTTAATGCCGGAGCGAATTTTAAGGTGTCCTGGGAGGGCCCGAATTACAGCGGCGATTACATCACCATAGTGCCAAAAGGTGCTAATGATAGCCAGTACCTGAGCTATGCCTATACCACCAATGGGGCACCGGCCGCCTTGCAGGCTCCTGAGAAGCCTGGCGAATACGAAGTGCGGTATATAGTCGATCAGTCCAAAACTGTAATCGGCCGGACAGCGGTATCGGTCAAATGAACGGAAAACAGGTGACAGGAGTCAGAAGACAGGAGAAAGAATTATGAGGGCTGAGGACTAGGGGATCAGGACTAAGGGCTTAGGACTAAGGAGTGAAACCAGAAACTTCAGAGGCTTTATGGGATTGCAATTTGCTGCCTTAGTGCCTTTCTGTTCCCTGGCCCAATAAAAAAAGCCCTAAGGACTTTCACCTTAGGGCTTTTTGTGGTCTTAGTCTTAGTGGCAGATTTGTTTTCTATCAACCGCAATTGCTGCTTCCGTAATGGTGCCGCTTTTTTTCAACAGCTCATTGTCGACCAGGAATGTTAACTCATCAACAGAATATGTTTCGTCATTATCTTTTGGCTCATCCAGAGCCAATCCAAGGGAAGGGCCTGCTCAGCCTCCCTGCATCAATGCGACCCGCAGGGCAGAATCTATTTTGTTCTGCTCCATGTAGTCCTTCAGATTTTTTGCTGCCATCTCTGTAACTTCCAGCATGGCGTTCCTCCTTTCAAAAAATGTTAAATATAATAAGGTACTAAAATTGGACGAAGGTTAAGTATATTAAAAACTACTAAACTGTTTTTATTTTAAGATTGAATGGTAAATAAGTCAATAGGGAATGATAAGCGAGATCTATTTTTTAAGAATATTTACTATTATTATCAGTTGATTGCAAAGAAATTCTCTTAATTTTTTTGTGTTGCTCCCGATAAGGTTAATGGATAGCCACGGGACCGGAATAACAAATAATGGAGGGCAAAGAAAGAGAATACGAGTTTGTTTACGTCCCTCTAATATCAAAAAGGTGTTGTATTGATTACTCATTTTTTATTATAACCGTATTTGTATATTGTGATTCAGTGAAGAGCTTTTAGATGGCTAAAGAGGGAGGTTCATGAAAAAAATCGTCATTTCCACCGGTGGAGGAGATGCCCCGGGCCTTAACGCCGTTATCTACGCGGTTGTTAAAGCGGCAACCTATCGCGGTTGGGAGGTTTACGGCAGCAGGTGCGGGTATCTCGGTTTTCTTGACCCTGATGAGATGATCCGTTTGACTCCTGAAAAAGTTGAAGATATCACACCGACCGGCGGTACAATACTTGGTTCGACAAACAAGGGAAATCCTTTTGCCATGCCGGTGGAAAATTTAGCGGGCGAGATTCAGATCCGGGATGTTTCCGAACGGGTCATGAAAAATTTTAACCGCATGGGATTCGATTGTCATATTGCGGTCGGCGGCGATGGCAGCCTTGAGATCGCGCACCGGTTTGCCGTGGAAAAGGGGATGCATGTCATCGGGGTGCCCAAGACCATTGATAATGATCTGGAGGCGACCCAGCGTACCTTTGGGTTTGATACGGCGGTCTCAACCGCGACTGAAGCGCTTGATAAACTTCATTCCACCGCCAAATCCCACGACCGGGTCATGGTTGTTGAGGTCATGGGCCGGGATTCCGGCTGGATTGCCCTCAATTCCGGGATTTCCGGCGGCGCCGATGTCATCCTTATCCCTGAATTCCGTTTTGATATTGACAAGGTCTGCGCCAAGATCAATGATAATGAGCTGCATGACAAGCATTACGCCATTGTCGTGGTGGCGGAAGGCGCTTCTGCCAAGGATGCCGATGTGATCTGCAAGCCGCAGGATAAATGCGAAATCGGCAGACAGGAAGTACTTCTCGGCGGGATAGGCGAATGGGTTGCTGATGAGATTCGCAAAAGGACGGATAAGGACACCAGATCCCTGGTGTTGGGGCATTTACAGCGAGGTGGTTCACCCACCACTTTTGATCGTCTACTGGCCTTGCGATTCGGCGCTGCAGCGGTTCGATTGGTCGAAACGGAAACTTATGATCACATGGTGGCCCTGGTTACACCTGCCATGAAGCCGATTCCCCTTGAGGAAGCCATCAAATCCCGCAAAAGAGTGCCGGCGGACAGTGACAAGTTATTAACCGCCCGGGAAATAGGCATCTGTCTGGGCGACTGATACCAAGTTGCATTCAAAGAGGCAACAAGGCGGCAAGGAGGAGGACCCGGAGGCGTATTTGAAATACGCCGAGGAAGCCGACGACGCAGCCAATTCTGTTCAATCCCCCCTTGAGGGGGACAAAGTTAGAATTTGAATGCGGCTTGGTATGATCAGCCCTGCTTTCCTTTGTCTAAGGCATCCATGTATTCTTCCCATTCCTGCGGAAGCATGGTTTTTTTCTTGGTGTTGCAACTTTTGCACGCTGCTGCCAGGTTTGACTTGATGCTCGATCCACCCCTGGCCAACGGGACAATGTGATCCATGGTCAGTTCTTGCCGCGGAGTTCTGCTACGGCAATAGTGACATATCCCTTGGGCAATTTTGTTCTTCCACCAGCGAGTTTTGCGAAGTTCGCGGGCCTTGGCCTTTTCCTTGCGGATAAAGATATCATCAACCCCGGTAAAGGCAAAGAATGGATCATCAATCATACCACTAGTTCTCCCAAGAGAATTTGGCGGGCCGCACCGATCAGGTAGAGGGACCCGGCAATGCAGATGAGGTCGTCAGGGGATGCCAGGCCATGGGCCTGGTCAATTGCATCCATCACTGAATCCTTTAGCAATGCGCGGGATTGAAATTGCGGCTCCAAAGCATCGATCAACTGGGCCGGCGAGGCTGAACGCTCATATTCCGGCATGGTGAAAATAATGGTGTTACACAACGGTGCTATGGAACCAAGGGTGGTTGAAAAATCCTTGTCAGCCATGCTGGCCCAGATCAGGATACACTTGGCATAGGAAAAATTATTCTGCAGGGCATGTACCAAACCGGCCACGCCGGCAGGATTGTGGGCCCCATCCAGGAGAAAGCGCCGCACCCCGGTATTGTCACTATTTGGCTGTTCCGGACAGGAGACCTTTTGCCAGGTGTTGGTTGTCTTTTGAGATTTTATATCTTCTTTTTCCAGGCAAAAATATTCAAGCCTACCGGGCCAGGTTATTTGGTTGAGGCCCTTCCTGATAACAGATTCCTCTATGGTAAAGTTATGCTGGCCAAGAATCTCCATGGCAGCAAGGGCCAAGGCGATATTTTTTGCCTGATGGGTGCCCGGCAGAGTAAAGGTGAGGCCTGCGAGTCCGGACGGATTGTCCTTGAGACCTTTATAGTTCCAGGTATGGTCATGGCCGGGAAGCATAAAAAAATCACGGTCCAGCAAAGAAAGGGGCGCCTTATATTCCTGGCAGGTTTTTTTAACTACCTCCATGCTCACCTCGTCATCAACGCCTGAAATGACCGGTACGCCCGTTTTGATGATGCCGGCCTTTTCGTAAGCCACTTGGGCCAGGGTGTCGCCGAGGTAGGCTTCATGGTCCATGGAGACGTTGGTGATAACACTGACCAGTGGAGTGATCACATTGGTGGCGTCAAGACGGCCTCCAAGTCCCACTTCCAAAATAGCAACATCAACCTTTTCCTGGACAAACCAGAGCATGGCCAGGACAGTGGTGAATTCAAAATAGGTGATCTGCCTGCCTCCCAGCATATCACGGATGCGGCTGGCCAGTGCGGCAAAATCTTCTGTGGAAATATAGGTATCATTAATCCGAAAACGCTCGCGTACCGAACTGAGATGGGGAGAGGTATACAATCCCACCTTGTAGCCGGCCTGAGAAAGGAGGGTAAGCAGGGTAATAGCAACCGAACCCTTGCCGTTGGTGCCGGCAATGTGGATATAGCGCAGGTCCTGGTGCGGATTGCCAAAACTATCCAGAAAACCGGCCATGCTGTCCAGGCCCAGCTTTATTTTGAAAAACTGGAGATTGTCAAGGAAGGCCCAGGCCTCCTCATAGTTCATCATTTACAGGATCTCCAGCTTGGCGTAATCAAGATGTAGGATTTTTCTGCCGTGGCGCTGGAAAAACACATCAACCCGGCGGGGACCGAGAACCTTTTCAATCTTTCCTTCGCCGAAAAAGGGATGGTGCACTGTTGTGCCTGCAGCCAGTTCCCCATCGGTAACTTTCTTTTTAAATCGCTGGATTGCCGGTTGGCTGAAGGAGGTTCGAGGCGCGTTTTTCTGCCGGAGCAGGTCATGGGGGATGTCTTCCAGCAATGGTGATATCCTGCCGAGGCTTGAAAGACGGTCCGCGGACATGACCTCCCTGGGATAGATGAAATGAAGTTCTTTTTTTGCCCTGGTAGCCGCTACATAAAGGAGCCTGCGTTCCTCTTCTTGTTCCTCGGGTAGATGCGATTGCGCGGCAGGAAACTTGCCTTCCGCCAGATGGATGATAAATACCGTATCCCATTCAAGACCTTTGGCTGAATGCACGGTGGAAAGAATAAGTTTATCTGCAGCCTCCGACAAATTCTCTGCACCCCGGGATTCGGGCGGGTCCAGGGCCGTATCGTCAATAAAGGCCTGCAGGCTGGCGTACCCATTAATAATATCCCGGATCTGATCGAGATCGCGGCTCCGGCGGGGATAATCATCATGGTAAATTCGTTCAAAAACAGGGCGGTAATATTCCACCACCAGGTCAAACAACGATACCGGGGACAATCCCGGCTTCTGCAGAGACAAGAGCATATCGGCTAGATTCTCTACTCCTTTTTTCCAGCTATTGCGGGCAGGGTAGTTTTTAAGTGCCGTAAACGGTTCTTCATTCTGTTTAATTGTATTCAGAATGGTTTGCGCGGTTTTTGGTCCGACTTTTTCAAGTTGCAGTAGGATCCGGTTCCAGGAAAGATTGTCTTGTGGATTGGCAAGCACCCGGAGATAGGCCAGAACATCTTTGGTGTGGGCCGATTCCGTCAGTTTCTGTCCACCCCGCTTTTCAAAGGGGATCTGGTGGTTGGCCAGCTCCAGCTCCAGCTTAAAGGAATGGAAGCTGGACCGGAATAATACCGCCATTTCGCCATAGGAAACACCCTCTTTGTGGCGGGCCATGATATTGTCCACCACATAGCGGGCCTGGTCCGCTTCATTCCGTGCTGCGAAAAGTCGCGGTTTATCAACCCCTGCAATATTGCTGAACAGGGTCTTGGTATATTTTTCCTCTGCCCTCTCAATAATGGCGTTGGTGACTGCCAGGATAGATTGGGTGCTCCGGTAATTTTCCTCAAGCCTGATGATTTTCGTGTTAGGAAAAATTTTGGGAAAGTCCATGATATTGCGGAAATCAGCACCCCGGAATGAATAAATTGATTGCGAATCATCGCCCACCACCATGACATTGTTGTGGGAACTGGCGATAAGCCGGACAATCTCGGCCTGGATGGGATTGGTGTCCTGGTACTCATCAACCAGTACATACTGGAAACGGTTTGCAATCTCTTCACGCACATCCGGGAATCGGGCCAGGAGTTTCTTCCAGTTGACCAGCAGGTCGTCATAGTCCATCAAGCCGTGTTCGATCTTGAATTTCTTGTAGTGGTCACGGATGAGGAGGATTTCGTCCAGATATTCCGCCAGGTGATTGTAATGGTCCAGAACTACATTTTCCAGTGCAATATTTTTATTCACTGATCTGCTGAACATATTGATGATCAGCCGTTTGGTGGGGAAGCGCTTGCCCGCTCCGCCAAGATTGAGGGACGACTTGATTAGGTTAACTATGCCCTGGGCATCGGCCTGGTCCAGGATGGAAAAATTGGCGGTGTACCCGAGTTTATAGCCATGCCTGCGCAACAACAGGTTGGCTACGGCATGAAATGTGCCGCCCAACACCTGTTGGCAGGAATCGTCAAGAATTGCGCTGGCACGGTTGAGCATTTCCTGGGCTGCCTTCCTGGTAAAGGTCAAGAGCAGGATATTTTCCGGAATGATCCCCTGTTCCAGCAGGAATGCCACCCGGTACACCAGGGTGCGGGTCTTGCCGCTGCCAGCCCCGGCAATAACTAGCACCGGCCCTTCTGTGGTCGTAACCGCTTCGTATTGGGCAGGATTCAGGTCTTTCCGGTTAAACAAAGGTTGTTTGGAATCCTGCGAGGTTTTATTGGAAGAAAACAGTGACTGTTGCATGGGCGCCAATGTACCACAGGCCAGGAACTCCCGCAATTTTATTAGTCTCACAGTTAAGGTTAATACTCCTGCCTTTCAGACAGGCGGCTTTAGCTCGTATTTGTTATTTTCGTGCTCGTGCTCGTAATCGATTTTCCTTGTATTCATAATCAAACGCACAATGCTTCCTTTTCGTTGTACGATTACAATTACGCTCACGAGCACGATGCAAACGGCTCTATTTGATCCGTATCCGGATTTTCAGTCTTTTTCATTCAAAACCGCCGTCTTTAGATGGAGGTTGTTGAGCTTTCCAGGCATCAGGTAATTTATTGCGTCTTACTAAGGATATAGTGGAAGGAGTCGAGACCTTTTGCCCACCATATACGGGGGAACTTTTTTTCCCCTATGAGGTCGTACCTACCTATATCTTTTTCTTTACTGGATGGTCTTTTATATGACCAAAAGGATGCTTATGAACATGTTTATCCATATTTTTTCAATAGTTACCCTCATTGTCGTGCAACTAGTATTTTCACCGCAGTCGTATGCTCAGCAACAGAAACCGGCGGAAGTTCCACAAGCAACGGCTGTCTCAACGATAAATTCGGAGAGTATTGCAGGCAGAATAAAGGAAATCAGAGAGAAATTAGAGGTGGCCGAAACTGCAGAGAACGAGGAAACCGCTGCCCGGTTCGGAATAACCTTGACCAAATTGCAGGAGCATAATGCCAATCTGCGAGAGACGGAGGCCATTTACCAGCAGCAGCTTACTTCTTTAGAAAGACAATCCTCATTGGCAAAAGAAGAACAAAACCTCGATAAAAAGCTGCAATCCTGGCAAGAAAGCCTTGTTGCTCAGCCTCCCCCTTATAATCTAAGTACCTACGACAGCCTTCTCGACGAACTGACAACAACCACCCGGCAGGAGCAAACCATAAATGCTGGTTTGAAAGAAACAAAGAAGCAGTTGGAAGAGGCAAAAGCCGAAATCGGCCGGACCGGGCATAAGGTTCGGGAAATCGAAGAGGAGATCCAACAAGAAAAACAAACCGAAAAGTCTTTGCCGCAGCTTTGGATCTTGGAATACACGAAAGCGGAAGATGAATTGGCCCAGGCTGTCCTTGATCTGTTACGTATCAACCTTGAAAACAAGACCAGGGAACTCACCCTCGTGCAGATGCAAAAGGAAATCACCCAAAGACATGTTAACTGGTTCAAGTCGAATCTGGATTTCGACGCAACCGACTTGCAGAATCGTCTTGATATCTTGGCGGAACAGAGAGTAAAACTTCAATCCAGGGTTGAAACACTGCGGCAGGAACAAAAAGGAATAGAAAACGCCTGGTTAGACGCCCAAAGTGAATTTGATGTGGCCCGGGGTGCTGACGAAGATGTCAAGGAAAGAGCGTCGGCCATGCTCAAAGCGCGTGAAGCCTGGCGGGAAACCTACCAGGAGGTATTGGAGCAGACCGAGAACATGCTGCTTTTTCTGAATCAAGAAGAACAAGTCTGGCAACGCCGGTATTCGTTGCTTGAAAAGGATATTGATTATGAAGAACTTGATAAATGGCAGCAGGCAACAACTGAACAAATCGAAAGAATTAACCGCAATATAATTACAAAAGATAATTATCAGCAAGATTTACAGGCCGAAATCGCAGCTATCCAGAAGCAACTCTCTGAAAACGGTATGGGTGCCGTTATTGCGCAACAAATAGAAACGCAGATAGCTGCTCTCAATAAAATGGCGGATCGTAATTTTGAATACTTGACGCTGCTCCAGCGCGCCCGTGAAATAGAACAGCGTTTCCTCAATGAAATTGATGATACGCAACAGAATGTGGCCCTCATGAAAAAGATTCATTGGGTCGGGGAAAAAATAGAGTCCATCTGGGAATATGAACTCTGGGTGGTTGATGAACGGTCCGTGACGGTTCATAAAGTAGTGGTCGCTCTCTTTATCCTCATTGTCGGCATGCTTCTGGCAAGATGGTTCACCCAATATCTGGTCAGACGAATCCTGTCGCGAACCCGCTTGGATGAAAATGTCACCGCAGCAATGGAGAAGATGCTCTATTTTTTCGCCCTGCTTGTCCTGCTGGTTTTTGCATTGCAGTCTGTCAATATTCCCCTGGCGGTTTTTACTCTATTTGGCGGCGCCATTGCCATTGCTGTCGGTTTCGGCGCCCAGAAACTGCTCAATAATTTTGTCAGCGGCTTCATCCTCTTGGCGGAACGGCCGGTCAAAATTAACGACATGATCGAGGTGGAAAACAATTTCGGCATAATCGAAAAAATCGGCATGCGATGCACCCGGGTTCGCACCCCCGGTAATGTTCATATCCTTGTGCCCAACAGCAGTTTTCTCGAAAAGAATATTGTCAACTGGACATTGTCCGACCACGAGATCAGGGGAATTGTAAAAATTGGGGTGGCCTATAATTCAGATCCGCGGGAGGTGCAACGAATCATGCTTCAGGCAGTGCAGGAGCATGAAAGGATATTAAAAAAGCCTGAGCCGGAAGTGTTTTTTGATGAAGTGGGTGAGAGTTCTCTCAATTTTACTGTATTTTTCTGGGTGAGAATGAATAAACTGGTCCTTCTGGAACAACGCACCATTGAGAGCGATGTCCGGTATCGTCTCATCGAACTGTTCCGGGAAGCAGGTATTGAGATGGCATATCCCCAACGCGATCTCCATTTGGATACATCCAAGCCATTGGATTTACAGTTGGTCGGCGCGCAGCCTCCGATTATGATGGATAGCGTGCGACTCCTATAATTTTGTGGTTTTCCCTACTTGTTCAGTAAATGTGTTGCAGGTTTTGCATCCTGTGTTTGTGAACACGATCAGCACTATATTCTCCGCGGGTTACGCTTCGCGTGCGCATGCGGCCGCGGGGAGCTTCAAAAACGGTTTTTCACCGGCGGAACAATCCTTTCTCCGGTCCGGCTTGCCTGCCGTCTCCCTCCAACCTGGCAGCCCAAGTATACATTTTTCGTAGCGCCTGACGTCGGTCAACCCCTTAGCCAATGCGAGAACCTGATCCCTAAAAAAATATTCGGTATTGTATAGCAAATTGTTGACATGGCACTTTTGCTTACGATATGTAACAAATTATAGGTATTATTTGCATTTGGGAAGAAATCAGGACCCAAGACGTTACAATTTATTTTTCCAATACGCTACGCTAATTTCAGTATCGCAAACATGGTGAGGAGGGGCCTATGGCATACGTGCACATGAATCGTGAAGAACATTTCCGCAATGACGGGCAACCGAAACGTATATTGGCCCTTGACGGGGGTGGATTGCGTGGCATTCTGACTCTTGGTATTTTAGCGAAGATCGAAGATATCCTGCAACAGCGGCATGGGAACAGTAGTGATTTTCGCTTATGTCACTATTTCGACTTGATTGCCGGAACATCAACTGGAGCGATAATTGCCGCAACTCTGGCAAAAGGGTGGACAGTTGAACAGATTCGTCAAAAATACATGAGCCTTGGCGAACGTGTTTTCGAAAAAAGCCTTTTTCGAATGGGATTTTTCCGGGCCAAATACGACGAAAATAAGCTCATCGAAGAACTGAAAGAGGTGTATGGTGATGCTACCAAGCTGGGCAGCCCTGAACTGCAAACCGGCCTGCTCATTATGGCAAAACGCCTTGATACAGGAAGCCCCTGGCCGGTCAGCAACAACCCAAAAGGCAAATACTTTGATTCGCGTCCAGGCGGCACGATCGGTAACAGCGAGTATCCCCTGTGGCAGGTGGTGCGGGCATCAACCGCTGCCCCGGCGTATTTTGATCCGGAAACCATTACTATCGTTGAGAGGACCGGCTACAAAACAGTGGAAGGTGATTTTGTCGATGGTGGCGCCAGTCCATTCAATAACCCTGCATTACAGGCCTTTATGTATGCTACCATGGATGGTTATCGAATCGGATGGCCGACCGGCGCTGATAAGCTCTTCCTTGTTTCGGTAGGTACTGGGGCTGCTGACCCGGAGGTGAAAAAGGCAAACATCACGGCAAAACAAGCAATTGCAGCACTCCTCTCGCTAATGGATGATTGTGCTTCGCTGCAAGAGACCATGCTGCAATGGATGACAACTAGCCATACTGCCCGGGAAATCGATCGAGAACTGGGTGACCTCCGACATGACCTCGTCGCTGGGGCCCCATTGTTAGGATACTTGCGGTACAATGTTGATCTTAGGAAGGATAGTGTCCAGCAGTTGGACCCAAGTTTGACCGATGCGAACGTAATCGATTCTCTCAGTGCGATGGACGCCCCTGAAAATATGGCTGTACTTCACCGGCTTGGTGTTTTGGCTGCCGATCGGGATGTCAAAGATGAGGATTTTGCTTCACTGTTCGATCTACCGGCAGTGTGAAACAAGAACGTTTTTGAATTTTTGAATATGGTACGCGCTATGACAGTTCGCCACCGCTATAGAAAGAAAGCCGATCAATTTGTTGTTGCCGTTCAGGTAAACCTGGACACGGCCGGATTCACCTTTCAGAAATGGGGCGCCGAGCAGAGGTGCAAACAAGGGGATTGGCTTGTTAATAACCATGGGGATGTCTATACAGTCGACAGTGAAGTATTCGCAAAAACCTATCGTGAATTAAGCGCAGGAGTCTACGTCAAGACCACCCCGATATGGGCCGAGGTCGCAAACAAGCCTGGAAGTGTGCAGACAAAAGAAGGGCAATCCTTTTACAAGGCAGGAGATTACCTGGTCTACAACAATAAAGATGGCACGGATGCTTACTGCATCAGCGCAGACAAGTTCGAGTTCATGTATGAACTGGATGAATAAAGAAAGCACTAGTCGGCCAAAGCCATATACCATAGGGTAATTTTATCTTTACTTTCTGCTGGGCGTAATCTTGCACAATTAAGTCAGAGTGTATCAGGTTTTGGCGAGTTGCGGGAACCAGTTTTTTCAGAGGCAGGTTAAGAGGTCTGCCCAAAATTTGGCGCCCGAGTCGAATGCAACGGCCATTATGGGTATACCATGGAGGTTGATATGAATAATGCAGAGTCACAAGGAAAAAACGTTTGTTTCGTTGTTCAAGGCTTCGGTGAAAAGACGGACTTCACCACGGGCCGGAAGTTTAACCTTGATGCATCGTATGGAGTCATCAAGGAAGCAGTCGAAGAGGCAGGTCTGCAATGCATACGGGCCGATGAGATCCAGCACTCCGGTGTCATAGATGAGCCTATGTATGAAATGATTTATCAAGCCGACCTTGTCATAGCCGACCTCTCCACGTATAATGTCAACGCTGCCTATGAGTTAGGCGTGCGATATGGCCTGAAGCCTTTCGCCACCATTATTGTGGCAGAGGAGGGACTCAAAAATCCCTTTGACTTCAGTCATATTGTTATCCGTCGGTATAAGCACCTGGGCGAGGATCTTGGTTATGCTGAGGCGCATCGTTTCAAGAAGGATCTCAAGGAAGCAATTATTGAGATCACCAACGCGCAGCAGACAGATAGCCCTGTATATACATTCTTAAAGGACTTGCAGCCCCCGGTTGAAGAAAGGGAAAACCAGGCAATTCGTTTTGCAGCCACAGAAGCTGAGGGAGAAGCGTCGTCTGAACCGATCCTCGATCAAAGCGTCAAGACACTCCTTGACCAGGTACACGCTGCAAAGAAGAAGGGTGATTTCGCTTCGGCCAAGATTTTCTTGCAGGCTATCCTGCAGATGCGTCCAAATGATGATTATGTGGTGCAGCAGTTGGCATTGGCGACATACAAGAGTGAGTCGCCAAATGCCAAGGCAGCGTTGGAAGAGGCTCTTGATATCCTCAAGAAACTTGGTCCGGAAACCAGCAACGACCCTGAAACCTTAGGGCTGTGGGGCGCGGTCCATAAACGTTTGTGGGATTTGAGCAATGAGGCAACATTCCTGGATGAAGCCATCGCCGCCTATGAAAGAGGTTTCTACCTCAAACAGGACTACTACAATGGGATCAATTTTGCATTTCTTCTTAATGTTCGGGCAGCAGTGGAAGAGCAGACAGGAAACCATGCCGAAGCGATCGCTGATTTCATAACAGCTCGCCGGGTTCGCAACGATGTGCTGCAAATTTGTCAAAATGCTCTTGAGTCTGGAGTGCAGTCAGAGGCAGACAAGTATTGGATCCTCGCCACCATGTGGGAGGCTGCTGTTGGGCTTGAAAACGAAGCGGAAGTATCAAAGTGGGAAAGGCAAGCTGAGGTGGCGGCAACCGAGGACTGGATGCTGGGAAGTACCCGAACGCAACTGAAGAAACTCCAAGGACTACTTGCAGAATCACCCTTAAGACATCTGCGGGATTAGAGAGCCAAATTGGTTAAAAATGGTACAAAGGATATCCATCTGATGTCCGGTTTTTAATAAATTGAAATTATACAGAAAATTTTATGGAAAGCATAACGTGACTACCCCGCCTTTTATTTATACATAGCGACATAAGTCGCTATGTATAAAAGTCAAAAGCAGACTTGCTCCTTAGTCTTGACTCCTGATGGGCAACTTGGAATCCGGAGTGTAATAAATTCGCCCTTTAAGTGACATCGAAATAAGGAGGTTCAAACGTAATGATCGTTTTTAAAATATTATTTCTACCTCTGTGGGGGCCGATTTTAGCCCTTTGGTGGGTATCCGCTCTTATTTCGGCGCCATGGCGAATGCTTTTTTATGGAGATAGTTTTCATGGTAGGATTTCCAATTTTCAGGCGAATAGGCCTGGGTGCTTAGGGGGACTTGGCATGATTCTCTTGATCCCCTACACACTCCCATCGTCCGTTATTTACTTGATTATGGTCGCTCTCAGCGGGCCTTTTCGTCGATGGATATTTGGGGGTATTGGACCAGACTGAAGTAACGCACTCAGGTGAGAAGACCGACTTTACAACAGGCCGAAAGTTCAACCTTGATGCGTCCAAATGATGATTATGTTTTGCAGTAGTTGACATTGGCGACATACAAGGGTGAGTCACCGGATGCCATGGCGGCGTTGGATGAGGCTCTTGATATCCTCAAGAAACTTGGCACGGAGACAGCAATGACCCTGAAACGCTGGGATTGTGGGGTGCGGTCCACAAACGTCTGTGGGGTCTGAGCAATGAGCGGTCCTTCCTGGACGAAGCCATCGCAGCCTATGAGAGGGGTTTCTGCTTCAAGCAGGACTATTACAATGGGATCAATTTTGCATTCCTTCTTAATGTTCGGGCAGCTGTGGAAGAGCAGACAGGTAACCATGCCGAAGCAATCGCTGATTTTGTAACAGCTCGCCGGGTTCGTAACGATGTGCTACAATTTTGTCACAATGCACTTGAAGCGGGCGTGCAGTCAGAGGCCGATAAGTATTGGATCCTCGCCACCATGTGGGAAGCTGCTGTTGGGCTTGAAAACGATGCGGACGCATCAAAGTGGGAACACCAAGCTGAGGAGGCGACAACCGAGGACTGGATGCTGGGAAGTACCCGATCGCAACTGGACAAACTCCGGGAGCTACTTGTTATATCACCCTTAAGACTTCTGCGGGATTAGCGAGCCAAGTTGATTAAAATATGGGACAAAGAATATCCATCTGATGTCCCATAATTAATCCATTCCTTCGAGATCATAGCGGGTGCTGACAATACATCATTCTGGTTCCCGACCAAGGGGAAATATGGCCAAGAGTCTTATGGTTTGGGGCGGTATCCATGGCCGAGATTACGGCGTTTTTTGTTCCCAATCCTCTTCGTAAGTTCCTCTCCTCTAATGTCATAATCTCTAAGTTGACAGTTTCTCCATTTGGTGAACAAGTGCTTTCGTAGCCTTTGCGTAAAAGCTCTTCTTTGCCTCTAACGATGTATAGTTTGCACGGATTGTCTCGTCATCAGATGGTAAATATTGAGTATCCTTCAACCAGTCCTCATTTTGCCAGTCAGCCTTTTCAAGGATCAAAGGAAAGATCACCAGTTCCTCTTCTTCTCGTCTGCGGCATAGTTCCGGCACCTCATGTTTCGGGATGAATTCAGATTCAAAGAAGTTTTTGCTAATCAGTACGATAGCGAGATCCCTATTGCGAATTTGCCACATTAAATCATCAAACCAAATATCACCACAAACTAGCCCTTTTTCCCTGTGTTGATCGTACCATAGCGAAATATAGTGTTTGTCTCTTAGTTCAGATTCGATAGATTCTAGGAGTATATGTAGATCTTCTTTGTCCTCGTCCTTGTGTGCGTAACTGATAAAAATACCCCGTAACCAGGCAAGCGATTCCAACGGAGGGTCCAGAGCTTCAAGGAACTCTTGGACATATTCAACAAGATCATGCGACCAAGCTTCCTTCTTCATACGCTCAATCAGTTCACATTTGACAACCCAGTGCTGGTAAACTAAGTCGCGAAGTATTGGCTTCACTCGAGGGTCCTTGGGATCTCTGCCCCACGGCTTTGCGGTTTCGACTTTTGCAATCTGGGCCTGTAAGTCAATTGTCTGGACGATTAACCAGCAGTGCTCTAGCTCCTCATTAGAGAGGACTTTCTCAGTCTCTCGTTGCATCACCAGCTCTTTCAATTCCGCAATAAGATCGATTTCCGCCTGGAAAATATCATCTATGTCCGGCCAAACAGTGTTCCACCACTTCCATGTATACTGCTTTCGGCATTTGAACTGTGTCTGCTGTCTCTTATACTTTATAACGCGCTTGGATATGCGCCCATGAGCTCGCCCCAATTTAGAGACTAGCAGGTCGTCGCAGTGCACTTCGAATTCCTTCGCACTGTCTTTAAGCTGATTTTTTGTCATAGTAATGATCTCCCGATGTACACCGCGACCTTGCACTCTCTCACGGTGTCTTATCGACAACATTATTTGACAATTCTAAGGAGTGTACAATTGTTTATAAATCGACATTTCCTTTCTCTTTTTAACATTTATGTCCCGCTGTCAGCTCTTTTTTTTCCTTGTCCGAGAAGGGCGAACTGGTGAACTCAGTAACCAATCGAATTCTTCAATGTCTTGAGAAAGACGGTCCACAAGGTTCATCTTGCCTTGGAGGTTCTCCCTTAATTCCTCTAATCGAAATGCCTCTTTCATGTAATCATACAACTTCGACATCGCATCCCCTGCAATCATATACAGACCTGGATCCTCGTAACTCGTGGATAACCAGTATCTCAACTTTATAAGTTGAAGCACTTGATCTTCTTGATTGAGCCGCCGTCCTTCCCTCAACATCTCACGCATTTGTTGCAACGTGTTATCAAGCTCCCTGTTCATCATAATGAGCATATGCCACCTGGAGCGGACGAGTTCACAGACATTTAGGATATCTGGTAACAGAAAGCTTGCAGGTTGCTCAAACCTGTCTCGACAAATACAGAGTATTGATCTTCGGGAAAAGCGGCAGTAAAGTCGGCTGTCTATATTCTGATTGAATAATCCTGGGATACCCCCTGGGGTTGGCGGATCGACGTATGATGGCTCCAATCTTAGCCAATTGTTGCGATCTTCAGCCTTTCCAAGCGAACGAAACAAAATCGGCGCCAAATAATGTTCATATTGTCTAATCCGTAACATTTTTAAGCGTGCAGGATCTTTTTCTCCTATTTCTTCTACTTCACAGAAGGTCTCCGCGACCTCTTTTTCAACCTCTGCTACGGTGACTACGAACGGGCTCTGCACTTCTTTATCTTTCTCAATGTCAATGAAATCTAAAGAAGATTTCTCAAGCCACCTCAAATTTTTATTACTACGAGCACAGAGATCCTTAACGGTGTCGAAAAAAATATCATAGATCCTTTTCGGCGGCCCATTTTTCATTTTCAGCATATGCTGTTGAGAGGGGTCGCCATTCTGCTTCAGACGCCCTACAAGACCCAGTGCGTGTAATATGTCTTCTGTTTTGAGGTCGCGACCGCGAGGTGACTTCATAGTGACACGTATCGTACAGGTGCCTGCTGTACAAAAAAGTCGAATGAGTTTGCCAACCTCTACCTCGATATCTTTTCCCATTCGGGCTTTAACTGGAGAATAGTCAACATAAGCACAGCATGACTCGAACTCGAGATGCGGCATAATCCCTTTCCTACAATCTGGGTCACCTATCAGAATGCGCGGTTTAGATGTAATTAAATCCTTCAACGATGTCGGGTCCAACACGAAACCACCGAAATCATTTTTCGGGGCAAGGCTTAGGGAGTATACGAAGTACACTGTCGCCTTTTTGCACCAAAATTCTTTTTTCTCTAAATTTGTCTGGCTATCCATTGCATGTAAGCCTCCAAGATATTTATGGGGTTGTTCCGGATTATCGATCTGGAAGTCCTTTACTAGCACTTGAGTTGCAAGGAGTAATTGAACAATTATTAATGGATAGGACTTCGAATTTCAATCCCATTAACTATAATCATCTATAATCTGCTTTCTGATATTCCTTCTCGCTTCCAGGAACTGCTCCGTGTATTTTGTCTCGGCGCCTCGTGGCCTGGGAAAGGGAATAGTATGATCCGGTTCCAGCTGCCCGGCGGACATTACCGTGAGCCGATCTCCCAGAATCAGGCCTTCCTCAATATCGTGGGTTACGAACAGGACAGCGACCTTATGCCGTTCCCAGAACTCTAACAGCCACGTTTGCATTAGCTCTCTGGTAAAAATATCCAAGGCCCCGAAAGGCTCATCCATCAAAACAATTTCCGGGCTTGCTGCAAATGCCCTTGCGATCGCAACCCGTTGCTTTTCTCCCCCTGAAATCTCATATGGAAAAGAGTTGCGAAGATGTTCAATCCCCATCTCCGACAAGAGTTTCTGCACTCGATCGTTCGGCGAATTACCCATCTCTGGTTTTCGGCTGGAGGAATTAACGCTACCTTTCTGCTTTTCTTCTTCAGTAACACCCATCCAAATGTTTTTCTCCACTGTCAGCCACGGCAACAACAAACCCTCCTGGAAAACCATCCGTATCCGGCCTTGCCGGCGCAGAGTCCCAGAGTATTTTACCAATCCTGCCACAGCTTTAAGGAGGGTCGTCTTGCCGCAGCCGGATTTGCCGACAATGGTAACGAACTCACCCTGTCTGACACGCAGGTTTACTCCCGTTACCACCTCCAGTTTGCCGAAGCGGACATTGAGATCCGCGGCTTCTACTGCAAAACCCTGCGAGATTTCCATGGTATTCTCCTAACTTTCATTCTGGCAAGGTCATATATAGGCATTGTCATTGTCGCGCGTGTTCCAGCCACGGAAAGAAGTGATGTGAGCTGCGGATAAAGGTGTAATCCGTCAAAAAGGCCAGCAGGCCCAATTCCAATAATCCAAGGCACATCAGGTCCATACGGAATACAATATGGGCAATTGATATGCGATACCCGATGCCGTTGCTTGCCCCTATCCATTCTGCTACGAACAGCATGATATAGGCCATAGCAATGCCGTTACGAATGCCGGCCATGGTGAAGGGTACTGTGGATGGGATGACGATATTTTTATAAAAAGACCATGTTGATAACTCGTAACATTTTGATAGGTCCAAATAGGTTCTGTGTACCAGACCGGCTCCCTGATGTGTACTCACCCACACTGGAAAGAATACCCCGCTGGCAATAATTATGATCTTGGAAGTCTCATTGATGCCGAAGAATTGGATGAAAAGCGGAGCCAAAGCAACCGCAGGCAAGGCACGCCACATGTGCAGGACAGGGCCTATTGTGTCGCTAAATAAGCGTACACGACCGGATACTACACCTGTCAAAGCACCAAGAAAGGATCCGATCAGCAGGGCCGGAAAGACCCGCAAAATACTTGTCCATAGATCCCGCCACAGAAAACCTTTATTATTTCCATCGATAGCCGCCTGGATGATACCGCTGGGAGCCGGAATGATCGTGTCAGTAAGCCAGCCAAACCATCCCGCCATCTGCCACAGCAAGACAAACGACGCAATTGATATGGCTTGCTGGGGTACTGACAATGAAAAAAGACGCATCTTCAGCCTTATTCAATTTTATACGCGGAGCGTTTGACGGTTGACAACTTGTTACTGATAACCGACTGTAAATCCTTTGTAACAGGTTCCTTGCCATCAAGCAAAGTCTTTTGCAGCCACTCTATTTCTGTAGTTAACATAGGAAGCAGGCGTGGGGATATTTGAACCTCGAAGTGAATCTCATCATAAAAGCTCTTTACTTCCTCAACGCTGAGGTTGAGTAAATCGGCAAGAATCTCCTGCGCCTGAAGTGTATTCGATTTGATGAAATCATCGGCGCGTACGAGAGCACGCAGTATTTTTATTGCTTCCTCCTCGTTGTTCTCAAGATAGCTTTTTTTTGCCACCAGGATCATTTTATACGTCCAATATTTTTCAGCATCATCTGTCAGGATTACGACTCGATCACCAAGCTCGGATTGAAGCCTGTAAACGTGGGGCTGCCAGGTAATAACCGCGTCAAGATCACCTCGGTTGAAGGCCGACACGGCATCTTGCGGCTTGAGATTCACCAATTCGACCTGCTTTGGGTCTATGCCTTGATCATCAAGATACTTTAAGACGAAAAGATGTATGTTTACACCAAATAACACTCCCAATTTCTTCCCAACCAGGTCTTTTGCTTCGGTGACACCATGGTCGCGCCGCCCGAGGATTTTTATAGCACGAGTCGGCTCCGCAATTTCTGATAGAATCGATACGTCATCGGAAGCGAAGAGAGTATGAGCGACGTTCATTTCTACAACCACACCATAGTTAACACCACCTGCATTTACAGCATCCATAGCGAACTTACCCGCCGACGTATGGCTCATCTCGACATTCAGGCCTTCGTCTCGAAAAAAGCCCATTTTGTCGGCCACCGGAATATGGAGATTATTCGCTTCGATCGGATCCATGATCCTTACAACCTTTGCGGAAACCTGGTCCGGACTCTTTTCCTTCATGGTGGAATAGACAACTACTCCCACGGCAAGAATAACTACTAAAATGCTTACAATTTTCTTCACTTTTCCCTCCATTTCAAATTCGGGTACCATTTTATGATACGAGTGGGTAGATAAATATAAAAAAGTCGCTTTTCAAAAGGTGGTGATGTATGCCAACAGCTTCAGGTTCCTAGCTTTGCCCATTAATACTCTGACATCCTGACATCGTCAAATAATATATGAAAAAAACTCGTAGTATTAAAGCTTGCCGTGGCCTCTGTTGAGCTGGATTTCGGCTTGGCTGCAAAAAGCTGCGGGGGAGCTTTAATAATTTAAATTGCCAATTCACTAGAGATTTACAGAATAAAATTTTAATTGTTAGGTTTGATGCTTCAATAATAACAATGCAGAAAAAACTTCACTCTAGAATGATGGTCTGACCGTGCTGGAGGATGCGAAATTCCTCTGCCGGAATGCTTTGCTCCTTTCTTGCCTTTTTCAGCCTCTCCGGGGGCTCGTCAAGGGGTTCGTCAGTCAAGATGAACGTTCCCCAGTGGATGGCGACGGAAAGTTTTGCACCCACATCCTGGTGGATTTTTATTGCTTCTTCGGGATTGACATGATGCTTGGCCATGAACCAGCGTGGTTCGTAAGCGCCGATCGGAATGGCTCCAATGATTGATCGGTGTTGCAATTATTCGCATACCATCGAATTCGCGCTCTTCCCACCAGTCAAGTTCAAGCACGTTATGGGCACCTCTTTTGCGCATCCACTTCCCCAGGCCGAGCGGCACACAGAACAGGGTATCTTTGCCGCCTTGCCTCTGTGCCAGGCTCTCAATTGTTTGTTTGTCAAGAGAATCAAAGTGATCATGGGAGATGAGCACTATATCGATGACAGGCAGTTCTCGCAAGGCGATGCCTGGGGGGACAACCCGTTGCGGACCGGACCATTGCACTGGAGAGGCACGGTGGGAGAAAATAGGATCGGTGAGGATGTTCCTGCCTTCCAGCTGCAAGAAGAGGGTGGCGTGACCGATCCAGGTAACGGTATTTTGGAAGCGGTTATGTTGCAGAAAGTTGGGGTCGTTTTGCGCCAGGGGAAAATCATAGGACTCAGGGTCTGGAATATCCTTACCAATTCTGTCAATCCGCCATTCATGGGAAATACTGCCGGAGGTCAGACAAAAAATGAGAAAAATTGAGAGGATTCGCAATAGCTCCACCAAAGTAAACCTTTTCCGGAATTCAAGTAACACATTCTTTGAGGCAGGAAATAATGTGATCCCGAAAATAATATAATCAAAGATTACCTTCATTTCTCAGCTACCTTAACCTTACGAAGCATAACCTGTTGACTTTTGATGAAATCGTAAAAAATACGATTTATCTGTCATTTCGAACGAACGTGAGAAATCTTTTCCCGGGGCAATGAGATTTCTCGCTGTGCTCGAAATGACAAGGAGTTCTAAAGCGCGAATAAAAAAATTGCTGAGTTCCAGTGGTAATCAGGTTCTGATAAGTCGGCAATGTGTTTCAGTCTCTCTTTTCAACTTGCCTGATGGAGGCCAATTTTTTTTCCAGGGCAGTGATCGATTTTTTGATATCCGCCAACCGATGCTGCACCGCCACATTCTTAAAGAATTGACGCACCGGTTGCGGTGGATGGCCGGCATAGACACCCGGTATATCGATGTCGCTGATCACCCCGGCCCGTTGCACCAGCACCACATCGTCGCTGATATGCAGATGATCGAGCATGCCGGTCTGTCCACTGCATATAACCCGTTTGCCGAGACGTGTTGAGCCGGCAATACCTGTTTGGGCTACCAACAGACAATCCTCCCCCAATTCCACGTTGTGGCCGATATGACAAAGGGCGTCGATTTTGCAACCGGCAGCTATTCGCGTTTCCTTATATGTTGCCCGGTCCACGTTGCAATTTGCCCCCATTACCACATCATCACCAACGATAACCTTGCCGACATGCGGGATACGGTGGCTTTTTCTATTGCTGTCCTGAGCAAATCCGAATCCCTCCATGCCTATTACACAGCCCGATTTGATAATGCAGCGGTCACCTATCTCACAGTTATAACCAATCACCACATTGGGGTGGAGGACCGTCTTCTCCCCGATTCGCGCGCCTTCTTCTACCACCGTGTTGGCCATAATCACTGCGCGGCGTCCCAATCGAACTCCGCGACCCAGCACAGCCCCTGGCCCGATAACGGCATCCTCCGGCACCTCCACTGAATCATGGATAATGGCCCGCGGATGCACCCGGGGCCATTCCGTGTCATAGAGATTTCGGTCTCCATAGGCTTGGCGCAGAAATGCCTGTGCCAACCGCACGTTATTGCTGATCAGAACCGCTGTGTCATCGAGCCCGGAGAATTGCTCTGCCAATTGCGGAGTGGTAACAATTGCTGCCGGAGCGGCTTTGACTGTCTGATCCACGAATTCCTTGTTGTCCACAAATACCAGATCGCCAGGGCCGCAGTCTTCAATACCGGCAATGCCCCTAACAATAGTGTCCGGACCGACCATGGACTCTATGACATTGCGGTTTTTGAAGTCAGAAAGAATTTCAGAAGCTTCTTTTCGCATTTACCAACTCCTCTAGTCAACCGAGTGCCTGATGCGTATTTATTACGGCAGGAACTCGATAATCTGTTTTCTGAATTAGGATTTATTCCCCAAGTCAAATTGTCTGTCTGTATCGAATTATCCGCACACCATGATTATACATAACGCAAAAAGTCCTATCCAGCTTGCCATGCTGTGTCACTCGCTGCGGTGCCTGCTCACAGCGCTACAAGGCTGCTCCGCCGGCTCCTCGCTCGTTCCTTGCCTGTTCAATCGGCAAGAACTTTTTGCGTCATGTATAATTCCGTATGATTTATTGTCAAGATGATAATTGTTAAATGCAGCCAGAAAATTCCTGCCATAATGTATGAAAATATTAGCAGGAATTACACTTCGCGCATATCGGATTTAGCAGGCATTTGTGGTCAAGGCAAGATGAATTTTTTCTTTGAAAAACTATATAGGCAGGGATTGTAAAGGAGCAAGGTACATATCTTGAATGATATATAATGTGCTAACAGGTTTGATTGTTTATACAATCTTCCAACCGAGCAGCCAATCTATTTTCGTTGATGTTCAAGCATGAAAATAGTTTCGAACAGGATGTCCATTGCGTTAAGCAACTGTGTATCTGATAGGTAAGGAGCTGGGCCTAGACGCAGGATTGGTCCTCGGTAATCGGTATACACCTCCCGCTCGCGCAGCAGGTTGCATATGGAAGAGGCCGCAGGTGTGTGCAGGGCCAGGAAGCCGCCGATATCTTCACGATCTATGCTTTGGTCACGGCTGATCAGGTGAGGGTTGAGATCAGCGTCATCGAATTTCCGGGCCAGGAGACCGATCTGGTGTTGACTGACTTCTCGGAGCAACTGCGGAGTAAGTTCATGGGCAAGAAAGAAATCGAATACCTTGGCGGCGCGGTAATGGCTGACGGGATCATAGGTGGCGCCGGCAAAGCGCTCCGGCCCGGGTTGGTAATGCACCCTATTGGTGGTCATGTCACGGTCAAGGGAATCCAGTTCCGCAAACCAGCCGGTGATCACGGGCCGCATTTCGCATTCCAGCGGGAACCGCATGAAGCAGTTGCCTTCGCCCAGTTGGCAGTATTTGTACCCTCCGCCCACAATAAAGGCATTTTCCAATCCCAGCTTTTTAATGGAAAAGGGCACAACATTAAGCGAGTGATAGACATCCACCAGCAATTGGCTGCCGAACTTTTCGCAGCGTTCAAGGACATAATCAAGATGCGGGGCGATATGGCCGCTTTGATAGAAAACAGACGAGACCATAACCGCCGCTGTCCGCTCATCCACTTCTGCGGCCAGTCGCTCCGCCACTGTGGCGGCGGGGAGCGCATTAATCTTGACAACTTCGATACCTTCTTCAGCCAGACGGTCAAGCTGGCGCCGTAGCGTATAAAACTCACCGTCAGTGGTGACTATACGCGGTCGTTGTGCCAGGGGCAGGGCGGAGAGAAAGCGCACCACGAGATCGTGGGTGGAACCGCCCAGGGCGATATAGCCTTGCCGGTCATCAAGCAGATCGCTAAATCCCTTCCTTACTCGCTCCGCTCTGGCAAAGGCATGTTCCCATTTGTCATCAACATGGCGGGCCGCATCCTGCCAGGCCTCAATTTGTCCATCAAGACCGATGTCCGGCCAGGCCTGGTGCGAATGGCCGGTAAGCAGCAACCGTTCGCTGACCCTGAAGTTTGTATAATAGGGCGCCAACCCATTGGGAGTGCGATAGAGGTCATCAGGCCTGATCATGGATCATTTTATATAAAATTTAAATATTGCAGATTGGGTCAGGGGAAAAATCCTATCTGCCCGGCTAGTCTGTAATAAGATGGATTATATTCGCAGGGCTTGCTATCCAGAATCCATTAAAATCATCCGGCAAAGGTTCAATTTCGTCCCTTCTTGCGATTTTGTTGTCCTTAAAATGTTGGGCTGCATCTGTTATATTATCAGTTTTTATTTCCAGCCAGATTTCCGCCTGGCTCAGGGAAGAAATTTCATCGATCCAGAGATTTTTATCGCCAAATTTGAAGGTGACGCTGTTGTATTGCTCCTGAGTATCCAGATATACTTGCTCCAGGCCCAGAATATCTCGATAAAATGCGACGCTCTGCTTGAACTGGTGGGGTGGCACCTTGATCGCTATATTCTCTCCCGGCTCAAATTTAGGCTTCATGACCATATCCTCGTTAAACAATGATAGCTAACATAGTTTCCATCCGGAAACGCCCCTTTTGCGAAATCTCTGCGTCGATTTGCGGAATTACTTGTGCGACGTACTCGAGTACGTCTCCGCCCAATTCCTTAATCTCCTTGACCTTTCGCAAAATTGTCAGTTTCCGAATTGGTAACAACTTGTTCCAGCATCCTCCAAGTCTGCGACTTTCCGGATGGGAACTAACATAACAAATCCATGCCGTACAGATATGGGGAAATTCTCCTTGTAAAGGCAACATGGAATATGGGCGTCATTTCAGTCAAAATCCACGGTTGCTGCAAGTGCGGGGGCGTTATTTAAGTACAGGTACATCTGCCATATGGGCCATCAACCTGATCAGTTGAACCATGTTAGGATAACATTCTACACAATCGCTTCGATCCTCACACCTGTAAAATTTACTAGAGCCATATTATGAATGTCCTGTTGCAACCGGGTCATGCGCTGGAACAGATCCAGCGCATGACCGAAGCAGAGTCGAGGCAGAATTATCTGGAATACTGCACAGTTAATTGCGCTGAATCGATTCTGTGCCGGTGCAGGTAGAATCCCACCATGGCAGCCGAGGCGTCAGTATCAAGAGGCAGTTTGTCCACATTCAAGGCATGGAGGGTAAACTGGTAGCGATGCGGTTTGTCTCCTTCCGGCGGGCAAGCGCCGCCATATCCGGGTTTTCCATAATCAGTCCTGCTTTGCGTGCTGCCAGCCGGTGCCAAGTTGGTGGAAATATCACCAGCATTTTCTTTTAGTTCGGTGACATCCGCCGGGATATTGAAAATCACCCAGTGCCACCAGCCGCTGCCGGTTGGGGCATCAGGATCATAAACAGTCAGGGCAAAACTTTTGGTATTTTGCGGCATGCCCTGCCACTCCAGGGCAGGAGAAATGTTTTTCCCTGTACATCCGAACCCTGAAAATAGTTGTTCCTCTGCCATTCTTCCTCCCGGTTTCATATGGGGACTTCTCAGGGAGAACTCTCCTGCTACGGATATTTGCACGAAAATAACG
>CALZHT010000046.1 GCA_945787445.1 uncultured Desulfobulbaceae bacterium
TCATCGGCGTATTTGATATCCATACCCATTGGGATGCCATAGGCGAGCCGGGTGACTTTCAATGGTTCGCTTTGCAGCCTGTTTATCAGGAAAGCGGCGGTGGCCTCACCAGGGACGGTTGAACTGGTGGCGATTAACACTTCCTCAACCTTATGCTTTCTGACCCGGTCAATGAGCGCATCCACCTTAATCTCCTCAGGACCGATGCCGTCCATGGGCGACAAAACTCCGTGGAGAATATGATACTGGCCTTTAAAGGCCCCGGTCTTTTCAATGGCCATGAGATCGCCTGACTCCTCGACCACGCAGATCAACGTTGCATCCCTTCTTGCATCGCCGCAGATGGCGCAAGGATCTGTTTCTGAAAAAGCGAAACAATTGCTGCACAACCGGATCGCGTTATGAAGCTCGGCAAGGTCCCGCGCCAGGTTCTGCGCTTCGGCAGCAGGCCGTCGAAGCACATGCAGAGCAAGCCGGGTGGCTGTTTTTTTGCCGATTCCGGGTAGGCGGTTCAGGTCAGCAATCAGCCTGGCCAAGGCAGGAGGAACAACATTCATTATTGGACTCTAACTCCTTAGAACAGCCCCGGGATATTCATACCGCCCGTCAACTTGCCCATTTCCGCCTTGGACATCTCCTGGGCCTTTTTCAAGGCATCGTTTACTGCTGCGACAATTAAATCCTGCAGCATTTCCGGTTCTTGGGGGTCAATGGCCTCTTTTTCAATTTTCAGGTCCAGCACTTCATTTTTACCATTCACCGTCACCGTAACCATGCCCCCGCCGACGGTTGAGGTCACCTCTTTCTGAGCCAGCTCATCCTGCAGCTCGACAAGCTTCTCCTGGAACTGCTGGGCCTGTTTCATCATTTGATCCAAATTCATTACATTTCTCTCATTACGTTTTAATTATCGTAGTTTAGGTTACTACCCCCTGCCTTTCAGGGGGACAGCTTTATGTCGTATTTGTTATTTTCGTGCTCGTGCTCGTGCGCGTAATCGAAAAGGAAGCATTACTTATCTTGTTTGATTATGAATACAAGGAAAATCGATTACGATTACGCGCACGAGCACGATATAAACGGGTCTATTTAACCCGTATCCGGACTTTCAGCAGCGAAGTGGCGGTCCTTTTCATTCAAACCCACTTTAGACAGAGGTTGTCGAGTTTTCTGCAACACTTTGTATCTGCTTACCTTCAGACCTCTACCTTTGTGCCTGAAATTCATCTACTCCGTGGACCGGTCCGGATACCAACCACATGGCCGTCGAAAACCTCTGCGGTCATACGTACCAGCGGGTCATTGGCCAAAGCACGCCTTTCCTCCTGGGGACCGTCACCTTCCACCCCGCTCGCAGCATCAGGATTGGCGCCCCGCATCTTGAATTTAACACTCAACTCTTTCTGGAAAAAATCCTGGGCAAACTCAGTAAGAAGCTTGAGATTTTCCTGCTCCTGCAAAACCTTACAGTCTGAAGGATTCTCATATTTCAGCACAAGATCGGAGTCTTCTTCTCTCGCACTTGCAACCATTCTTAGGACATGGGCCATCCATGCCTTGCGGTCTTTAACATACTCTATAAATCCATCCCAGTTTTCCCGCACCTTTTTACGGGGCGCCTCTATCTCCACCTTCGCGGCAGGATCACCTTTATCCTTAGTCTCAGACCTGCGGGTATGGTCCGACGCAACAGGAGTTGGCCCTGGTGGATCCACAGGACTTTTTTTCTTGGTCTGTTCCTGATCAACAGCAGCGGATGGGACCTTTTCTTCGACAAAGGAACGGCCCGGATCCTTAAGGGTGAAAGCCGGGATTTCACCAACTCCCTGCAATAAAGGATCGAGCTTCTTGAGCAATTCGGTCACCGGCACCACATCACCCGCCTGGATAGCATTGATAAAGGCCATTTCCAGAACCATGCGGGGATGGGCGGAATATTGCATATTTTCTATCCCTTTAACAAGGAGATGAAAATACTGATACAGCGTCTCGAAACTGTGGTCCGAGGCAATTTCTCTGAGAACAGCGAATTCCCGGTCGGAAAGATCCAGCAATTCTTCAGACTTTGCACCGCTCTTGCAGATCAGCAATGCCCGGAAATAGGAAAGAAGGTCATTGGTGAACCGCTTCAGATCCAGGCCGGCAGTGAAACTCCTGTCTAAAATTTCAAGACTCTTGGCAGGATCGCCGGAAAGGAGCGCTTTGGCCTGTTGTTCAATGACTTGGCTGTCGACCAACCCCAACACCTGGATCACATCCTCATCAGTAACCTGATCGCCGCCAAAGGAGAAAATCTGGTCGAGAAGACTTAAGCCGTCACGCACGCTTCCTTCTGCTTCACGCACGATCATCTCAATGGCCCTGTCTGAGATATCGACCTGTTCCGCCTGCGCGATCTTCTTTAAAAAAGCCACCAACTGAGAAGAAGGAATCCTTTTAAGCTCGTAGCGCTGGCATCTGGACAGGATAGTGATGGGAACCTTATGCAGTTCCGTGGTGGCGAACATGAAAAAAACATGCTCGGGCGGCTCTTCCAAGGTTTTCAACAAGGCGTTGAAGGCCTCGGTGGTCAGCATGTGTACTTCGTCGATGATAATAATCTTATAGCGGCCCCTGACCGGAAAGAAACGGATGTTCTCCTTGAGTTCGCGAATCTCCTGGATGCCGCGGTTGGAAGCGCCGTCAATCTCATGCAAGTCAATAGCATTGCCGGAAGTAATGTCATGACAGGAATCACATGTATTGCAGGGCGGTTCAATATCAGGGGTTTGACAATTGAGGGCCTTTGCCATAATTCTGGCAAGGGTGGTCTTGCCGACGCCCCGGACACCGCTGAAAATCATGGCATGAGCGACCCTATCCTTTTTCAGGGCGTTCTTCAGGGTGCGGACCACCGGTTCCTGGCCGATTACATCTTCAAAATTCTGGGGGCGCCACTTTCTGGCAAGGACAAGATATGACATGATCGTAAAAAAATATGGAGTTGCAATGGGAAGTTGCAGGTCAAGGGCAACCCAAAAAAACAGCAACTTCAGGTATCCTGGTCTCGGCAAATTTTTTAGTTGATACCAAAA
Source organism: uncultured Desulfobulbaceae bacterium (assembly GCA_945787445.1). Lineage (GTDB taxonomy): Bacteria > Desulfobacterota > Desulfobulbia > Desulfobulbales > CALZHT01 > CALZHT01. The sequence continues at coordinate 3,075 of CALZHT010000046.1, forward strand.
ATACTCGCTTAAAAGAAGTGCTTAAAGTTGAGAGATTTATATAATTAGAAAAGCACCCCACAAGGGGGCATAAATACCATAATTTTAGGCACTTTAGGCACTTCAAACTTTAGGCACTATTTATAACTCCTTAGAAATTACCTTTCGAGTTCAGGAGTTCTGAACCTATACCGCACCTTGAGCGTCAGCAAAGAAGACTTTAAAGGGGGATAATAACGCCGTGGACCCGCCGACACTACGGTCTCATTAAAAAAATGATAGCCAGGCACCCCTGCGGCACACAAAGGTACTCACTACCGTTGCTTCCTCCCGGATCTGGCGGGGTTCGCGAGTCTTTGTTGCGCAGGACCCGGCTATCATACTGAAAAACTGTATCCGCATTTTCGTTTGTGGCGGAGAGGGTGGGATTCGAACCCACGGTACGTTTCCGCACACACGATTTCCAGTCGTGCACCTTCGGCCTCTCGGTCACCTCTCCCATTACACGACTCTAAATTCAGATCTCCTGAACTTGAGGATTTTTCGATGATACCATCGTTGATAATGCCCGTAAGAGTGCCTTAAGTTCGAAGTGCCTTAAGTGCCTAAAGTTAATGTACTTATTTTATCAGATGTTCCTTTAACTTTAGGCACTTCGAACTTTAGCGCACTTTAGGCACTTAACTAGGTATCAAACAATTTTCTATAGGGTTCCCCTATCTCCTCAATATTACGTCAGGGGATCAGGAATTCTGAAATTCCTGTCGCATACAACTTACAATCAAAAAACAACTTTTAAAAGATCAAACAAAAAAATCTTCGAAAAAACTTCTCAAAAAAACAGGATATGGCGGAGAGGGTGGGATTCGAACCCACGGTCCCGGTTTCCCAGAACAAACGATTTCGAGTCGTCCCCGTTATGACCACTTCGGTACCTCTCCGGTCGTAAGCGATCACAGGGGCCTCATCTCCTTCGAAGTCTGCGCTTATCTGTCATCGGCCTGTTCACGTAGCACCAGTACAGTTCACAGGCGTCCCTGTCCTGACAAAGGCGGGATTTCGCGGAAATAAGCCCCCTGTAATCGCTAACAGAACAAGGATTTGAAGCTCCCCGCGGCAAGCCGCGGGGAATCTCCGTACGCAAGGTACTTTTTTACTATTTTACATTCGCTCGCTAACCCCGCAGCAAGCTGCGGGGAATGCGCTCGCTGATCGTGTTCAAGTTTCCAAGGCTCGTTGCACCCCGTGATGAGTTACCTCCGGTCCCTGGAAATCATGTGGGTCTATTTCTGCTCATGCCCAAATAGCCATCGCTAAGCCAAAAAAACCTGGAGCCAGCCAGACCAGACGTCAACAATATGACAATGAACCGGATAGATTTCGTTAGTCCTCAGTCCTCAGCCCTCAGTCCTCTTGCGACCATTCCGCCTGCTTCTGAAAAAATCCTGCAAAAGCATACCACACTCATCAGCCATAAGGCCGCCTTCCACCTCGAGTTGGTGATTCAGGCGTCGGTCCTGACCAATCTGATAGAGGCTGACCACACCTCCTGTCTTGGGATCGGTTGCCCCGAAAACCAACCGCCGGATGCGGGCATGAACCATGGCACCCACGCACATTATGCACGACTCAAGCGTTACATAGAGGGAGGTGCCTGACAAACGATAATTCGCAAGGCGCTGGCCGGCTTCCCGCAGAACAATCATTTCCGCATGGCCGGCAGGGTCATGATATTCGATGCTCCGGTTGCCGTTTTGGGCAAGGATGCTACCCTCGTGATCCACCAGGACTGCACCAACCGGCACCTCACCCCGCTCAGCAGCCCGAACCGCTTCCTCCAAGGCAATTTCCATGAACCGTATTTCACTCATAAGCGCAAAAAGGTATGCATATATAGCATACCCCACCGAAAATGCAACCGTATCGTTTATTGTGCGCGATATTAATAAAAAACCCTTATACCGCATTAAGAAATTTCAGGGCCTTCTATTGAAAAAACAAATTAATAAGCTGACTTAACAGTAAAGTCACAATAAAAATTTGGCTAATAAGGATGATGGTCAGTCCTTTCCCAATAAATTTAATCAGCATGAAAATGGATGTAATACAGATTGCATTGGCCGTTAATGAAAAGGCAATACCTGAACCAAGAAGCACACCGCTGCATAACAGAGGCCGCAACAACAGAACATCCGCGCCATTGCACAAGTATAGCGGTATTCCAAAAAATATGGCTGTAAGGCTTCCGACAAATGATTTTTTATAGAGAACATCCAAGGATATTTTTTTAAGTGAGATAAGTTCTAAGCCTATTGCAATTGCTCCTGCGATAACGAGATAAGGGAAAATGGCCTTGAATATATTGTATGTTCTCATGAAAACATCATTTTCATAACGGTTGCAGGCGCCAGGCTGACAAAGTGCCATTCTTTCAATAGGATAAGCCCGCTTGAAATTACATACATCAAGCAGATAACCTGCTGATACAGCCAATATAAAAGAGGTGGCTATTCGCAACATGCCGTATTTCATGCCAAGAACATTAAAGGACAGGAAGATTACATAGGGGTTAAGTAAAGGCGCTGCGACAAGGAATGTAATAATAGTCCTGAACTTAATTTTTTCCTGCATTGTTTCAACAAATGGTATTGCGGCACACGCACAGACTGGAATTGCTGAAGCATATAAAAACGCAGAGAAGGGATTTTTCGGGAATATAAATTGAAATCTCTGGAAATATTTTTCAGCGACAGCGGCAAAAAAGATTCCCAAAAAAACAAAAACCGTAAGTTCGATAAAGTACTCAAAAAATAGAAAACCAAGCCTGGGAAGTGACCGATATATAATGCAATTCGTTCGATTCAGGTAAGTGATGTCCTGGACAGTCTTGTATATAATATCTACAGCGGCAAAGAGAAGACAAACAGCCAAGGCTGATTGTACTATTCTCTTTTTTGGAAGAGGAAGTTGGAATAGGTTTTCTTTCACGTTTCTGGTGATAGGTGGCCAAAGCCTTGATTGGAATGTTCACTTTTATAACTGCTTCTTTACATGCAGTTTTTATTCGTGATGAGAATGAATTTTTGCAAATTTGAAAGGTAAGTACATTGATTGAAGATAAGATCAAAACACGTAAACTGCTGATAAAATAGCGCCATGGGTTATATCATAGGATTTGGTTTTTTCTACCCGACCCGGCCCTCTGGCTTCCAAAGTAAATACCTGGTAACGATACCCTAACTGGACAATGAAGCTTTCAAATAGTTGATATGTAGCAGTTGCTTCGCCATTAAAACCAAGTGACGGCCAGGGTTCAATATCCTCGACTTCGCCGGTATCTATTTTTATTAAATTCAGTTCAGGAATGGCATATAAAACTCCAAGCTGGAGCCCGGTAACAAATTTTTCTGATAGTGGATACACCCCACCCACGCCAACTGTCGGGATGTGCACCATTGATTCCACTTTATACCTGAAAGTCTGGGGACCTACCAGGGTGTCATAGGAGAGGGTAAAATCCAAATCCATGTCCTGGAATTTATAGCCAAAAAAGACTTTCAGGTATTTTGTCAGGGTATAACTTGCAGCCAGGTCAAAATCCTTACGTTCAAGGTCGACATCTGAGGTAAGTACCATGCTGCCTGCAGTGCCATGCCAGTCCTGGCTGAAAGAACTGAATACCATGGGAGCGAAACTGAAGGACCACTTGCCGTCACTGGTCTGATAGCCGAACAGGGGACCGGCCAGATATCCTTCACCCGGATCTGAATCAGCAGTAAGTGTAAGTCTATTCTCCCTGAAACCGATTGCGATGTCCTGCTCAAACCAGTCTAGTATTGCTGAATCCCAGGATGCATACCAGCCTTTAGCGCCCACCATGAAGGTGCCGGCATTCGAGATAGTTGGCCAAAGAGTCAAATACAGCACTAAGATGAAACTGCTAACCAAAAACTTCTTCATTGTTAGCTTTCCCGCATGTAATTAATAGAAGGTGAAAATTATTTTGTAATTGTGGAGATTAGGTAAGCTAGCTCCACACACATCATTCCAATAATCCCCAGCTGAATTATTCCCATTCCATGCATCAGGAATACTTAACGGTGCAGCACCGATAACAAAAATATAATCTCCCGTTCCAAGGGAGGCATGGGGGCCATTTGAGTCGGAGAACCGCAGATAAGGATTTTTTCCACTACGAGGCTCATGGATCGGGAATTCAGCCACTGAACATCCAGTAGAATCAGCAACATAATGATGGGAACTTGCACAACTATGTATGGGAGAACTACTGTTATTGGCATCAAAAAGATGTACATTGATAAAGGTTTGATCATTCGAATCACCATTGCCAAACAGGTCCGTCGGAATATTTTTAGCCCAAACACTATCATCAACACAACGCTCAAATGCCAAAACATCAATTGTCACATTACTGGACACAGTCAGCCGGAAGGGGATCTGGTCAACCTGTGCTGCCGAGGTGATCCGGCCAGTCACCTCTGCAGTGTTAAGAATGGGGCCATAAACAGCAGTTGCAGCCGTACCTGTTGTAATCCCTCTTATCGCCCTTGGCGTCACCTCGAATATCAAGTACTGGTTGAGATCGGCAGGGACTGCATAGTACGTTTGTGCAGTTGCACCGGCAATAGGTACCCGGCCGCTGCCGGATGCGTTATTCGCCCGATACCATCGGAATGAAGTGCCGCTTTCAGGATCGCCCTCTGCATCTGAATACGTATAATTACCGGTGAGCTGAAAATTGATGCACCGGTAACCGCTGATATTGACGTTCGTCGCTGTCGGCGCCGTGTTTCTGGTGATCGGCCCAATATATTCACTTCGCACAGGATTGCCGGGCGACCTGCCGATGGAAGCCGCAGGAGTCACCTCAAAGCGCAGGTAATGGTTACGGTCCGCTTCCCGGAGGGTATACGACAGGGAAGTGGCGCCGGCGACGGCTTCTTCGCCGCCTCCGGCATTATTCGTGAACCGGTACCATTGGTAGGTGGAGCCGCTCTCCGGATCACCTTCGAAATCAGAATACGTATACGTGACAGTCAAGGTCGATCCAATCCAGGTGTTGCCTGTAACGCTTATATTGGTGACAGTAGGTAAGGCATTTACCGGATCCGCCTCAATCGGCCCCAAGACCGGACTCCTTGCAGCCGCACCCTGCCTGGTGCCGCTGGCTGCCACAGGGGTAACTTCAAAGGCCAGATACTGACCCTGATCAGCAACCACCGGAGTATAAATCGCCGAATTCGCTCCAGAAATTTCTCCTTGATTGGTGCCGCTTGCATCGTCTGCTCGATACCACTGATAGAGAGAGCCGCTTTCAGCATCACCCTCTGTATCAGCATATACATAATTCCCTGTCAAGGGACAGCTCACACAGGGACTTCCCATAATTCCGTAACAGGTTGCTGATGGTGCCTCATTTGGCACGACTGGACCGACAGCCTCGCTTCTCGTAGCATTTCCAGGAGTCTTTCCTGTGGCAGCCCCTGGAATTACTTCAAATAGCAGATATTTACTCAGATCAGCACTCACAGGGGTGTAGGTTGTGGAAGTAGCTCCTGCGATAGACTCCTCGTTGTTTCCGTTTGCATCATCTGCCCGATACCATTGATAAGTTGAAACACCTTCTTCATCACCATCAGCATCATAAAAGGCATAACTGCCGGTCAAGGCACAATCAACGCAAACATTGCCATTGATTAAACCACTTATCGCAACATCCCGGGCAGTTGGCACGGTATTTCCCTCAAGAGCTAACATTGCAAGCGTATTGCGTAAATGTGCCTGAGCTTCAGACGCGGAGCATAAGGTGCGGGGCCTCGATCCCGTGAAAACTGCACTATTGTTTAATTTTCCAAGCAGATTCTGTACATGCTGATTATTTTCAAAAGCAGTTGTACTTACTGAGAAATCTATCTGCATATTTACAGCTTGGTTAATAATAGCATTGGAAATAGTGATACCGTTTGTTGGGTCGCCATCAACATCCAGGGTCAAGAGAAACCTGCAAATATTGGTGACAGACGGATCGGTTTCATCAACTGCTCCCTGCACAAGGTCCTTTGGGGTTAAAGTAGCACTTGCCGTGCTCTGCCCTAAAAGAACATCACCAACGTAAAAGCTTATGGTCTCCCCGGTTCGATAATAAAACAGGCCAGAGGCATTTGTCCTGCTATTCACTGTTGAAGTGCGATACATTAATCCTTCCACCGGACTGTCGACAAATTGACCGCTCTGTACTTCTGCGCCTCCCTGATGACAGCCGGTGCAGGTGGTCGGACCATTATGTTCCGGTTTGGAATGGCAAGCAATGCATAAGCCATATATACAGTCATGCTGCCACTGATCATCTGCGCAGAGTTGTTCTGTGTCGGTTACAGAGTGGCATGCCTCGCAATCCCAGTTTGTTTCTTCCTGGATGTCGGTATGGGAATGACATTCAAAACAATTGTCATTAAAGCGGCTGGAATGATCGGTATGGTCGAAGGTTACATCCGACCAGGTGCCACCGGCAAAAGTGAGAACTGCATCATTGTTTGATATTTCAGGTGATTCCCCAACATAGCTGTTGGAGTTTTTACATCCTGAAAAAGCAAAAAGAGACAAGAGACTAAAACAAATTAGCACCAAGCGCAGTTTATAAACTTTCATCTTGCGCCTCTCTAAATTTTTGGATTATTTCAGTACAAAGCCCGGATAGGAAAATTTTAGACAAACATATCTAACAGCTTTTTGCAATAAAAAAAATAATCGGATAACTATTTAAAATTATTAGCCTTTTATAAATCATTTTGAAAAACATAAAACACTCTTGGAAAGATCAGTCAAAAGCTGAGTGAGATGAACAAATCTGCTTAACGCAAAATAATTCCATCTCCCTTCTTCACAAAAATATGGTGATTTGCTATAATGAATTTTGATTCATCAATGCACCAAGAGAGGATCAAGCCATGCATCCTATTCTCGCGGATTTAAACAATATCCTTTCGCCGATAGCCGTCCTGTTCATCCTGCCGTTTCTCGCTACCAGGCTTACCCGTTATTTGAACGAAAAATTTGACAAGGTGTATGAGGAGGAAGAAAAGCTCTGCCGTCTGGCAAGGCGCATCGAAAAAAGTGTTTACGCCGTATTTCATCTGTCCGGTGAAAAATGGAATATAATTCCGCGAAAAATAGAATATGACTTTAAGGAATATATTCTCTCGGGATGCATTCCTTTTTACGTTAGAGAATACGTGCGCAGCTACGCCTGACCTCCCCGCCCCTTTCTTTAAACCCAATCCTGTCAGTAAATAATCCACTCCTTAAGGACCTGGCCTTGATTTATCCCTTTGTGCCTTTCTGTCTTTCTGCCTTCTACCTTCTGCCTTCTGCCTTCTGCCTTCTGCCTTCTGCCTTCTGAAATCATGATAGTTCGGCAACAATCTGGGCCACCATTTCCTTAATTTGCCTTTCATCCGGATTGAACGGTTCCCGCGGGCAGACAGTTAAAAGATAATAGCTATTTTCGAGCATCTCAAATTTGCACATCAGAAGCTTCTCATCATCATTTATGACCAAAGAGATGAAGTTGGCGTTCGGGAGATCCAATATGGACCCTGCTTTTTGCAGAGAATCGCCGAGCACGGAGGTGAAGGCGGCAAGGGCGTCAATATCGGCAGAGCATTTGTAATGCGCCAGCGGTAATCCCATCTCATCAGTAACAACCGCACCGGAAAATCTCCTCCCTTTGCACATCTTCGCCAGAATATTTCCTAACAGGTCACTCTGGGTGCGTTTCTTTTTTATTACCTCTGTCTGAGCCTCTCCAAAAGGAGCAATATCTTCCAGGAGGTCGGCAGGGAGATCGACATATTCCTCTTCCCCGGCTGGGCCCCTGCTCGCCAGTTCTTTTGCCAATGTTTCGTAAGGTTTTGCCGCTTCTTCACCTATGGGCAGCATCCCTATGGGCAGAGACTTGATATTTGCCGACTCAAAATTTCGGTCATAGGGGACCAGGATATCAAAGAAAAAAGAGCCGGGCAGCTGGGACTTGAAATGGTTGAGGATATTTTTCTCAGTGGGATTGGTGCTGTCAAACATAGTGATAAGCACCCCTTCAAGCACTAAAGAGGGATTGCCAACTTTCTGCACCCAGTCGGTAAGCTTGAAAAAACTGGGCAATGACTTCACCGTAGTTGCCCGGCAATTAATTACCAGGATAAAGGTGTGGCTCGCTTCGAGCGCGGCCTTGACAATCCCACCCACCCCGACCGGAGAATCGATCAGTACATAATTGAAATCCCTGGCAAGATGACGGATAAGGCTGTTAAGCCGCCCTTCTGCTGCTTCTTTCTCAAAAAACAGGATATCATCGGGTTCGCTCAATCCTACGCCCGCCACAGCAAGGTTGTCACCATTGACATGGGCCAAAAGTTGGTCAGTCTCAGCATCTCCTTTAAGGGCCTGCACAAGCCCTTGGACATTCTTGCGTTTGAGGTTGCAGGTAAGAGCAGTGGAGCCCCGCGGATCACAATCAATGATCAAAACCTTTTCACCAAGCAGGCTTAAGCTGTACCCAAGATTCAGGGCCGTGGTGCTCTTGCCCACCCCGCCCTTCTGGCTGGCGATGGTAATGATTTTTTTCGTGTGCGATCTCGGTTCGTCATCTGATTCTGAGATCCCTAACTTTAACAATTCTTCTTTTGTTAATTTTATCAACATGGTGCAAAATAAAACTATTGGTGGATAGTATCTTGTTTTTCTCGGTTCGACGCACATGACAAGCGCTTATACCCTTATGGGGGTATAAGTACCTTTATACCTCCTTGCGGGGTACTTCAGGGGGCATCCCCAACGGCTTGCCGGAGCAAAGCGGATATCCTCTTAAGCGGGGTGACGGGGAGCTTCAATACCTACTAATGAATTAGCATACAGAATGCAATATTTTATTGTTACTTAGGTATCAGGAGAAAAGAACAATGTGTATTTACGTTATGCGCACAATTCAAACGCAGTGGTCGATAACAGTCACCCTTTTTCTATCCTTGCCCCGGAAGAGCAAGGGAGGATTTGCCTCATAGGTTGCCTGCAATACTATACCCGCAAGTGCGGCGCAATATCTTGAGCGTTGTTCCCGGTTCCAGGTCTTTGATTTGCTTTCACCATTGAAATTACATGATCTATATTTCGTTACCGAACCCGCGTACCATAATTTCCTGTCCCGGGAAGATGAAAATTGCCGGAAGTTGTCAGGATTACTCCTTGCAACACCTATGCAAATCTCATATATTCCTAACCGGAGAGTATGCGTGCTTTTGGGGATAATTCTCTCATAACCAAGAGGTGGAGAGAGGTGCGAAGGTCTGCGTGGGGAACGATGGGACTTCCATAAAATTATAAATTTCTTTCCGCAGCAGGTATATATTTATTATTTATGGACGCTATACCTCATAATTTTGCGCGGCAGGTTTCATGAATTTTGTAGAAAAACGGTATACCCCTTGGGTGGAAATGTAGGTATGACTGCAAAGAGGTTTAGGATGAGAAATGTGATTTATGAGACCGTTGTTTTACCGGCCCCTTCTGAAAAGCTATTTGCAATGTACTTGGATCCGTCCACGCACGCATCAATTACTGGTTCGCCGGTCCTGATCGGGGAAGAAAGCGGATCTCAATTCGAAGCCTTCGGCGGCATGTTAACCGGGACAATTCTGCAAGTAGTGCATTCGCGGTTGATTGTGCAGTCGTGGAGATCCTCCAATTTTAGGACTGAAGATCCGGAATCTACCCTAATCCTTGCCTTTACTCCCGAAGGAGCCGAAGGCCGGATTGACCTTGTTCATGTAGACGTGCCGGACCATGATTATGAAGGAGTGACCAAAGGGTGGGACGAATACTATTGGAAACCTTGGCGCAAATATTTGGAAAGCCTGGGAGAGTGAATTTACGGGAAACGGAAAAAGAAAGTATATAATCCTTTTATCACCACAGAGGACACAGAGAGCACAGAGTAAAAATTTATTATTTCAATAAGTTATCTCTGTGACCTCTGTGATCTCTGTGGTGAACTCATATTTTTTTGCATGTCTATCCATCCTTTACGCTTTATATGTCATCCTGAAACGGCAGCGGGATAGATTCAATGTCAAGGTTGTTTTCCGCATCCACTTTGAGCATATGGTTGCTCTTCACCATAATCCAGTCTTTCTGAAAGTCTTTCAGGGGCTCAGAGGCAATAATCACGGCTTTTTTCTCCATTTCATCACTGGGCATCAACCTGAACTCGCCGGAGTCATCCGGCAGGAGTTTCCCTTTTGCGAAATAGAGGGAAGGAGGCTGCTCGCCCGCCTTACTCGAAAAACGGGTGACTATGGTAGTTTGCCCATTCGTGATCCCAAAGTTCATATACGCATTGGTATTGTCGCCATGGGAACGGCGTAACTCCATGATGCGTCGCATCGTAGATACCATACCATTTCGCATATCATCCGCGCTGGCAAGATCATTACAGCCTATGTGGTCAAGAAACAGACTAAATGCGTGCTCTGAATCGGTATTCCCCTGGATCAATTGATAGGCGCGATCAGAAAGCTGATTGATTAAAGGTCGCTTGATTTTATGGAATTGATCAAGGTGGCCGTTATGCATCCAGAGGTAGCGCCCATACAGGAAAGGATGGCAATTTGCTTCTGATACAGGCATACCGATGGACGCATCGCGCACATGAGCAAAAAAACAATGCGACATCACCTTGCCGGCTATCTGATATAGATTGCGATTACTCCAGGCAGGTTCGATGCTACTAAAGACGCCGGGTTCCGGATCGTCATGCATCGGATACCAACCCACACCAAAACCGTCTCCATTCACTGGTTTTGATCTCTTTCTGGCACTGAGACTTTGGGCGACCAGTGAATTGTTGGCATGCACCAACAACCTCTCCATCAGCATCTCAGGTCCTTTATATGTTAGAAATCGGCACATATACTAATCATAGACTAATGAAAAGGACCGCCACTTCGCTGCTGAAAGTCGGAATACGGGTCAAATAGACTCGTTTAAATCGTGCTCGTGCTCGTGCTCGCAATGGTAATCGAAAAGAAAGCGTTACGTGTTTGATTATGAATACAAGGAAAATCGATTACGAGTACGAGCACGGAAATAATAAATACGAGCTAAAGCTGCCTGCCTGGAAGGCAGGGGTATTAACCTTAACTGAGACTAATAAAGAAGCACGGTATCCCAAAAAGTTCTACCAGACGTTCAAACAGCCAGATCTATTTCTTGGATAGTCCCGGCAACCCCGTCTTCCCTGATAAAAATGGATGTTTTTTGTACCATTCCCAATAAATCATTCCCATGATTTTTGAAATGGAAATCCGATTGCAGAGATTCCAAAAAGATGGCGCCGATGTTGTGATCGAGCAGTGACCTCAGGTAGTCATTGCCGGCCGCATCCTTAGCCCATATTTTGAGTTTAGCAAAGATTGGATCGTTTTCATCCACCCAACCGTTGTGGTCCGAATCATAGCGGGCAAGTTCTGCAAAGCCGTCGCCCGATCCAGGACCGAAGAGTTCGCTGCCGTCATTGACAACCTGGTCGTTGTTATGATCCAGAACCAGAAAACCACTGCCCGGTCCGACAAAAGAAATTTGATCCTCTTTACCATCCGCATCAAGATCAAAGCTGAACTTCATATTATTCAGTTCGGCCGCCTGACCGCTGAAATTGATCACTAACGGATCAACGAGCTTGGCATCTCCTCCCCTGATCCTGATGTCGGTGGATTCGAAAAATTCCCTGGTCATGACAAGCTGGAGCGAGAAATCGATTTCCCGGCCGTCCTCAGTCCTGATAGAACCGCCGGCTGAAAAATTCATTTCTTCATATTCGGAATGGGATTCATGGTAATCATATTCAAGGCCCCACCCTTCCCTGACCGGCTGTCCATCGTCAGCAGCATGCCGAGAAACATCATCCGGCCCAGTACATGAGTCGGTCTTAAGATCGTCCAGGTTGGCTATTCTGATTTTTTTGCCGGTAAGCGCCTCAAGGATCAAACGCATGGCACGGAGTCTCGGCTCTTCAGCAATCGAATCTTTTACAACTTCTTCCTCAGGAGCTGCGGCAGTGGCCTGGGATTGCTTGGCCAAAGCCTCGGTTGATATAGTGACTACGTCTTTGAGCTCCTCAGTAATGGGCGGTAAGGGATTGTCGCGTAAACCAGGCCGCTGGTCACCTACCCAGAACAACAGTGACTCTTCCCGAATCTCTTCTTCACGAAGCAGAGAGCTGCTTGTCATCGTAACGGCGGCATCCGTAATCTTCATAACTTCTCTCCAACGTTTAGTAAATTTTCTACATAACAACTTTTCGGTCGTTTTCATTAAAAAGGTTAACGTATTTTTATACGCTCAATTTACTACGCAATACGGATTTTACGGAAGTCGCGGATTACTTTCCTGAAGATGAATTGAAACATTGAAGGATTTAAACGATACAACCACCACACAAAACGTGCATAAAAAGGGAAAACAATGACCGATTTATTTCGTTCAATCCCTTGTAGGATGATTTTTGCTGCTTTGACTGGGTCCATAAAATATTTTGTTGCCTTGGTGTGGATCAATTTTTCCTTGTCAACATTGACTAAAGAGGCTCTCTCGTGAATTGGTGTATGCATAATGCCAGGACAGACCAGATTCACTTTAATGCCCAAATCAGCACCTTCCACCCGCAATGAATTCGAGAAGCCGACTATGGCCCATTTGCTGGTGCAGTATGGAATTTCTTTCGGGATGGGGATTAAACCTGCCAGGGAGCTGATGTTGACAATCTGACCACCTCCCTGTTTTTCCATGACACTATAGGCAGAGATGGCGCCATAAATAACTCCCCAGAGATTAACATCGATAATACTTCGCCAGTGGCGGACTGTCAGGTCGCGCGTTTCTCCTTGGATTGCGGTGCCGGCATTATTAAACATCAAATCAATACGTCCATACTTATTGACAATATCTTGGATAATTCTTTGAGTATTTTCATACAAAGTGACATCCAAGAATCCAAAAAGCGCCTCACCGCCGGCCTCGGAAATATCAAAAGCAACTTGTTGCGCGCCTTCCTGATCAATGTCGACAGGAACCACCTTTGCCCCTCTTCTCCCCAATTCCTCACACAGTGCCTTTCCGAGACCTGAAGCGCCTCCTGTAACTATCGCAACTTTATTCGTGAAATACCCCATGTACCGCACCCACATTAATTCCCTGAATCCGTGACGGCAGTATAAGCAATAAACGATACGCCTTGAATAAAAGCTCATCCGGTCCGGGAAACAATGAATAGATCAGAGGGATCTGAGCGCCTAATTACCTTGCCTGTCCTGTTTGAAAACTGATACTACTATACTAACATTTATTGCACAGATACCATGTATATGTTCACAAAAGAGATTCCTACACAAAATTGCATACTACAGCAATTTTGTGTTAACCGCGGCTACGCCGCTATTAAAGGCAGGGCTAAATTTATGGCAAGTAATTTCTTGATTTAACTACATAAAATACAACATAACAAATTTATTTGTTATCTTTAGGCGCAGACAGCCTATTGGGGATGTTGGACGCGTCCTAGGTAGATCAAAGAAAACTGGGAAATCATGAAACTGGATGAGATGATCCGAAAAAAAGTAAACTGCTGGGAGGTTATGAAATGCGGCCGGGGGCCGGGAGATAATTCTCCCGATAAAATGGGAATTTGTCCGGCTGCCAAAGAAAAGCGGCTCGGAGACATCCACGGCGGCAACCATTCCGGCCGGGCCTGCTGGGTTGTGGCTGGTACCTTCTGTGGTGGAAAGGTGCAGGGCACCTTTGCCAAGAAATATGCCGCCTGCAAATCCTGTGTTTTTTTTAAAAGGGTTCTTGAGGAAGAAGGCAGTGGCTTTCAAAATACCATCACCCTTTTGAAGCTGCTCAGGAAACCTGCCAGGATCGTTGATATCACGACAAAAACCTTTGGTGTGCTCATAGGCGGTTCCGGGCTGATTGGCGGCGCCCTGATGCACTATTTCAAAACAGAGACCCGGAATGAAGTAGAAGTTATCGCGCCAAACAGCAAACGGCTGAGCCTCAGGGATCCTGAGGATATCAGGATGTATTTTCAAAAATACAAACCCGACTTCATTATCAACAGCGCCGTTGCCGCCATTGACGGCGATGCCCAACTTGCTTACGAAATCAATTACCTGGGAAGTATTAATCTGGCTAAAGTGGCACTGGCCTTGAAGATTCCCTATATTTACTTTAGCTCAGCCGCCACACTGCCGATGGGCGAAAATCTCACTGAAAAGGATCATCAGCCCCTGACTGCGAGTCTCCCCTTTTATCCCAGGTCAAAATTGATGGCGGAAATGACCTTGAACCATCTGCAGGAAACCAAGGGACTTGATTGCACCATCATCCGGCTTGGCGTGGTCTACGGGAAACACGATCACAAAATCCAGGGTTTCCACCGGTTGCTGTTTTCCGTTGTCGATCAAGCAATGCCGTTCATGATGACCAAGAAGGGAGTGATGCATTCCTATTCTAACACCAAGAAAATCCCACCCTTTGTGCATTATATTTTAGAACATCGTGATGAGTTTTCCGGCCAGACATATAATTTTGTGGATCGGAATCCGGTTGAGCTGAGTCAGATTATTCTCGCCATTAAATCGTATCTTGAACTCAGTTTCCCAAAGGAAATATATGTCCCTTATCCCATGGTGAATTTCGGCATGTCCTGTCTGAATTTTCTGATGAGGCGATTGAGCCGCATCGGCTTAATTGCCCGCATGCCGGCGGAATTGATGTTTTTGGAGTATTTCTTCAAAACCCAGGTCTTATCTTCGAAGAAACTTCAAAAATCAAGTTATGGGGATCCCAATGCAGAACTGACCATTTATACTGAACTGCCGGATATTATCAGATACTACTGCACCAGGTGGAAGAACCTCAACCTGGTATCACCGAAAAAAGGGGAAGTGGTCTACTCCTCGGATGGCGTCCTCGATTTCCTGAACTCTCCGCAAGATCATGTCGATGCTTTTCATAGAGGGAAAAAGGATTATTTTTCGGATTATAATGCCTTAGGTGAATAAGAAGTATTGGCCGTTGAAGGGACGCTCCGACATTTGGCCTGCGTAAAAGACTGTTTTTCTCACGCAAAGCCGCGAGGCATGCAACGTATTTTTTATCTAAAGGGAGATTACGCCATGGATACGGAAAAGATAATGCGTGAGCAAGTGCTCGCCTTATTGAACGGCGGCAACGCCCACATGAACTTCAGCCAGGCGCTGACTGGATTTCCGATTGAATACATTAACCGGAAGGCGGTCAATTTCTCCTATACCTTCTGGCATTTACTCGAACATATGCGGATCGTGCAATGGGATATTCTGGAATTCATAAGGAATCCGGCGCATGTTTCACCGGACTATCCGAGCGGATACTGGCCTCCGGAAGAGGAAGAAGCCCAGGAGCCACAATGGCAGCAGACCATCGCTCAGTTTCGCGCAGATCTTGAGGCGGTCCAGAATTTGGTCGCTGATCCGTCCACAGACTTTTTTGCTCCGATTCCCCATGCCAGGGACTATACTGTTTTCCGGGAAATACTGCTGGTCGCCGATCACAATGCCTATCATCTTGGCGAGATAGTTACCTTACGACAGGCAATGGCTATTTCTCCTGCGGATAAATGGTGATCCTGAAAATTCGACTCAGGGACCCGGTATTGCTGTGGCAAAAACACCATGGCCGCCGGCAATAAAACCCACATCAAGACTGAATTGCTGGATTGTTGCGAGCAACTCAGGGGGCAGATCGGCGGCGGCGAAATCTCCACTCGGATTAAAAATATCGCTGACAAAGAGCAGTCTTGCCTGCGGTAGATAAGCAACGACCAGATCAGATGAGTGGGAGTTGGTGACCGGATAGATATCGACGTTTCTGATGTTGTCAGTCAAATTTAACGGGAATGAGGTTACAGGGGCAATGTCGGCAACCCGAGGATTGTTCTGCAGGGCGTCAGGTTTCAGGGTGTGGGGTGTATCCAGGATGACCCGAAAACGAGAAACGCTGTCCGCCCCGACCACCAGATCCGCGCCTTTAGCTGCATATGCTCGAATGCCGCCGCCATGGTCAAAGTGAAAATGAGTGGCAACGATAGTGCGGATTGGCTTTCCAGGAAATCTTGCCTCAATCTCGGCAATCACCGCCTGCGATCTTTCTTCATATAATGGCGCCTCTATCACAATCAGGTGGTCCGCCATTTCAACGACCAAGCTATGATGGGAGCCGCCGGTCACATGAAACACTCCTGGCGCTACCCCTGGCAGCACCTCAGTAAAAACGACTGTTTGCGACTGATCCGTATATGTTGGCAGCCCCATACTCTGAAATCTGGCGAACCATTGGGAGTTTATTTCACCTCGGGCCGCGTCTGCCGCATCGAAAGGCGTCTGCATGTTGGCCGGAATATCGAAAATGCCGGCCTGGAACTGAACATTGTGTTGGATGTTCGAACGGGTTTCGGTATGGATGGTAATGTTGTTGATATTCACGGTTAGAGTAAAAGGCTCCATCACTCCTCCCACTTGCTGCCAGTTCGCAAAGATTGCTTCCATCAGCATGTCACCGAAATAGGGATCATCCTCAATGGTATCCGCTTTGGTGGGCAGGAGGGTTGCCGCATCAAGAAAAATGCGGATGGGACTGACTGCATCCGGCAGTCCAATAACATGATGCAGCTTGCCCTGAAAATTTTCATCCGGCCGGATCTCAACAACCGCCCGATTTTCAATGGCAGTACGCAAAAGAAACAAAGGTGAGGTGAGGCGGTGCAGTTTGCGGAGGGTGGCCACCCGCACGGATTCCATAGGAGCTTGCGGCGGCGAGTTATTGCTGTCCGGACCGTCGACAAAACCGATCTGGCCATCCATGACATCGGCATATGCCAAAGGGCCGGGAAAGGGATAAAGAATATTCCATTGCCAATCAAGGCGTAAACGGTTGTTTCCAATGTCCCATGATTGGGTCAACTGAAAATCCGAAACATTTCGCGGCGTATCACCCGGGGTGACCGTCTGCTCCGGCTCGAATCGCTGGCCGGCCGTTACGATCAACTGGGTATCTACAGATTGCAGGGTAACCTGGCCGCCCATGGCATTAACAGCCCTGTCGACAGTAGTAGCCGCGTCATCGTTACTGCCACAACCACTGCCAAGGATGGCAAGGAAGATTATTATTGGAATGACAATAAAAAATTTACCATTTCTCATAAGTATTCCCCCTTTACGGGCTCTTTGCACAGACAAACCGCTCAATGTAATGGATATAAAATAGCACCATTCACTGAAATGATTTCCTTACTGTATACAATCACCTGAAAATACTGTTCCTTTTAAAACCAATTAGTTAAAAATTTTTTCTGCCTGTAAAAATGGTACGGCATGATTGGTGAGTGGCATATGGGGGAAATACTGTATTTTGGGGTGGTAAAAGTGCTCATACCGAAAAAGTCTCATGGCCGAAAAGGTTAGAAATACGGGAAAAACACAATTTCTCAGGGTGGGGTAATGGCCTTGCAAAATTTTCCGGGCAGCGGTCAAAAAAATAGGGCAGACTGACGCCTGCCCTTATATATGAACTGCTCCGAGCCATACACGCTCTGCAGAAATGGAAAAACCGAAATAGTACTTTTACTTTCTGGCAACCAGGATGATTTCTATCCGCCTGTTCATTGCCTTGCCCTCTTCCGAGTTGTTATCTGCCACTGGACTATACTCACTATGCGCTTCCGCGGTAAGAAATGAAGGATCAATCCCTTTTTCCTGCAGATGCTTTGTGACATTGATGGCGCGTGCTGCTGACAGTTCCCAGTTGGTGGGATATATAGAAGCCAGGCCTCCGGAGATCTGCACATTGTCGGTATGCCCTTCAATTTTTATTGCCTTATCGGAAACTTCTTTCAGGACACCGACGACCTTATTCAGCACCTCCAGACCTTCACTTTTTACCTCGGCCTTGCCTGAATCAAAAAGGATGGAGTTCACCATGTTCACGGTCAGCTTGCCTTTGAGTTCCGATATGGTTACCTCGCCCTTGGAAATTTCATCCTTCATCTTGGCCAGCAAGGCTTCGTAGGTACCGCTCATTTTCTTGGCCTGTTGTTCCTTCTCTCTTTCCAGAGCCCTTTTTTGGGCTTGCTGCTCGGCGATGGTTTTTTGCTTACCCGCAATATCTTTCTGCAAGCCTTGATTTTCTTTTACAAGTCCGTCATACATCTGCTGCAAGCCGTTTTTTTCTTTCACAAGGTCGTCATATTTCTGCTGCAGGGACTGAAGATTATCAGCCAGAGTCTTGGCCTCCCCTTCTTTCTTGAGATACTTGTTTTTTGCCACACATCCCCAGGCGGGAATAGTAAGACACATGATTACCGCTAAGGTAACAATCCTTTGACGCATTACACTCCTCCTCTCTCTGAATGATACGCTAAAATTTTTATGTAAGGCCTAGAAAATCAACCAGTTGATCTCATGGCTAAATGATCTTATAAACTACATTTATGCCAACATCCGGAAGGCAAATATTCCAGCCATGTACCCCGGTGTAATGAGATAAAGAAACGGGGTTGCACAGTTGAAATTTCAATTGTACAACCCCGCCCCGCGTATAACTCTTCCCATGCTATCTGCCACAGGAACATGAGAATTGTGTTACTTCCCGAGCTTGCTTGCTATCGTAACAAATTCAGACTTGTCCAGTTGCTTATCCTTGTTGGCATCTGCCTCGTCGAAAAGCTTGGCAACACTGTCCGAAGTGGCGGCTTCCTCTTTGCTGATAAAGCCATTTTTATCAGCATCAAGAGTCTCGAGCGTGGGTTTCTCGACATTTGAGCCGGCGTATGCTACACCGGCCATCATTACCACCATCAATACAGTTAAAACCTTACTCATAATAGTTTTCATCGTTACCCCTCCTCAATATATAGAAACTTTATAGAAACTTTTTTCTTTATTGTTCCATTTATTCATTTTATCGCGGCAGATGGTAGTGAATTTAGCAACTCCCGTGCCAAATTATATTTTCCATTTGAATTCAAATATATAGCCCTTTATTGGCCGTGGCATTATATCTAAATACCCTCTTTTTTGTCGTAAGAAAACGACAACAGAAACATATCCATGGAGTAATGTATTGAAAGTACGTTAATTATTGGTGTCGTTAAAAGGCGACAACTGGCTTGAAGTCAATGATTATAAACTTCGCACTGTAGTTGGGGCAGATCTGGATTTTTAATCATATGTAAACACTGTTTTTATTTTTGGAGTAAGGATTCGTCCACCATTAATTTATTCGAACAATCACTTTTTTTTGACATTGCTTTGATTGCCCCCGTATACTTTGGAAAATAATTTCTACTATACTTGGTTAGGGTGTTTAGTTGTTAACACTATTGAGGACGGAACGAATACCCTTATCGCTTTCGTTAACCTTAATAAAGATTGGGAGTATTTCCATGGATTCGACTGGCAAAAATTTCGTTAAGGTTCTTCTTTTTCTTACCGGAATAGTTCTTATCACCTTTTCTTTATCATCGTGTTCAACTTCGACGGGAAATAGCTGGTTGGAGGAAGGAGCAAAAATTTTTACCACACTTGGCGACGGCAAAGGGAAAAAAGAACTTACTATCGGTGAAATCGGCGAGGCATTTAAAGATGCTCTCCGCATCGGCACCACAAATGTTGTGAGTCAACTCGGTCGCCGTGACGGTTTCAAAGCGGACCCCGCTATCCACATCCCTCTGCCCAAAGAATTTACCACCGTGAAAAATATGCTCAGTACCATCGGCATGGCCAATTTACTTGATGACCTCGAGCTCAAACTCAACAGGGCCGCAGAAGCAGCAACGCCAAGGGCCAAAACAATATTTTTACAGGCAATCACTGCAATGACATTTGAGGATGCCATGGCCATTTATAAAGGCCCTGAAGATGCCGCAACCCAATATTTCCAGGGAAAAATGACGCCATTGCTGGCCAAGGAGATGCACCCTATTGTAGAACAAAGCCTGTCACAGGTAGGAGCAGTTCAAGCTTATGATAACGTTATGGGACAATATCAATCTCTTCCTTTTGTACCTGATGTGAAGGCGGATTTAACAACTTATGTGGTTGAAAAAGGAATGGGAGGAATTTTCTACTATATTGCCCAGGAAGAAGCGGCTATACGCCGGGATCCTGCAAAGCGCACTACTGAATTGCTAAAAAGGCTATTCGGGCCAAAATGAATTGCCTCCGGAGGAGCCGCGCATGAAAAGAGTTGACCTCATTATTATGACACTCATTATTCTTTCTGTTGCCGGATGCGCCATGCAAAAAACATGGCTTACACCCGGAAAAATTCAACTTATCGAGGTGGCAAGATCAGAACGGCGCTGGACCGGTCTCGCCGTGTCGCAGGAGGGCCGCATCTTTGTGAACTTTCCACTCTGGTCAGCTTCTCAGCCCTTTGCAGTAGGTGAATTGCAACAAGACGGTACGGTCCTGCCTTATCCCAATGAGGTGCTCAATTCCTGGCAGCCGGACAAATCACCTCGGAATCACTTTGTCTGTGTGCAGGCCATGTTTGTAGATGCCAGAAACCGTTTATGGATTCTGGATCCGGCCAATCCCCGCTTCGAAGGCGTGGTGCAGGACGGCCCCAAGCTTTTTGTCGTCGATCTATCCAGCGATACGGTGATCCGCACCTATAGATTCGGACCGGAAATTGCCAAACCTGACAGTTACCTTAATGATTTGCGGGTGGACCTGGATACTGATACGGTCTATATGACCGACTCGGGTAATGGTGCGCTGGTGATCCTCAATCTGGCCAGCGGCCAGGGACGGCGCCTGCTGGACAATCATTCCTCAACTCAGGCGGAAGATATCCTGCTGACCATTGAAGGCAAACCATGGCTCATGGGCGGCAACAGACCTCGGGTGCATGCTGATGGCATTGCCTTGAGTAACGACGGCAATTGGCTTTACTATCAGGCCTTGACCGGCCGCACCATGTACCGCATTGCCACTGCTGATCTCCGTGACAGGCTGCTGAGTGCTGATGAATTGGTAAATCGGGTAGAAAAGGTGGCTGAGTCCGGTGCCAGCGACGGGCTATTTTACGGGACGGACAACAATATCTATATCTCGGCCCTGGAGCACAGTGCCATCCGCAGGGTCCGGCCCGGCAGCATGGTTGAAACGGTAATTCAGGATAAATGTATCTCCTGGCCGGACAGTTTCGCACTGGGGCCCGGCGACATCCTGTACTTTACCACGGCCCGTATTCACCAGAGGGACAAACCCAGCGGTCCATTTACCATATTCCGGTTGGAATCTAATTAGTTTCCATCCGGAAACGCCCCTTTTTCGTAATCTCTGCGTCGATCTGCGGAATTGCTTGTGCGACGTACTCAAGTACGTCTCCGCCCAATTCCTTGATTTCCTTGACCTTTCGCAAAATTGTCAGTTTCCGAATTGGAAACAACTTGTTCCAGCTTCCTCCAAGTCTGCGACTTTCCGGATGGAACGAATTAAACATCACACCGCAGAATCACCCCCTCTGAAGACCAGCTAGGGATTGGTCAATGGCCTCGCAGAGGTCTTCAATTTTATGTGGTTTGCTGAGCAATTCCTGAATACCGACACCTCTCGCCTCATTCTCATTCAGCAGATCATTCCAGCCGGTGGTCATAATAATAGGGATGTCGGGCCGAACTGCCAGCATCTTCTCAGCCAGTTCAATACCATTCAAATGCGGCATACGATAATCGGTTATTACCACGTCAAAATCGGTCGGACTTCTTTCAAAGGCCGCATAGGCTTCGGGACTGCTGTCAAATCCATACACTTGATAACCGGCTTGTTCCAGGGCGATCTCCCACACCTCGATGCTCATCTTTTCATCATCCACCAGCATGATACGGGCCTTGTTCCTTGTTATCACCACCCTGTCCTTTTCTTCTTTAGGTGTATCATACTGCTCAACATGAATCGGAAAAAACAAATCAAACCGCGTACCCGTATCCGCATTGCTTTTGGTAATAATAAAACCGTTGTGGTTCTCAACAATGCCATGCACAATCGCCAATCCCAGGCCGGTCCCTTCATCAAGATTTTTTGTGGTAAAGTAAGGCTCGAAAATCCGTTCCATCGTGGCCTTATCCATGCCGTGACCGGTATCGCTAATCGTGAGTTGAGCGTATCGCCCAAAAGCCATGTTGGGATGGGGTTGCCCGGTGCCTGGATGAACGGCGTTGGTCAAGAGATTCGTAACAGCCTGACCGATTTGCGCACCTTCCGCCAGGATCATC
This sequence comes from uncultured Desulfobulbaceae bacterium, assembly GCA_945787445.1. Classification (GTDB taxonomy): domain Bacteria; phylum Desulfobacterota; class Desulfobulbia; order Desulfobulbales; family CALZHT01; genus CALZHT01. The sequence continues at coordinate 25,447 of CALZHT010000046.1, forward strand.
TCGCATTCTCTGTTGATTTGCTCGTGGATTTCAATTGCCTCGGGAACGGTCTGCCGGAACAGCTGTATCTCTTCAGCAAGCAATGACTGGAGACGCAGGGGCTGCTTGGTCTGCTCGCTATGCCGGCTGAAGGTCAATATTTGTTTGACGATTTCAGCAGCCCGTTTACTAGCGGTATCAATACCTTGCAAGTGCTGGCGGACCGGGCTCTCCAGCGGAACCGTCGGCATAAGGACCTGGATATAGCCGTATATGGTATTAAGGATATTATTAAAGTCATGAGCAATCCCAGCTGCCAGCGTACCAATGGCCTCCATTTTCCTCGCTTGCCGGAGACTTGCTTCCAGCTGTTTCCGCTCTGTAATATCCTGGACCTGGGCCAAAGCATAATTTTTTTCTTTCACCTGGACGAGTTTAGCAAAGAGTAGACCTTTACGTTTGGAGCCATCTATTATGGAAAAATCCATTTCTATGCCATCCACTTCACCTGACCGCGCCAGTTCCTCTATAATTCTCGCTCGTTCCTTTTCTGAATAGAAACCCAACTCAACCGTGGACTTGCCGACGATTTCCTGCCGCGAAAGCTTTGACAAACTGCAGAAGTTTTCATTTACATCCACAAATTTGCCGGTTGAAAGGTCGGTCACACTGACAGCCTGGGGCGAAAAGCTGAAAAGGGTGCGGAACTTTTCTTCGCTTTCCCGCAAATCCATTTCGATCCGTTTACGCTCTTCTATCTCCTGACGCAGTTGGTTATTCACTTTTTCCAAGGTTGCAGTCCGTTCCCGCACAAGTTCTTCAAGATGATCGCGGTATCTGTATAACTCATCCTCAGCTTTCTTTTGTTCGTTTATGTCATAAATAAAAGCCAGGCTGGCCGGCTTTCCCTCCCAGTCAACTTGGGTCACATTAAGCTGCAGCCAGATGGAATGACCATCCTGATGAATGATCTTTGTCTGATAGAAGCTGGGCACTTGTTTACCCTGTACCCGTAATCGGTGCCGTTCTGCCAGTTCATGACGGTGGTCAGGATGGACAAAATTGACAAATGGTTTATCACTATAATCCTCTTCCTGATAGCCGGCGATATCCAAAGCCTTGTTATTAAAGAATTTTACAAGGCCATCCTGTACCACTATTATGGCCTCGTTGGTATTTTCCACAAAAATATTGTACCGCTCTTCGGTCTGCTTAGTTTCCGTAATGTCTTCGTGCAATATCAATACTTCCTGCACCGTACCGTCATCACCTTTCAAGGGGTATACGTGAGAACGGGCCCAGTGTTTACTGCCCTGACACCCGGATTGTGAGGGATCATATTCGAATGGAGGCAGGGCAATGGCCTCTCCCTTGCCGACCTGATCAAAAATAGCTTGGATCCCTTGCTGTTTGGCTTGCTCGTCGGCAAGTATATTGAATCTTCCAACAACCTCTTCAGCATTGACGCCCCATAAGGATTGCCAGGCCCTATTCGCCTGGTGCATGACGCCATCAACACCATGAATTTGAATAGGCATGGGCGATTGATCCACCAGCATCATGAATCGTTCTTTGCAATACGTTAACGCATCGCTAAAGCTTTCCTTTGCAGCTAGCTTTTCCTGCAGCAATGTAACCTGCTGCTCCAATTGCTCATAGGTTTGTTTTTTCGCCATTTTTTTTCTCCATCAAGCAGAATCAAACATCATGTGCGCATGAAAAATTAAAAAAAACCGCGGTGCAGATGACCTGATCTTGGTGGATTTTTTGTTGATACCAATAATACCAGCGCAAAAAAGTGCCTAAAGTTCGAAGTGCACTAAAGTGCCTAAAATTGCTATTTTTTTCTATTAAGATATTTCCATTAACTTTAGGCACTTCGCACTTTAGGCATTTTAGGCACTTTTTTAGTATCCCTCGAAATTTCGATTCAAGCTTAGGTGTGTTTTGTTTCTTCCCACATCTCTGCTCATGCCACCAAAAAAGCCGTATCCACCCTCCGGACCAGCTCTTTACGAAAAGACTCATCCGGTCCAAATCCCAAGAACTCTTCAACCAGCGAGGCCACATATGTATCAACAGCATTTGCGATATCTTTGCTGCTGCCTTTGCCCGCGCCGGCCGCGACGCCTTCAGACATTTCAGTGGTTATAATTCCTTTGACCATTTGCACTGCATCGGGATCTTCCAAGAGAATCGCCGCCCAAAGCAAATGGGCTGCCGAAGGATTAATTTTATGGTCACTTTGCCAAAAAAGATAGGGTTGTTTCAAAACACCGAGCTTTTTGGTGACCGCCACATCAAGCCACATTTTCAATTGCGGCCTCAAAGGCATTCTTCCTTCCTTTAACCCGGAAATTATCTGCTCAAACATAACAATATCTAAGATAAACTATCAAAGCTCATATAGAGTTTTATCATACAGAGGTTGCCCGGAAGCTGATCCTTTTTTTGCCTTCTTGGCAAACAAGGCCATGGGATCTTCCCCTTCGAAGATATCGCCCATCTCCTGTTCGATCTTTTCAGGGTCCTCCCCTGCTTCCATGCGTGCAATGGCCTCTTTCATTTCATCCTTGAGATGCAGGCCGGCTTTTTCAGTAAATTTACGCATGACATTCGCCATCTGCCGGGGATCATCCTCATTGATCCCTTCCGCTTCCCGGGCAAGCTCTCCCAAAACCTTTTCCATTTTCGCCTCATCCAGATCAGGCAACATTTCATCACCCTCTTCCTTGGCCCGGCCTATGGTGGCAAAGGTGGACAATTGACGCTTGAGGTCCCTGCTGCATCGAGGGCATTGCGGAATTTTTTCCGTGTTTATCCGGCTGGAAAAAAAATTGAATATCGTGTTGCAGGCCTGGCAATAAAACTCATATATCGGCATGTATCACACCTCATCTGTTAATGGCATCTATACTTTTGTTAATCCTCTTGCACTGAAACAATCGGCAACCACCGGCTCTGCCGGTGGTTACTGACTTCATTTATTTCCCATATTTTTTTATAAAGAAAATGACAAAAATGAAACCTCGTAAACCTTAGAAATGAAGCATTTACCATTAGTATGAATCATGTTTCATTTACACTACGCAGACATGACAAGATTGCAGATGTGACTGCCCTTTACGTTCATGACTTATAAATTATGCTTAAGGATTTAGGCAATGTTTTTATGCCAGGCACCATGTGAAAGAATATAACTGCCTAAATTTCGGATGAATTGACGAAATACCATCCTGGAAGTGAAATTTTCCATCCATGAAACCTTTTTTCGCTTTACAATATTCTGCGGCTTAAAAAAGGCGTTCTTTAACAAAACAAGCATATTACAAATATCAAGGATACTATAGGTCTAAAATTTGTCAGAGAAGGTCCATTCATCAATCATATATTTTTATTTGATTGCCTTATACGTTTTTTTGTTTGACATTCCCGGGAAGTCCTTTCCATCCTATAAATATAAACTGTAAACATATTGATTCTTTAATTTTACGTCGTCATGGAAAGCGGTCTGTTTCCATTTCTATACGCCGCTCCTCTATCCTGACGCCATTCATTTCCTTTCTGCAAGAGGTGGCGTATGGCATCATTTCTCCTTTTATTCTCCAAGAAAATTTCCCGGACAACCCTAACAACTATATTTATATTCTCCATCCTGCCCTGCATTGCGCAAACTGCTGATCCGCAATCTGTATATATTGGTTCTGAAGCCTGCAGAGAGTGTCACCCGAACGAATATAAAAGTTTTACGGCATACGCCAAAAAAAGCAGATCCTACGAAAGCATCATCAAACTGGAGAGGGGATTGACCAGGGAAGAAATCGAAAAATGCTATTCCTGCCACACGACCGGCCATGGTCAACCCGGTGGCTTTATAAGTGCCGAAGAAACTCCCCACTTAAAAAATGCTGGTTGCGAAGTGTGCCACGGCCCTGGCAGCCTGCATACAAAAACACTGGCCAAACACGATATCAAGGGAGAGCTAACCACGGAAGATTGCAAGCAATGTCATATTTCGGAACGGGTCAAGGCTTTCAGATATAAGCCCTTGATCCGCGGTGGGGCGCATTGAAATGTATAGCCTGCTGGACGCATTGCGAAGTCGCTTAAGCCTCAAGATTCTAGTGGCGCTGACCATTGGCGTCGCCATTGTCATGGTGGTGGTGATCAACCTCAGCCTGGTCCGCCAACAAGAAGAAATTCGAGCGCGCATGACGACCTTTGGCAAGGAATTAAAATACCTTGCCTATGCCGGCATAAAGCATCCCATGTCGGTCGGCGACAGCCCTTCCGTAAAGACCCAACTCCTGGAAGTTCGAGAATCCCTGCACGATGCTGAAATTACCATCTGCGATTATAACCAGAGGATCATATTCGCCACCCATGAAGACAGAATTGACACCCAGGTATCACAACTCATCCACAACCAGAAGGCCTTGGATGCCCTAACCTATTTGATTGAAACCGGTGATCCCCACTATGAAAAATCCTTTGAAGAAGAAGAAGACGGCAGAAAGTATCTTGTCACCATCCACATGATGGCCAACGAAAAGGGATGCCATCATTGTCATGGCTCCTCCCGGAAAGTGCTGGGCGGCATGATCGTCAGACAGGCTACCGATGAAACCTATGCCGCCATCGCTTCATTACGGAACCAAACTATTATTATCAGTGTTATCGGCATCGGCGCCATTGTTTCCATAATTTACTTCCTGCTCGCCAAACTCGTCACCAAGCCGGTGACGGAATTGGCTGACAAAGCGGATCGTTTTGCCAAGGGTGACATGACCGTCTCCGTGGATGTTAAAACGAAAGATTCCATCGGCATCCTGGGAAACTCCTTTAATTACATGGTCGGCAGCATCAAAAACCAGATCGAATATGCCAACAGCCTGAAAGTGGCCATTGCCGATCCCCTTTTCATGGTGGATACCAATATGGTTATCACCTATATGAATGAAGCATGTGCTCAGCTTACCGGATACAGCAAAGAGGAGGCGGAAGGAAAACTGACCTGCCATGAGGTTTTTCAAAGTGATCTCTGTGAAACCACCTGCCCGGTGAAATACTGTTTTGAAACCGGCGGACCGGTGGCAGGGATCAGGGTCACCATGAACCATCGTGAAGGCAGGAAAATACCGCTGATGGCCAGCGCCAGCGCCCTGAAAGATGCCCAAGGCACCCTGCTCGGCGGGGTAGAGATATGCAGGGATATTACGGATGTGCTTGAGGCTGAGCGGCTCAGATATATCAAGCAGATTGCGGAAAGGGAGGAGGAACACCGGAAATATTTGGAAAATCGGGCGGAAAACTTACTTGTCATTCTCTCGCAGGCCTCGGACGGCAATCTTAAAGTCAGGGCCGAAGTTACTGAAAAAAACGAGGTCATGGATGAAATCGCCCATCATACCAATTTGATGCTGACCAATCTTGAAAAACTCTACGAAAAAATCTCCTCATTCAGCAAAGAGCTTGAACTTGAAGTGGCAAGAAGGACCATGATGCTGCGGGAAAAAACCCTTCTTCTCGAACGGGCCAACAGGGAACTACGAGAACTGGATCGGCTCAAATCATCCTTCCTGGCCAACATGTCCCATGAACTGAGAACCCCGATGAACTCCATCATCGGCTATACGGACCTCCTACTCGATGGGGTAGACGGAGAGATTAACGCAGAACAGGAAAAAAGTCTACGCAAGGTGGTGAATAATGCCAGGCACCTCCTGCAGTTGATAAACGACATACTCGATATGTCCAAGATTGAGTCGGGTAAGATTGAACTGGACCTTAGAGAGACTGACATCAAAATCTTGATTGAATCAATCGTCTTCACCTTTGAAACACCCATTGCCCAGAAAGGCCTTACCCTCTCTCTTGATATAGAAGAAACTCTCCCCATACTTTTTGTGGATGAGGATAAAATACGGCAAATAATCATTAATCTGCTGTCCAATGCCATCAAGTTTACCCATAAAGGTGGCATTACCATCAGTGCCAAACATTCAAATCGGGGCATTCGTCCGGGCGAGGAACCCTTGTTTATAGAGATATGCGTAGAGGACAGCGGGATTGGCATAAAAGAAGATGACATCGCAAAGCTCTTTGACAAATTCAGCCAGATCGATATATCGACAATCCGGCAATATGAAGGCACCGGCCTGGGTTTGAGTATCGCCAGAGGACTTGTGGTCCTGCACAAAGGGGTGATCTGGGCCGAGAGCGAATTCGGCAAAGGGAGCCGCTTCTTTTTTACTCTGCCGGCTAGAAAAGAAATCCTGGAAAAACCCTTGGAGCCCATCCTGGAACCGATGATGGCGGAAGAGCTGGCAAAATACTTCGACAAGCCGGTGAAGCTGTTCATGAAAGAACCGCATTATGCTGGAAAATCCATAAAATGTTGGGAATACGTGCATTGCGGCCAGACCAGTTGTCCGGCCTACGGCAGTTCGGAACACCGCTGCTGGTTGATCTCCGGCACCCATTGCAAAGGCATGCAAATAGCTGCTTGTCCGGAAAAAGTGGAATTCTGCAAAGGATGCGAGATCATTGAAAATCAGGTCTTGGACGAATACAATTCCACCAGACCGGAAATATTGGCTGAAAATGCGTCGGCACCCAGAACAGTTCTTGCAATTGATGACAATCCTGAGGTGATTGATATCATCCAAAAATCAATTGGTAGCGACTATAAAGTTGTGGGCCTCTTGAGTGGAGATGAGGCTGTTACGAAGGCAAAGGAAATTCATCCTGTTGCCATTACCCTGGACATCATGATGCCTAAGAAAAACGGCTGGCAGGTCCTGCAGGAACTTAAAAAAACACCTGAAACGCAAGACATACCTGTCATCATTCTCTCCATTATCGATGAAAAAAAGCTCGGCTTCGGGCTGGGGGCGGCAGAATACATTGTCAAACCCATTGACAAAAATCTTCTGTTACAAAAGCTTAAGAACTTAGAAAAATTAGCTCTCATAAAAAAGGTGCTTGTGGTAGACAATGAAGCTGAAAGTGTAGAACGGATCGGCAATGTGCTTGCTGAAGCAGGGTATCAGATTACCACAGCAAGCTCTAATCTTGAGGCCGTGCAATCCATTAAGCACTCACGGCCGGACCTTATTGTTGTTAACATTATAATGCCTGACACCAATGGTTTTGACGTCATCGAATACATCAAATCAGACGTGAAGGCGAAATCCATTCCCTTGATATTAATCACCCAGAAAGACTTGAGTGAAGAAGACATTGAAAAACTTGACGGAAGAATCAAGGCCATTCTCAATAAAGGCATCCTGCAAGAAAAAGAGTTGTTGGATGAGCTGACCAGCACCTTAAAAAAAATATAACGTTTCAGAATAATTATGAAAAAAGAAAAAACCAACATAAAAATAATGGTTGTGGATGACAATCAGGACAGTCGTGAACTGGTCCTCAAAATCCTTAAAGCTAAAGGGTATGTAATTGTTGAAGCCATTGACGGGGAGGAAGCATTGGAAAAAGTACCGGTTGAAAGACCGGATCTTATCCTGATGGATATTTCGCTCCCCAAGATTGACGGCTATGAAGTGACCCGAAGACTGAAAAACCAGGAAATTTTTAAAGACATCCCGATAATAGCCCTTACGGCACATGCCATGAAGGGTGATAGAGAGAAGGCACTGGAGGCCGGCTGCGAGGGCTATATTCCCAAACCGATCAATATCCATGAACTCCCCAACCAGATAAAGTTGTTCCTCAAATAATGAAGAGGAAAAGCACAATACTCATAATAGACGACACCGTGGATACGGTGGAACTTTTGAAAAAAAGGCTGCGCTCAGAAGGCTATGAAACTTTTGAGGCCTATGACGGCGTGGAGGGCTTGAAAAAGATAAAAGACTGCTCCCCTGACGTAGTTGTGCTCGATATTATGATGCCCAAGCTCGATGGTTATGAGGTTTGCAAGAGGCTGAAATCTGAAGATTCGACCAAACATATTCCCATTCTCATGCTCACTGCAAAAGGCGATATTTCAGATAAAGTGAAAGGCTTGGACATCGGCGCTGACATGTACATAACCAAACCCTTTGACTACAAAGAAATTTCAGCCCGGATCAGATCCCTTCTCACTAAAAGCGCCGCCACGAAGGAACTTGCTGATAGAGAAAGAGCCGAAGCCCTGGATCAGATGGTTGATGAAATAGCCCATGAGATCCGCAATCCCCTAGTTGCCATCGGCGGCTTCGCCAGACGAGTCAAAAAGAGCCTCCCGGAGGGGGATGCCAACAGAAAATACCTTGAAACAATACTCCAGAATGTGACGGTACTCGAAAAAATGGTCAATGAGTTGGTCGGTCTGAAAAGTGCCGCTTTATCCTATATGGAACCTGCCAATATCAATGAGATTCTGCAAAATGCTCTGGATCTAAATATAAAGAACATTGGAAAAAACAACATTGCCGTAACCACCCATTTCATGGAAAGCTCCGCCCTGATTCCCGTGGATGTGGAAAATCTTACCAGGGCGCTTGCCAATATTATTGAAAACGGCATTGAGGCCATGGATGGAGAGATACGGAATCTGGTAATAACCACCGGCGTGAGTGGCGACTATTTTGAAATTACGATAGCTGACAGCGGCAAAGGAATTTCCCGCGATCAGATAAAAAATATCTTTAATCCATTTTTCTCTTCCAAAATCTATGGCCCGGGCCTTGGACTCACCTTTACCCTCAGAACGATCCAGAACCATAAGGGCACGATTTCTGTGGAAAGTGAAGAGGGCAAGGGCACCTCTTTCACTATTCGGCTGCCAAAAAAAGGAAGGGGAAAATCCGTGGAGGCACAATAGTATGCACCTCTGCACACGATAATGAAGACGAAAATATATTAACAATAAAAAAAGGGGCCATCCCTTATGTGACAGCCCCATTCTCATTTGCTTTAAATCCCGATCTCTTTTTAATCAGGTCTGCATATTCTTCTTCTCCTACTCCAATCACAATCTAACGGTGAATCTTCGCAGGATTCCCTGTCAGTGTAGTCACTGCATTGCTGTGGAGGTGGCGGAGGTGGAGGTGCCTGACAGTCAAGGTCATTACTGTCGGTATGACCATCGCAGTCATTGTCAACATTGTCATTGCAGGTCACTTCAGGATTCTCCGTGGGCGTGCAGGTCGGTGGTGGTGGCGATGCATTGCCCCATGTCGTTGAAGCCATAGTGTAAGGAAATGACATGCCTGTGTTCAACCATGCCTCAAGCATTACCATGCCGTCATTGGCAAGGAAGGAAACAGAGCCATCGTTTGCCAGGTACAAGAACTGGATATACTCCCAGCTCGTGGTCTGGTAAAGAAGGTCAATGGTTGCAGATGTCGCTTCTGCAGGAGGATTCAGGGTGACTTCATCCCAGTAGTTAAATGTACCACCCATACCCGGGTCTCCATATTGGTCATCCGGGACCGGCAGACAGCTTCTCTTCTTACATTCGTCATAGCTCATACCGTAGACAGGAATGCGGTTGTCGTGGGTCATTATGTTGTTGAGCACAAAGTGAAAGGTCTTTTTGTAGGGCCCAAAGTTCCCGTTTGCCAATTGTGCAATCGTTCCTACCGGGGCCCCGGTTAAACGGTCGTAGCCAAGGGCAATCGGCCCGTAGAAGTCTGCATTGACGGCCATGAGCTTCGCTGCCCACTCCTGCGTGATTCCCGGTGCAGCCTCATATATTTTAGTGTTAGGATCATGGAGATCAATAATGGACTCCACTGCCACATTAGGTCCGCCAGCCGGATTTGGCACGGTTACGCCGATCGGTCCATAGGCCCCGTCTTCCCTGAGCAGGTTGTTATCGGCATCATACCACTTGATATTGAGCCACATGCGCCGGCCTTCTGGATAGCCGCTGATGAGTTTATGTCCTGTCAGATTTACCACTTTCAGGACATTGCCGGTCACCGATAGGGAAGCGGCGTTCTCAAGCTGCACCTTGGCCCGTGCTGCACCTTCATCCCAGGAATCTCTCTGGAAACGCTCAAGTTCCCTCGTGAGCCGTAGTTTACCTTTACTGTAAAGATACTTCAGGGCCTCAGGCATCCAGTAGTTGCCGCCCTGCATATCATGATGCGGAAAATCCGTGTGCCGCGCACCGATGTCATCATCGCCAAATCCGATTACCGGAGGTATATGACAGGTCTGGCAGCTGAAGTAACGGGGCGTTCCATCTGCATAATCTCCGCCTCTTCCAGCCAGCTGGGAAGCGTTAAATGCCCTCATAATAGAGCCGGCCTGCAGTTCCGTAGGAAGGGTGGAATACTGTGAGACAAGCTTCTGAGACAGTGCCCCGGCCTTATATTCGCTGAAGGTCCTTTCCACAATACCGTACTGGTATGGGAAGTTGTTGAAAGCCGCTTTTTCTTCAACCGGTGTGCCGAGAGCTCCGCTGAAAGTCCCTGGTTGCAATGGAACCATCGCACCGTTGTTAGGGGCCAGGTCACCCACTGCGGGATTGGAGACATCATGACAGGTACCGCAGAAATCAACGTCACGATGGAATTGTGATTGCATAACCGGATGATCAGCATCCAGTATTCTGGGATCGTATGGTCCGAGGCGCTCGGGCTTCTGATCAGGCCACATTGCATCTCCCCAAAGCACAGCCATGCCGCTTCCGTAATAGCCGATAATAGGGTCTCCAGGCATCCAGAATGGATCCTGATAATTATTCGCAAGAAACGGAGGAAACTGCACACCGACATGTTCGGAATTATCAGGGTTGGTCATTTTATGGCAGAGCTCGCAGAGCACACCGTCAGCATCATCCATTGCCACCGCAGAGCCGTCCGTAGGTGTAGATCGTCCGTCATACCATGCCCTGGGAGCATGGCACCTGAGGCAGAGATCACCCGAGCCGTCAAAGTCCTGTTCGGCAATGGCCATAGTTGCCCAGAAAATAGGATCCCGGCCGGCCTGCGCCATCATGCTGCCCGACCATATTTTTACAATGCTTTCCGGCCTGTCGTACTCATGGCAATTGTAGCACGCCTCGTTTAAGGTGTTATCTTGGTAAGGCCCCGGGACATCTTCTATCGCCGGTATTAGTGTCGGCACCTCCATCGGCTGGGTGCCCGGTTGTTGGATTTCATTGGGCACCACATCTGCTGCGTCTGCAGGAAAATTTCCCCAAACCAGAGCTACCCCTAACAATGCAATTATTAGATGAATCCGTTTCATAAAACACCTCCCCTTGTTTTAGAATTAAAAGAAATATCCTCTTTACTCTTTTACACATCTTCTCCCTTGTTAAATTTTATTAAGGCTCACCTCGATGGAACGCTCATTGTGCTATCCCATAGTATTCGCTGCCATAGCGCTTAAAACAACACTCCGGGTCACCTTTCTGCAAATCAATCCCGCTGTCCGTCTCAGCATGCCCGGACCTGCCGCCTCCTGCTCATCCCAAAGGTTTGGCTTTATCAGTGAATTACAGTCCACCAAAGCTTCTTGTCTACCCGGTTTCCATCCAGAAACAAATTGTTCCAGCATCCTCCAAGTCTGCGAATTTCCGGATGGGAACTAACGACTAAAAGTAGGTGCATGGCAGTAAAAAACTATTACAGCCCTTTTTTGAGGGATTACTTTTTTTGGATGTATTCGGATAAAAATATAATAATTGTTACTGAATATATTTTGATTTCACAGCTCGACACATACAAATGTCAAGCAGAAAAAATCATACTTTGTATTTTTCCAAAAATATATTAAAATTCAAATGCTTATGAACATAATTGCATAACCGGGAAAACATATCAGAAATTATTTTTAAAACATTTGCATACCACCTAAGGAGAAAATTTTTATAAAGATTATTCATAAAAAAAGACTTTGGAATGATTAAAAAAAACAGCCGCAATCTTATTATATGAGATATGCGGCTGTCAGGAAAACCGGCGGCAATTTTAGTAATTTTCAGCAAATATCAAAACGTGCCAAAATTGAAAATCATGCTGCCAGTTTTTTGGAAATTGACATGCAGAATGTCGAACCCGCGCTGGGATCGTCTTCAATCCATACCTTGCCTTTATGCTGACCGGCGATCTCCTTGACGATTGCCAGACCGAGCCCTGTCCCTTTCACCCCCTTTGAGGTTTTTTTACGCTGAAATGGAGTGAAAATTGCCTGTAAATCATCTTTGCTCAAGCCAACCCCGTCATCTTTAACGCATAATATGTGGAAATTCTCAGTTTCCTTATGCCAGATGGATATTTCACCTAAATTATCACCACCGTATTTTAATGAATTATCCACCAAGTTGCGGATAACTCGAAAAAGGGAAGATTTATCGGCAAAAATTGCCGGAAGCTTTTTCGGCATTGAAAACCGGATTTCCCTGGAGAGAAGCTTGGGGAAATACTCCTCCTTAATGCTGGTAAGGACATCTTGCAAATCGACCCGTTCAATGGACATCGGCAATTCTTTGGTTGAAATGAAGGTATTGATCCTGTCAAGAAGTCCAATGATCTGTTCTGCTGATTTCAGGATGAGGTCGCAGTGTTTTTTTCCCTGTTCATCAAGAAGTTGTCCGTACTTTTTATGAAGAAGCCTGGTCAGACCGTGCACTGCCAAGGCTGGATTTTTCAAATCATGCGATACGGAATAGGCAAAAAGCTTAATTTTCTCAGAACTTTTTATCACCTCTTCTTCGGCCCGCTTCAACTCGGTTATATCGTTGAAAATTACCGCGAATTTGCCCAATTCGTTGCTATAGGCGGTGACATCAAAGTATCTGTCAAGCTCCTCACTGTAATTTTCAAAACGGATCGGCTTGCCGCCAAGCGCCACTTTGCCATATATATCAATCCAATGCGGCTCTAGATCCGGTAAAACTTCAAGGACCCTCTTGCCGACAATGTTCTCGACCTTGAGGCCGGTAAGCTTTTCAAAGGCGGGATTGGCATCAAGAAAACGATAATCACACGGCTTGCCGTATGTATCACAAATAATTTCATGCAGGGCAAAACCGCTTATCATCTCATTAAACATGAGACAGTGGTGTTTCTCAGCCTTGAAAAGCTTTTTTTGTAGAAGCTTTCGCTCAGTCCGCTCTTTCCTTAATTCCGACTTTACTTGGGCCAGGTCGTTGACAAGTTTTTCTAATTTTGCTTCGGCCTCTTCATGATCATGACTCTGCACAGGGAGAACAGCATCATGTTGTATTGGGTTTCCTGTCAGAGAAAAATGTTTATTTTTCGATTTGTTGACAAATGATTTCCCTGTCATACATACACCTCCGTTATATACATGCAACTGGCCTACCTGCCCTTTTCAAGGCAGCCTGGCCATCCATAGCAGGCGGGCTTACGGCTTTCCGTCCTCACCTCATGATGGGTTTGGCTTTATCATGGATACGCTGCCCTACCCTTCAACAGAACGGCGATTTTCATATCATGTGTTATCGTCATATTTTCTGGTGTATTTCTCCTTGGTTCAGGGTTTGACCATATACAATTCAGTATCAAAACCTTCTCTAGTATAAAATAAGTATCAAAGAGACAAAAAACACCTGTCAAGGGAAAACTACCACAATGTGGTATGAAGCGGTTGAGTAAAAAATACCGGCCCGCACCCCTGATTATTAGTCTCAGTCAAGGTTAATGCTCCCGAATTTTAGAGGGAGTTTTAGCTCGCACGTGTTATTTTCGTGCTCGTGCTCGTAATCGAAAAGGAAGCATAGTTAGGTGGTTGATCATAATAAAAGGAAGATCGATTACGATTACGATTACGAGCACGATACAAACGGCTCTATTTAAGCCGTATCCGGACTTTCAGTCCTTTTCGTTCAACCCACCGTCTTTAGAAGGAGGTTGTTAGGTTGGGACATCCGCAAGACCCCATTATGAGGCGGGATATGAGAAACCAGAATTCGGGAGCTCGAAACGTAATTTCAAGGAGTTACAAAAAGTGCCTAAAGTTCGAAGTGCCTAGAGTTATGGTACTTTTCTGATTGGATAAATCCTTTAACTTTAGGCACTTTAGCTCACTTTAGGCACTTTAGGCACTTCTTATAGGTATCAACTAAAACTCTGCCGAGACCAGGTTATCTGAAATAGGGTTGTGTATGTCAAATGGTTTTGCATACAATGTACTCGTAAATGATCATGCCGATAAAAAAACACCTGCCCCCCATATCCCTGCCGATCATCTTCTTTGCGGTGATGATTCTCATCGGCACCGTATTTCTCCACCTTCCCATCAGTATTTCCATGGGAGAACTTTCCTGGGTGGATGCGCTGTTCACTGCAACGTCGGCCACCTGTGTGACGGGATTGATCCTAGTAGACACCGGCACGTATTTTACCGGTTTCGGCCAGGCCGTTATTCTCTGCCTCATACAGCTGGGAGGATTGGGCATCATGACCTTTTCCGGTCTGTTTTTCTACCTATTACATCGGCGGGTGTCCCTTACCGATCACATTGCGGTGGGAAAATCGCTCCTGCACGATCCTGCTTTTCGTTTAGGTAAATTTCTTATCCGCATCGTCCTGTGGACCTTTGTTATTGAAACCATTGGCGCCATATGCATATACATCCTTTCGCAAAAGGGCTTCACACCTTACTCTGCCGTTTTTCACGCCATATCTGCATATTGTAATGCCGGGTTCTCACTCAATAAAGAGAGTCTTGTGGGTTGGCAGGGGAACCTCTGGATCAACTTCATATTTATGGCCTTGATAATCCTTGGCGGGATAGGTTTTTCTGTCTTGGTTGAGTTGCAGACGGTTATCAAGGGCAAGGTCACAGCACCAAAAAACAACATCAGACCACTGAGCTGGTATTCGCACGTTGTTCTCACAACCAGTGCAGCTCTCATCCTCGGTGGCTGGCTTTGTATATATTTAGCTGAATCCACGGGTTTTAGCAGAAGTCTTCCTCAGCCGACCGCCCTCCTGAGCGCACTTTTTCAGTCCGTCACTTGCAGGACCGCGGGCTTCAACACCCTGGATATCGGTCAAATGACCAATGTCTCCTTGCTTATTATGATGTTACTGATGTTCATTGGAGGCGCCCCGGGCTCATGCGCCGGGGGCGTTAAAGTAACAACATTCCGGGCCCTTATCGCCTTTGTTGTTGCCCAGATCAAGGGACAGAAGCAGGCCGTGGTGAAAAAATTCGCCATAGGCAACGAATCCATGAGTAATGCCCTCATTTTACTGGTATTTGCAGGCTTGATTATCTTTTCCTCTGCCCTCCTTCTCAATATAACCGAAGGAGGAAACCTGCCCCATCCCCTTGCCAGAGGACTATTTACGGATGTTCTCTTTGAGGTGGTCTCGGCATTCGGCACCGTGGGATTGAGCACCGGTCTCACCCCGAAACTCTCCGTGCCGGGTAAAATTATTATAACCGTTTTAATGTTTATCGGGCGACTCGGCCCAATTGTGTTATTATCAGCAGTACAGAGTTTTCAAAGAAAAAAGCTCTTTGAATGGCCGGAACAGAATATGCTCATCGGCTAAAAAAATACCAAGGTGCATTCAAAGAGGTAACAAGGCCGCTAAGGAGGAGGCCCCGGAGGTCCGCCGCGGCGGACCGAGGAAGCCGACGACGCAGCCAATTCAGTTCAATCCCCCCTGAGGGGGACAAAGTTAGAATTTGAATGCGGCTTGGTATACATTGGTGTCATTTCTATGGCTAAAGAACAAATCGGGGTAATCGGGCTCGGAAAATTCGGTTTCAAATTTGGTCAAACCCTTATGAATCTCGGACAAGAGGTTCTCGGCATTGATTCAGACCCGGAAAAAATTAAGCTCGCCCAGGATACATTTACCCAGGTCTATGAGGCGGATGCAACGATTAAGGCGGCACTGGAACAAATCGGCCTTGAAGACTTCTCCCATGTTCTGGTGAGTGTGGGTGACGACATAGCCGCCTCCACCATGATTTCCATGTATTTGAAGGAACTTGGAATCCCAAAGGTCTGGGTCAAGGCAACCAATACTGATCATGAAAAACTGCTCCATAAAGTGGGGGCTGATGAAGTTATCATCCCGGAACACCTTGCGGCAAATCAACTTGCCAATCGCATTGCCAAGCCCGGCTTTATTGAATACCTTCCTTTTGATAAAAATATGGTTCTGGAAGAATTCACCGTGGATAAATGGGATGGGAAAAAACTGAAGGAAATTGACCTGACCAATCGATATAACGTGCAAATAATCGCCATAAAAAGGGCTGAAGAAACACTTTTTGCTTTTATCCCCAAGGCGGATGACGTCTTGCAAGCCGGAGACACCATAGTTGTCATCGGCCCGACCGAACAGATGGAGAGACTGTCGCCTTAAAGGATGTTTTTTAGTGGAAATAAAGATTCAGAACTCCTGAGCTTGGAACATAATTTCAAGGAGTTATTAAAAAAGTGCCTAAAGTGCGAAGTGCACTAAAGTGCCTAAAGTTGCTGTTTTTTCTAATCAGACTATTTTCAGTGCCCCCTTGAGGGGTATATTTCCACTAACCTTAGTACTTTTTTACTGGTATTTTGGGTATCAACTAAAAAACTCCCGACATCAGGTTGTCTGAGATTGTTCGAAATCTTTATCATAGAAATGTTCTGGGCTCTTCTCATCTCTCCAAAAGTACCATGGCTGATATCCCTTTTACATCCTTGTTTCTAATCGGCGGTATATTTTTTCTGGGCGGCCTTACCCAAGGCCTTACCGGTTTCGGCTTAGCATTGGTCGCCTTGCCGCTCCTCTCCTTTTTCCTGGATATCAAGGTGGCTGTACCGCTATGCACCTTAAACGGCCTGGTTATCACCCTGTTTCTTTCCCTGCAGCTCAGAAAGTATATTGATTTCCATAAAATCATGCCGCTCCTGGTCGGTTGCCTGCCCGGTGTATTTTTCGGTGTCCTCTTCCTTAAAAAGGCTGATGAAAACCTGCTCAAGATTCTGTTGGGTATACTCCTGATCGCCTATGCATCGTATAGGCTTTGTACCAAACAAAACCCCGGAAATATTCACCGCAGCTGGTCCTATATAGCAGGATTTTTCACCGGCGCCATCAGCGGCGCATTCAGCGCCGGGGGACCGCCGACCATCATCTACACCACTCTCACCGGGTGGCCCAAGGATGACATCAAGGCAACCCTTTCCGGCTTTTTCTTTGCTGGTGGAGCAGTTACTGCGTTGGCTCATGCAGCTTACGGCCTGACTACTCCCATAGTTCTCAAGCATTTTGGAGCGGCAGTGCTCTTTGTTTTGGCGGGGGTGGTGACGGGTGCTCACTTGTATAACAAATTCGATACCACAGGATATCTCAAACTGATCCTCATTGGCCTCATAGTATTGGGAGTCATGATGATCGGCTCGGTGAATGTCGCATAGCAGATGGCAGTCGATAGGATATTCGGCGGTGAAAATTATACCGATACCAACGAAACAATTTGCTGAGATGCAAGACGCTCAATAGTATTACTAAACAACCCTCGTCTCGAAGACGAGAATTGTTTAGTTTGTTTCTTTTCCTGTAATTTACACAAGAAACGAGAAAGACTCTCTTTTTGGGTGGGAGTGGAATGATATTTTTGGTAAAAATCAAGATAATAACGCAACCATTTTTTAAAAAACAAACGTGCATTTTCCGGAATTTTCTTGGTCCGTAAGTACGCCTCGAATTTGATCTGCAACACTGAGGGTAGGGTGAGCATCCAAAGATCTCCAGAAACTGGTTATTCTTCCATTTGTAATGATATACAGAAAAGCAGGTAAACATTTAGAAATGACTTGGCAAGCATATTTTAGATAGAATATAACGATACTATCATTAGATAGAGGAAAGGGACCTCGTAATTGACCACTTGGCTGAGAGTTATTTGCCTGGTAGAGAAACTATAGGGCACCTTCACCCTCGTGGAGATATACAGAAACTGTAGAATTACTTGTTAGAAATAAAGGAAATTATTTATTTATGGGAGCCTTAAATGAATAGTCTAAAATATTCTTTTATTATTATAATTTTTATTCAATTGGTTTTTGGATGTCAAATGCACGCCGAACACAAACTCCCAAAAACTCCTTCCGATTATGAAGGTCCTTTTTATCCTGTTAGCAAACAGAATGATGAAGACAATGATCTAACTCAAATTGCTGGTAAAATAAAAAAGGCAGAAGGTGAAATTCTAAATTTATCAGGAATTGTTATTAACACTAATGGTGATCCTTTACCCAGGATGATCGTTGAAATATGGCAGACTGATCCGAATGGAAAATATAAACATCCGAAAGATAAAAGCATTGGAAGTAGAGATTCAAACTTTCAATATTGGGGAAAAGCCAAAACTGATAATAGAGGAAAATATTATTTTAAAACATTGATTCCAGGGAAATATGATCCACGTCCTGTTCACATTCATTTCAAGGTCTGGAAAAATAATAAACTATATTTAACAAGTCAGATATATTTCAAAAATTATACTAAGGATTCCAAGCTGAATAATTCAAATATTTCTCAGCTTCAAAAAATTGAGATAAAAGAAAATGAAAATGGTGAATTTACAGGTTTTTTCCAAATTGTTATTTAAGTAACTTAAAGACGTTGGTGTGGAGAGTGCAACAATAAAGGATTCTAACAATTTGCTCCACTTGCCACTGTCACTTACGCGCCAGCGGCAAGTGAGCACGGTGTTAGGAGGCAAACTCACTGTGCCATATCAGAAGGAACATGAAGTAGAAGTTATATCGGCAGTGAGGAAATTTGCCCAATCATTTAATTCTGGAAGCAAAGTGGTTGCAGATATGTCGATGTTGGTTGAGGCAACATCACAACTATCATTAGCAAATTTAGAATTTTGGGAGCGACTAATCCGGTGGGAGTTTTCTAAAGAGCTAAAGTCGTCGATGACCCCTAAATGGAAGTTTTGGGCACAGTCTACCCCTTTTTTAACATGGATAGATTTATGCAGTGCGGACGGTTTTAAACGTGAGAAAACGTTGCGCACTCTATCTGGGGCAGCACCTAATAGTTTCTTTTTTGCATTAGCAGTACGTCGACTTAATGACTGGGTAATTCAGGTCCGAGAAGCAGCACGTAACGCGCTTCCAATTATTGCAAAATCAACCAAGCCAGAAATTGTTGTTGATGTATTGTGTGCAACATTCCCTCATTGGAACTCATGGGGTCGCATGGATGACGAAGACAAACAAGTGATGCTGGAAATCACTGCTATAGAAGAAGTAGGTTACTCACTTAAAACGAGAATTCTGTCAGCTACCTCCGGTCCGATGACGTCGATACTATCGCAGGCCGGGCGTACTGAAATATTAGATAATTACTTGGAGGAGCTTGCAATAAAAGCTATACAGCCGTCAGTGCGAGCAAAGTCATATAGATGCTTGCTTGAAGGAAAAATGGTCTGGTTCGCTGGGCGAAAGTGGGTGTGGACTGACAAACGATATTGTGTGGGGCATTTCGAACCGATATTATGCGAGCGAAAGTTACTTGTTACTAGTCAGTTCCTAGAAACTTTAAAGTCTGCGGCAACAGATCGGTCACCAATAGTTCGACGCGTTGCTGGCGAAATGCTTATACGTGAACTAGATAAAATTGGTACTGAGTCTTTGATGTTGGCTCAACTGCTCGCGTCTGACCCCTCACCGTCAGTGGCAGAGCGTGGAATATTTGCATTGAATAAATTGGGAAATCCTGCTTTATGATTTCCACCCCAAGCCTCCTAACTATACGATTGAGTTGATGCGAAGAACTTCGGCGGCGCTGTCGCAGGAAAGGCAGTTGGCGCACCACTCAGCTTAACGATTCTGCAGGAGAATTCTCAATCAACTATGTTCGCTACGACTATCAATTTCTTAATCACGGTTACACTAAGGTTGCTACTGAGGTTTAATCCGCCACCTGAGCCTCGGGTTTATAAAGGTGAAGGCTCCATTAAGAAACTCGCCCTCCATGTTGCTGATGGAGAACGGGCAAGAAGGGGGTCAGGTCTTGCAAAATCAGTTTTTTCTTGTTTTTTTATCCAGGCGCTTTACAGGCAAGAAGGGGGTCAGGTCTTGCAAAATCAGTTTTTTCTTGTTTTTTTATCCAGGCGCTTTATGAAAATCCACCGATACGGATTTAGATTTACGTGATAAGGCCGGAAAATGATGCCAGACTGAAATTAAAGGCTTCATATGTAAAAAACAATTGTTTCCATAGTAATTCGAGCGTAAAAACTCTTGAACTTATTCGATGCGTGGAAGACGCTGCCACTCTTGGTTTCAATAATGCAATAGGCATTAATTCAAATTAATCTGACTCAAGATTAATATTAGAAATGGTTCGAAAATTAGCGGACATTAATTCAAAATGCAGATGTAAAAAATGCATTACAAATAAATTTAGATGATTCGAAGGGGTCCCGTTTTTTCGAGATACACCGGTGGCTCACCTCTGATTAAAATCGTTAACCAAGAATAAAACAACTTGCAAAAATTAAAATTAAGACCTAATATAGGTATATATTTTAGGTCTTAATTTAATAAAGAGGTGCCACAATGGAATCAGTATTAGCAAGTTGTTCAGCAAGCATATCTGAATTAAAGAAAAATCCCTCCT
>CALZHT010000047.1 GCA_945787445.1 uncultured Desulfobulbaceae bacterium
ATTTATCTACAACGCCGAGTTTCTCTCTGCACCCAGAATTGCAGTGAACCAAATAATTGGTAAAGGGAATTCTATTAACAACATTGCAGAAGCCTATCCAGGTGCCATCTTTGCCGAGTTCCACTTTCCAGGTTTTGATCAAAAATATGAAGGTATGGATTGGCTCAGTTTGCGATTGGTTCTTGAAGCGAAAGCAGATGGGGGATGGTGGCTGGTTGGTATAATCCACGATCAGTGGACTATCTAGTTTCCATCCGGAAATGATATGTGCCAGCCCTTATTTTATATATAAAAGATAGTTCAAATACCGCTGGTTTCAAAAGCAAATAAAAGAAATCAGAAAATGGCTTGATGAGTAACCCAATGATTTAAAGGTCAAACGGAGACTTGATCCTACAATCAGTCATCGCAGATATCACCATAGACGTCTTGGTCCCAGCTAAATTGATAAGCATTACCAACGAACTGGCAGTTGTCTTGATCATCTCAGAATGAATCCTTGTCATCATGCATTGCAACACATCGCCTCTATTTGGGTTCTTCAGGGTGAATGCTTTTTGCGTACGTTTGCTCTTGGGCCCAATGTATCACATCTTTACGCGTCCAGATATAGGCATAGATGGTCGGGATATACTTTCCGGATTTGTATAATTTTTTTCGCACTGGAGACATGCCTATTGCTTTTTGGATTAAAACCTTATCGCATGGACCTATACGGAAAAGATTCGCGCCATTTCTTGTAGGAACTTCCCATAAATATGATAGGGCTGGAGTCATTTCCTTTAACGCGGGGTCGAGAAACCAACTTCTCCGATATATTCCTGCCACCTGCGGATTTTGCTCCAGTAATTCTGCAATATTCATGTAGGCAATGGCCATATTTTCTTCGCTAAATCGCGGCAGAAATCTATCAATTGTATGAATAAAATAATAGGATTGAAGCGGTTGCGCATTGTCAAGGATCGATACCAACCTCTCATATAAATGCAGTTTGACCAGCAAGGTTTTAAGAGCAACATTGATTTTTCTGCGCCGTGGAAGATTTCCGGGAGACCTCTCTTCATTTGAATAATAGGATTTTAATAAACTCGACTTCCGGCACCTTTTCTCTTCAATATACCAGGACCCGCCAATTGGGAGGGCTTTCAAGCTGCATAAGGCAAGGGCCAGACAATAGGCAAATTTTTCATGGTCATAGTAAGAACCGGGCTGATTGGAAAAGTCGCTGCAGACCATCTCATACCATTGACGACTGAGCTCCTTTATAGGTTCAGGCAGACTAGAAAACTGTTCGCTTTCCAGAGTACTCGAGATAAAGGCGGCAAGGAGCAGTTTAAGGTAGAGCTCGATGGCATTATCCCCGTATTGATGTTTTATCCGGATAAAATTCCTCTTCAGTTTATTGCTGATAAAACGCCCGCCAAAGTCAACCACATCATATGACTTAAAATCCATGATGCATTTGTCCAACGGGAATCGGCGCAGTATGTCTGGGAATGATCGTGAGAGTTCATGATTGAACTTCTCAATCCAATCAAATACATGTTCAGCGATAGTATCCATTCTGTCCAAATGAAAAAGAAAAGCTTAATTTCCGTTGGAAACAGCCGCGTTATCTTAAGCCTTTACTGAAAAATATTTGCGCAACCCATATTTGGCAATGATCAGCTGCTGTATCTGCGAAGTTCCCTCAATAATTTCCAAGATTTTGGCCTCTCGAAAAAGCCTTTCTACTGGGTACTTGTCAGCACACCCTTCTCCGCCATGCACCTGCACCGCGTCCGAGGCTACCTCGTTGGCAATTTTTGAAGTAAAATATTTGGCAATTGTTGTTTCATGGACCGCTTCAGAGTGCTGTGATTTTCTCAGTTCTCCTGCTTTGAGACACAAAGCACGGGCCGCATGTGTTTTGGTCACCGCATCACCAAGTATCCCTTGGATAAGTTGAAATTTATGGATTTTCTGGCCAAACTGTTCTCGCCGGCGGGCATAAGAAACCATTGCTTCCAAGGCTGCTTGGGCAATAGCAACACCGCTCCAGGCGATGCTGAATCGGCCATGGTCCAATGCAGTTCCCACCACATATGAAAATCCACTGCCTTCCGGGCCCAAAAGGTTTTCCGCCGGGATAACAGCATTTTGAAATTCAACCTCAGCAATATGCGATGCCCTGCCGCCCAGCAGTCCACGAATTGGTCTGGTATGAACTTCTTTTGGGGAGCGTTCGACGATGAATGCCGATACTGTGCCGTCATAACTGCAGATGACAACAAAAAAATCCGCAATCGCCCCGAATGATATCCACTTTTTTCGTCCGTTTATTATATAGTTGTCACCCACTTTGCGGTATTGGCATTGCACGTTCTTGGCATCAGAGCCGACCGTCGGCTCAGTGAGTGCAAAAGCACCTACTTTTTTCCCTTTTGCCAGGGGCAGCAGCCATTTTTTCTTTTGTGATTCATTACCGAACCGTAAGATTGACTCTCCCACCAGCGAAGTCTGGACGGTCAGCAAGGCCCGGCTGGCTCCACAGGCCTTGCCGATGCATTCCGTAAACAACCCGTAGTGGACTGGATCAAGCTCCAAGCCACCGTAATTGTTAGGAAATGTTGCCGACAAATATTTTCTGGCCGCCATTTTCTTTATGAGTTTTTTGGGCAGGGCTCCTTTGCGGTCGATTTCTGCGGCATGCGGTTTCAATTCAGCAGCTGCAAATTCCTGGGCCTCCTGAAGTATTTTTTGCTGGCGTTCATCCCCAGGCATAAGGATCTCTCCTACGAATTTTTCTTGTTGTCCAGAAACTTCACAACGTTTTCTACGGAATTGAAATTTCTGAGATCAAGGTCTTCATTGCTCAATTGGATGGCAAATTCATTTTCAATGAAGGCAACGAGCTGCATGGCAAACATCGAATCGACAAAGCCATTTTCAAAGATGTTGTCACTATCGTTTAAGGTAATCTCTTCATCGATAGCTGCCATGTTTGCTTCAATAAATGCTCGTATCCTGTTGTTCTGTTCCATGCTTTTTCCCAATAGGGCCTATTTGATAATCAGTTCCAGGTGTGATGGCATGTCCTGGATTACGGATAGATCGTTTTCAAGCAGAACATAGCCATCATTGCCTGTTTCAATTTCCTTGAAATTTGTGAATTTGAAAGTGATATAGAGCATCCGGTTACGGTCGGTCTGAATAAAATCGACCAGCAGTCGCTTTCCGGCTCTCTTTGCCTTTGATAAAATATGAGTCAAAAAAACCGAACCAACGCCATATGACATCACCCGGCAGGACATCAAAAACAGATGCAGGTGCCAGCTCTCTGCTTTCTCTTCGATGAGGGCAAGGCCGATTTTTCCATGGCTGCCATATTTGTCAGTTAAATCAGCTACCAATAGTTGGTGATTCGGCGAGTTAATCAGAGCATGCAGTTCTGAATATCCATAAACCTTGCCGGTGGTATTCAACTGGTTGGTCCTGACCGTCAGTTCTTCAGCCCTTTGCAGGTCATCTTCAACGGCCGGTGAGATTGTGAAACGCATTTTCAACTCTGCCAGAAAATCTCCCCTGGGTCCTTTGTAAGAATCCTCCAGGTTCTTTCGTTCGATATTCTGTTTATACATGAATCGTCTTTTGCGGGAATCACCGGTAATAAATCGAGGTATCAACCGCGCATCATCAAGTAGAGTTTCCAGGTTGGCTGAATCAACACAGACAACTTCAGGATAAGCATGCTCTACTTCATCTCTCTCAAATGGACTATCGTCAATGAACATCAGAGCGGCCATGGCAATGTTCAAATTTTTTTGAATACGCGATATGGACTCGGATTTTGCATCCCAGTTTATTTCCGGATAAAGAAAATAGTCCAGCAGCCCGAATTCCTCTAGTTTGGCGGTCGCAAAACCATAATCATTTCTGCTGGCAATCGAGTGAAGAATGCCACGGTTGTCAAGATCTTGGATTATTTTTCGTATCCCCGGGCGTAACTGTACGTCATCATTCTCCAGGAGAATGCCTTCCCAGAGGGTGTTGTCCAGGTCCCAGACAATACATTTGATTTCGTGGTGCTTCCGACTTGAAGGATTCATGTCATTTTTAATTGATGCCAATTAATAGGCAAAAACACCAAACTCTACCTGTTCAGCAGTACTCAGGCAAGAGAGCGCAGCAAGGCTCCGGGATGTGTGCTAGCAGGTTGGGGAATAATAGAAAGTCTATTGAACCAGCCTGATCGCGTGTAAATGGGGCGTTGCTGATCAATTAACGCTTCATCAGTTAACGCTTCATTTGTATTTGTAAAAACCCTGCCCAGATTTTTTCCCCAGCAAACCGGCATCGACCATTTTCTGCAGCAACGGGCTGGGCCTGAATTTCGGATCTTTATAGCTATCCTGCAGCACATTAAGTGACTGGAGAATCGTGTCGAGGCCGATGAGGTCAGCCGTTGCCAACGGCCCCATTTTATGGGCAAAGCCCAGCTTAAAAATTGTGTCGATATCGGCTGGTTTGGCAACCTGGTCCTGGACCAGCCAGACACACTCATTGATCATCAGCATCAAGACCCTGTTGGTGACAAAACCGGGGTAATCATTGACCACAACGCATGTCTTTTTGATTTTCCCCAGGAATTTCTTCACACTTTTGACGGTCTCCTCTGAGGTATGATGGCCGCGGACCACTTCCACCAATGGCTTCATCGGCACTGGATTCATGAAATGCATACCAATCACCTTCTCCGGCCTCCGCATTAGAGAAGCAACCTTAGTGATGGAGATACAGCTTGTATTGACACCATAAACAGCATTTTTACTGCATTGCCGGTCCAATTCTTTATATAGCTTTTCCTTCTGCGGGTAATCCTCGATGATGTTCTCAATAATGAAGTGAATCTCATTGAACTCTTTATAATCAGTGACCAGATGGATCCGGGCAAGCAGGTCTTCGACCGTAAACTCTGCATAGCGGGGGACCATAAGCTTAAACAACCGGAAATTTTCACGAATCTTTTTTTCAGCCTGTTGCAGAAGATCCTTGCTCAGGTCCTTCAGAACAACGGCATAGCCAAAACTCGCCAGTTCCACGGCAATATCACAGCCCATCACCCCGGCGCCGATAATTGCAATCTTTTCCTTTGTCATGACCATGACCCTCGATTACGCGACTCAAATTGGATTGTCATTTGTCTTTAATTCGGCTCAGTTCGAAATAATTTTTTTCTCTGGTCGAAATGCTTCTTCAACATTCATAGTGAAGTGCACCCAAGGGCACTTCCTTCGGGCCCATTCCCCGTCCCGCTTCAGGCGGGCCTGCGGGGTTAGCGAGCGCATGTAAAATAGTAAAAAAGCACCTTACGTACGGAGATTTCCCGCGGCTTGTTGTAGCTAAGCGGAAATCCCGCTTAAACGGGGCCACGGGGAGCTTCAATTTGCGTTTGCCCCGTCTGTCAAATAATAATTCTAACCCAAAATTGGTCAATGGGTTACTTTTTTTTACATAAGGTTCTCAATAACCTATTTATTTCACATTCATTTTATATTGACAGGCACCTTTATTTCCTGATACCGCAAAATGAGAAGCAATATATCTTTTCTGGATTAAATCACTTACGAGTATCTTGGGGGGCTAGAACTTGTAGACGGGTTGAAAAAAGGGGGCATAGGCAGAAACACTCCATATCTTGCTTCCTGATGTGCCTCATGAAACCCACTGGACTATTTTTTCACGGTTCTGGGAATCGCCTGATTGAGCGGTTTTCATTGGGCTTTGATATCTTGGCTGATGGAAAAGGCAAAGAAATGACATCGGATTAAACCTAAAACCAATTCGACTTTTTCTTGTTCATGGAATGGGGCATCATATTGACGGCTGGCACCGGCAGGTAGAAGATTTTCTACATCATTTCTACTCGACCTATGCACGTACTGGAGGAAGGCCTTTTGCAAAGCGATTTAAAGTGGTGCCAGTGGAATATGACACCATTTTCCGCGAAATCCTTGCCACTTGGAATACAAATGGGCGTGAGTTGCTGGCGTTGGGCAATAAATTCGGGACAGATAAGGTCGATCAACTTCTGGGTTGGTCCCAAGGCGCTCCGGAAGTTGATGATAACTTTTTTTGGACCCACGCCTTTGATGTCATTTTTTATCGATTCTTTGCAACCGTGCGGGAAGCGGTCAAAGTCCATGTAGCCAATACAATTTTTAAAGAAATATCTAATTTGGCAAGTTCTGAAAGTTGGTCCATCATAGGTCACTCATTGGGAACCATGGTGGTGCATGACACCATGCATGCATGGTACACACAACCTCTTGGCAAAGGTGGAAAGCTAGGGAACCATATGCGGCCGCGCTTATTGATGATGCTGGCTAATGTCGGGCGCATCCTGCAGCAGAAAGACCTCAAAGTTTTAAGCCCACAATCGACGGTAAAACCAGGCGGTGTTTGTAGTTATTTCGTAAACGCTTTGCACCCACTCGACCCTTTTACAGCGTTAAAACCTTTTAATCCGGTGCGCTGGCCGGATCGCCAGAGGTATGAAAATGGGGAATTCCGGCTCATCGAGGTCAAGCATATTCAAGAAGTTAATATCCATGATTTTCTTCATTATCTGCGGCACCCGGATGTGATTACTTCTCTGTTTCGAACGTTGCGGTATGCAACTTTTATTACCCAAGAAAAAGAGGCTCAATATCGCCAGACATTTAAACCGTTTGGTGACCTAAGCGATCCCAAGTTGATTGATATACGAAAGAAACTGGAAGATATCGGAATGCTTGGCCAACAAGAGGCAGACACCTTGGATGCTCTCCTTTTGGTGTGGGAACGTTTTCAGCACTTTATCCAACAGGGATAGGGAACAGTGCTATGAGATTCTTGACACCTGCAAAAAGGATAAGGTTTGGTTCTTTGCTGCTGAACATTGCCCTGTTGGTTATGCTGCTGCCGGCCGTGGCTTTTGCACAAGATTGCATTCCCTCGGCCGTATCAACAGCTGATGAAGCAATAGAGCAGTTGGATATTTTACGCGAGGACCAATGCCTTGGCGATCGTAACTGCAAAACGATTCTTTGCATACGAATTACCGAATTTGAAAAAAATTGGGTCGAGGCCCCCTTTAGCCAAGAAAATATTACTGAGGCGGCTGACCTGATCCGGACAATTCGTCAAGAATCGTATACCCTGCCAGATCAAGGGGTTGGGAAGGCACAGTTATTGGGTATGTTTGAAGAATGGAATTCGCTTATTACAGCAGTGGGCGAGATGAAAGATGGATCTCAAATTACCGATTCCGTCACATTAGAGTGGAAGCCGGATGTCTTAATACTTTTTTCAGGAACCGATTACAAAATCAATCTGGAAGAAACCTTCAATGATTTATGCGTAACAGCTGCACAATGCCAAGAGACGTTCACCTCAGCCACCAAGGTCTATGGACACAGTATCATGATGCACCGCATCCTCAAAATGCTTATTACTTCTGATTTGGCCGAGTTCGGCAAATATTTAGAGCGGTTGGATCAGCGCTGGCGTACCTTTCACAATACTTCCAGAGCCATCTATCCTTGGGAGTTATGGTTCAACGGCCTCTATTATAGGCCCCGGCAAGAGGGTTTCAGTGAGCCTCCGCAAAGCCAGATTTTGTTATTGCATCCCAGCGCCGGCCTTGCCTTCCAGGAGTTTAAAGACGACGACAAGCTACAAGAGGCTATTATTGTTGATGTGGTCGGTTTTTATAGATGGAAATGGGGCGGCCGAAACGAGGCAGAAGTGAAAAAACCTTTTGGATTGGCATTAACAACCAGTTGGGATGGTGATGATATCAGCTACGGCGCCTCTGTGCACCTGCCAAAAAACTGGTCAGTAGGCGTTGTTTCAACTGACGATGGGGATATCTCTGTCTTACTAAGCTTGGATTTTGGTAATTTTATCATGGATAAAAATAAATCCGTGAATAATCTTCGCCAAAAACTGAAAAGCCATTAAAACCTAAAAGAACAGAAAACCGGCATAGAATTATTTGCTAAGACAACAAGAATCAGGCGTAGCCCCCCGTAAGATGGCTCGATTTTACAACGGCCCTGCTTATGAAAGCCATTTTTACCACGAACGGCTTGAAACGTGGTTCAGAGAGTTTCGCAACCTGCGCTCGTGTCGTGGTAAATGAGAAATGTAGCAGGATTGCCCTAAAGGATTTCCTTCGGTCACGAAGTAATTAGCCGCGCCGGCAAGGCGCGGCTGCAGGACCATAGCAGCGCTATGTGACTGAAGTCGCAACGCAGTTGGCGCGGCAAAGGACGAGCAAGATGAGTCAGTTGCCGCTTGACATGACACGAGGAGGAGTATGCGATGAGTTTATCAATTAAAGCGTTGTTTATATCATTCCTTGCCAAGGTAAAAGCCATCTGGGAATGGCTGAAAGATCTTGGTGCTATTCTCCACCCCTGCAGATTCAGCGTTATAATGCTGGCAGTGGCGCTGGCTGTCTTGCTTTTGGCACCACAGGGTCAGGACGTATTACGTGAAATGGGTGAAGGGCGCGGCAGCTTAATGCGAGACATCTTCAGGCTATTTTTTTTCTATGCTGCCATGGTTTTTTGGGCGCTAAGTGCCTGGTATTGGGCACGCACTATGTTACGCTTCAACTTTGGAGAACAGCAGGATCCGAATCGTAAGCAGGAGGAGCGCCTAAAGCGAATGCGAAAGTTTGTTCCACGTTTTTTGGGTATATTCGCCTTTGTTTCCGTAGCGTTTGCTTTATATATGGCATCACTTGCCTATACACAAACAAATGGCAGCAGTGCCTCACAAACCCTTATACTATTAAGTCTCATCTGTATTGCCTTGGCATCCGTGTTTTATCTTTTCACTGCGAAACGGCGTCAAGCGGCACAGTGGGTTCACGGGAGTCTTGTAGAAAAACAACCGACTCATAATGTGATCCTCCGGACCCTGGTGGACGCACTCAAGGTCGACACCAGCGACCAAGCCTACGCCGCCCCCTTTCGATCATTGTCCGACATCCAACGTGGCACTTGGATAATATTAGCTCTATCGATGTTACTCAGTTGCATCCTTTTTGTACTGTTCCTTGTTTGGCTGAAATTCGCGGCCTTTTTGGGTGCGGCGACAATTATACTTTTGGCCGCTGCAGCGTGGATACCATTTGGCAGTATTGTTGTTTATTTTGGAAACGCCTATAAATTCCCCATCATCACTGTGCTGATTATCGCGATAATTTTATTCAGTTTCTGGAATGACAACCATGCTATCCGTGTCTTGCCTGATCCACAAATATCCCGCGATGTTGCCCATCAAACAGTGGATCAACACTTTCCGAACTGGTTGCAAGACGGCCTTCAACGTTGGCCTAACGATACCAAACAACCGGTATTTATCGTCGCAGCCGAGGGGGGTGGTATTCGAGCCGCATATTGGACCGGAATCCTTTTGGCTGCTCTTCAGGATCGTGATCCTCAATTCGCTGATCATGTTTATGCTATCAGTGGGGTGTCGGGAGGCAGTTTAGGTGCGGCTGTGTTCGATACCCTGGTGCAGGAGCAACTCAGCGAAACAATAATGAATTGCTCCATCGATATTGTTAACCAAAATAGTGGACCCATGCAACGTTGTGCTCACGCAATATTGTCAGCCGATTTCCTCTCACCCGCCATAGCCTATATGCTTTATCCAGACCTTGTTCAACGTTTCCTGTTTTTTTCAATGCCATTATTTGATCGGGCTCGCGCCTTGGAAGCAGCTTGGGAAAATAGTTGGAATGACCAGTTTGACAGCACACGATTTAGCGATGCCTTTCACAACTTATGGCAAAATGATCATGGCCGGGTTCCGGCGCTTTTTCTTAACAGCACCCATGTAGAAACTGGAAAGCGCGTTATCATCAGCAACTTGAAAATTAATGATATGACTTTTACCGACTCAGAAGATTTTTTCGATATAATCGGCGCCGATGTGCGCTTGAGCAGCGCAGTACATAATAGTGCGCGTTTCACCTATGTGAGTCCTGCCGGCACGGTTATTTCATCAGAAGGACAAGAATGGGGCCACTTGGTTGATGGGGGGTATTTTGAAAACTCCGGTTCAGCAACTGCCTTTGAGGTCTTGATGACCATGCGAAAAAGCGTTGAATCAAAACTATGGAATCGCATTACACCTGTAGTCATTATGATTACCAATGATCCTAAGCTGCATGAGAACCTGGTGCCGGAATCGCGCCAGTTTATGAACGAAGTATTATCGCCGGTTGTAACACTCCTAAACACACGCGGCGCTCGGGGCAGTTATTCGCGTGAAGCCCTTAAAATATTGGTTACGCGGCAAGACGGCTTGTTCCTACACTTCGGTTTACATGACGACCATGGTCCCTTGCCTCTTGGGTGGGTACTCTCGGATGTAGCGAAACAGACCATGCAGATCCAATTACAGAAATATATCGATGAGCTGAACCGTCCTCTTGACCTCAATAGCTTGCAAGCGATGAGTGAACAATAGATTTTTTCCATGAGATCGCGAGCAGTGACGTCTCCTAAGTTGTGGACATAGGGGAAAGCACAATAGGGATAATTTACCTACCATTTTTAGTTCAATCCCAGCCTGGAAAAACCTGGCGCCAGATGGGTCATGGCTGCCATGCTATCAATCTTGCCGCAGTAGGATAATGCAATCCCTTATTTAAAGAACATATATTGGAACTACGTTACTTTTCTAACTCGTTATTGACTTTATTCCTTTTGTTGGCCATTATTACCTATTATTTTTTTTAGGATTTTCCGGGATTATTTTTGCATATTCAGAGTGTAAACGAGGAATACCAGCCGTGAAATAGATAAACCATGAGGAGACATTGTGGGCAACGATGGTGTGATTGAATATAACGACGGCAAAATATATAAAGGTGAACTAAAAAATGATAAGCCGCAAGGACTAGGTGTTCTATCATTTCCTGACGGCACCCGGTATGAAGGCTGTTTTTTAAACGGAAAGTTTGAAGGGAAGGGAACTCTTACAAATCCCACCGGCCTAACTTATGAGGGTGAGTTTAAAGGGGGGATTATGAGCGGCCATGGACGATTGTCTGTACCAAACGGGGTCTCATACCAAGGAGAGTTCAAAGAAGCGAAATTCCATGGGCAAGGGAAAATGATTCTTCCTGACGGCAGCAAGTGGGAGGGCGGTTTTCATAACGGCAAAATGGAAGGGCATGGCGTATTGACTCTTCCCTCCGGCCAGAAGGTCAATGGCCAATATGAGAATGGGAATTTTACTGCAAAGGATTTGGAATAAAAAACACCTGCCGTCTCGCCGAATCCAAATTTTTCAGTTCTTTTCAAGTAAAAGGAAGCTCCCCGCGGCCCCGTTTAAGCGGGATTTCCGCTTCGCTCCAACAAGCAGCGGGGTTAGCGCTCGCTGATCGTATTCAGAATCCCCCGCATTCTTCCATAAGGCTGCAGGGGATTCTTTTTGACGATTTTGGCAAGTATCGATTTGGCGAGATATGTTTCTGTTACATTCCAATCGTGGTACGTAAAGATTTTCTTAATAATTCCTGTCAAAAAGGGTACAATATTGGGAAATGGATACAATTTTTTTAAACCAACAAAGCCGGCAGAGAAAAACTTCTCAACGGACTCCTCGCAATTATATAGATTAATCTTCTCACGATGCTCAACAATCTTTCCCAGAAATTATTAACCCTCAAGCCTTGGCATTTATTGATAATAGGTGTCATCCTGGCAGAGGTGTTCACCTTCGTTCTGTCAGCAATTGTCTCACAGCTTTGGTATGGCCATTTCATTCCTGGTCTTTTCTTTGTGGGCATTATCGACGCAGGAGTTGTGTCCTTTTTAGTAGTGTTTATTATCATCTCTTTTCTCAATAAGATGCAGCAGATAAATCTTGAAAATATCAAACTGCAACATGAACTGGATATCCGCAAACAATCGGAGGTCGCCCTACAAAGAGCACATGATGAGCTTGAGGGGCGAGTCGACGAACGTACCATAGAACTGACGAAAACTCTTGAAGAGCTCAAACAGGAAATAATTGTACGCCAGCGTGTTGAAGAAGCCTTACAAAGAGCAAAGAAGGAAGCGGAATCTGCCAACATGGCGAAAAGTGAATTCCTTGCCAACATGAGCCATGAAATCAGAACTCCCATGAATGGCGTAATAGGCTTTACGGATATGCTGGTGGATACCACCCTCAATAAGGAGCAGCGGGAATATGTCCATACCATAAAAAATTGCGGGGAGGCATTGATCTCGCTGCTTAATGATATTCTTGATTTTTCTAAAATCGAAGCAGGGGAAATTGATTTTGATGAAATTGAATTTGATCCCGAACTTGTTGCCTATGAGGTCTGCAACCTGATACGCCCAAGGATAACCATGCAGCCTGTTGAGGTTTTATGCCGGATCGGAGATACCCTGCCCAGTATAGTCAAGGGCGATCCTCTGCGATTCAGGCAGGTGCTTACCAATCTGCTCGGCAACAGTGCAAAATTTACTGCTGAAGGAGAAATTGAGCTGTTTCTTGACCTTGCAAGGGAGGAACAAGGTCATGTCTTCTTAAGCGTATCTGTCCGGGACACCGGAATCGGCATATCAAAAGAAAAAATAGACCACATTTTTCATGCCTTTCAACAGGTGGATGGCTCCATAACACGAAATTACGGCGGTACGGGTCTTGGATTAAGTATTTGCAAAAAAATTTCCAACCTGATGCATGGCGACATCTGGGTTGAAAGTGAAGAGGGTAGGGGCAGCACCTTTTATTTTACCGCCCGTTTTGGAAAAGTACACAATACAGCTTCCCGAAAAATCCCTTCTATTTCATTGCAGGATAAAAAAGTGCTGATCGTGGACGATAATAAAAACAACCTGGACATCCTCCAGCATAATTTAAAAAGGGTGGACATGGATGTTGTCGTCTCACAACAGGGGAAAGAAGTGCTTCCCATCCTGCAACAGGCCCAGGATGAAGGAAAATCTTTTGATTTGCTCATAACTGATATTCAAATGCCGCAAATGAGCGGTTTTGACTTAGCGTCCCAAATCCGCAATGCCCGGAAGGATTTTGCAAAGATCCCTATTATTGCTCTCACCTCCTCGATTGGCAGAAATTGCCATGAATTTGAAAAAATTGGCGTTGAGGGTTTTTTAAGTAAACCTATTCATAGAGAAAAGCTCTATCGCATGGTTGAGAGGCTTCTGGGGAACAGTGATGACTCGCCGGCTGAACGCAATATACCTCGGAGTAAGATCGCAACACAATATTCGATTTTCGAGGAAATCAAACATTCGATCAGGATCCTTTTGGCCGAAGATAATCCGGTAAACCAAAGACTTTCAAAATTAATGTTGGAAAAAGCCGGTTATCAAGTGGAAGTAGCCAATGATGGCGATGAGGCTGTAGAAAAATTCACCGCAGCACCGAACGCTGTTGATCTTATTCTGATGGATGTCCAGATGCCCAAAATGGATGGACTGCAGGCAACAAAATTGCTAAGAGAAAAAGGATTCACCAAAATTCCCATTATCGCCCTTACCGCCCAGGCAATGAAAGGAGACCGGGAAAATTGTCTTGCGGTCGGCATGGATGACTATATCGCAAAACCCATCAACCGGACAAAGATTCTTGACATTATCGAAAAATGGTTCATCTACAAAAATACTGAGTAAAACGTATCTTTCAGCACAGTTCTTCTCAACCCACCAAATCCATACATATCATCATAAAAATACCACTGTATTGATCAGCCTTGAACTTCCCTTCCATTAATTAATCCCTTAAAGGTGAAAACGGGTATCCAGGTTGCCCGTTCCTTCTTTATCGATCATTGGTTTTTCCTCCTGGGGATATGTATAGTATTTACTAGGAGATGGCAGATTGAACTTTTCGGTATCAGCGTCGTGAGTCTGCTGTCAATATCTCAGTAGCGCAGCTCGGAAAACCACCAACCTATTAGGCCGGAAATATGAAGAAATGATAAAGGGGAAGAGTTTCATGCGTCTCATGAAAGTAAAGATCACGACTCATCACCAAGTAAAAAACAGCGGCTGGTTTTCTGTTTTTCCCGAAAAAACCCTGCTGGCCGGTAAAGCCGGCACCGGCAAAGCAGCTATTCTCAAGGGCATAGAGGTCATCAATCCTCTAGGGCGTGATCGAATAGAATTTCCTTCTGAGGAGTATCCTCAATACCTCCGGGTCGGCGGGTTTCAACGCAGAATTATTCCTGAAAAAAAGACCTGTTCTTTTGCGGTTTTTGTCTGTGATGACGCCTTACGCAACAAGCTTATCGATATTGATCCCGTTTTTGCTGAAACAGACCGGATCGAAGTGGGGAGAAGAATGGATGCACGCCGCTGGATGACCTTTGTTGAAATTGCCGGTTCAGCCAGGTGGCAGGAAATTGCCGAGGATATGAGGTTTTTGAAAGATAAAGTTGCCAAACGTAAGGAGGGAGCCGAGACGGTTCGGGAATTTGAAAGATTCGCCACCCTCAAAAAGACGGATCGGATTAAAGGTGATGTTGCGGTATTTATTGACAATTGGCTTAAGAGAGTAACCAGTTATTTAAGCGAACAGCACCAGGAAATAATTGACCGCTGCCTTTTTGTAGCCGGAAGGGAGGAACGCGCTAAGCAGGCGAGAAAGGTTGTATATGAGCATCTACCTTTCTTGATCTGTTTTGCAGGAAAAGACGCGATTATGCCGGCAATTCCTTTTGAAAAGCTATTTCCCGGTGCCGGCAAAATCCCTGAGATAGAAAGGGGCATTGTCCAACGATCTCTTTTTGAGATACTCACTGCCTGGGCAGAGAGGAAATCAATACCTCTTGATAATTTTGATACATTCTGCCAAGAGCTTTTTACTTGCCGCGATAGTCTGGCAAGCAGGCTCAGCAATCAAATTCGTCAATATTATCCTGGGGAGACGGGCCGTATTGCCTTTCGGAAGAGTGAAAGTGGTTTGGAATTGGTCTATATTGATACAACCGAGGATGAAATCCGGATTGCCGGTCGGAATCAAGTTATATGGTGGTTATTAGATCTGCTCATCCTGATCAATTGTGCTGCCCTGCGTAAGGATATTCCACCTATTTTATTGCTTGTTGAGCCTGAAGACGGCTTGACAACAGATGCTAGAGACATGGTGCACGCTGTCATCGCCAGGCTTGCCGCGGATTATCAAATTCTCTACTCATCAAGTTCAGAAGAAACAGCACATCAAGAAAATTACCATAATATTGCCCTGGTTAATTATGATGAAATGGCGGGTTCACAGGTTGTTTCTTGGAATATCAGTGATGAAAAGATAAAAAAGGCATTTAGTTGATCTTTCTTTGCTTTTTGATTGACCTTTTCCTTTGACTGACGATATATTGAAAAGTTTTCATCTTGATTGAAAAAAGGTAAAGACCAGGCCATACAGGATTCAACTATGAAAATTACACCAAAACGAGAACTCATAGGAAATGAAGGAAGAGTAATCCTGGACACTGTTCGCAGGCTGCACCGGAGAAATGCGGTCGAGCACCTTTTAAAACTGGTTAAAAAGACGCATCCTGCTGATATGGCATGGGTCTTCCGTCATCTCAATCCAGAAGAACGAAAAAGCATCTTCAGCATTCTCGCCCAGACAGAATCGGAAATGGTAGGCGACTTCCTGAGTGAGTTGGATAAATCCATCATGCTGGAAGTGGTCGAAAACCTTACCCCCAGGTTCATGGAATATATCGTCCGCAACATGGACTCTGATGATGCTGCTGACCTTCTTGAGGCCCTCCCTGATGAAGTAGCCAATGAGATCAGGAAGCTCATGGAAAAGGAAAGCAGGGAAGAAGTAGACCAGCTTCTGCAGTATCATCCTGAAACGGCCGGTGGTCTTATGTCTCCGGACTTTATGGCCTTGGACGGCGAATTGACGGTTGGCGACGCCATTCAGAAAATCCAGGATCGCAGCGAGGAAAAGGAAATGTCCTTTTACCTCTACATCACTCATAGTGACGAAGGAATGCTTTCCGGGGTGCTCTCCCTGCGGGAGTTACTCATGCACCCATCCTATCGTCTATTGAAGAATATAATGAATCCCAAGGTTATTGCGGTAACCACCGATACCGATCAGGAACAGGTGGCCCACATTGTTTCGCAGTATAATTTTCTGGCCGTTCCGGTGGTTGATGAAAGTTATAAACTTGTGGGCATCGTGACGGTTGATGATGTGATTGACGTCATCCGGGAAGAGGCCACGGAGGATTTCCTGCAAATGGCCGGTGCCGGGAAGGACCGTGAGATTCTTCTTAAATCAACGATAGCCAATGCTTCCACCCGTGCACCCTGGCTTTTCGCGAGCTGGATCGGTGGCGTTATCGCAGCTTTGATCATCACTTTTTTTGAGGACGAACTGCATAAGGTTCTGGCCCTGGCCGCGTTCATCCCTATTGTTATGGGTATGGGGGGGAACATTGCCACCCAGTCGAGCACTATTGTGGTGCGAGGCATTGCCACCGGTCGTATCAATCTGGATGATTTTTTCAAGATAATTTTTAAGGAAACCAAGGTGGGTTTGCTTCTTGGCAGTGTTTACGGGGTTATTCTTGGTGTTTTGGCCTATTTCGGGTATTCAGAGACAGCCAACCTGGGACTTGTGGTGGGATTGGCCATCCTTTTTTGCATGACCCTGGCCACCACAGTGGGAACCTTTGTGCCGCTCATCTTCCGGCGGCTTAACATCGATGCCGCCATAGCAACAGGGCCATTCGTCACAACGGCCATCGACATTTTGGGAGTAATGGCATACTTCCTCATCGCAAAATTTTTCCTCAACCTATAATGGACAATGAACAGTCATCACGATAAATCACGAAAAAAGTTTAGGGTTCCGCCGCTTCTCGTTCTCCTTTTGGTCCTTGCCGGTTTCTGGTGGTTTTTTATCAAGCCGGATGGTTTGAATTTTGTAAAGAAAACAGTTCCAGAGCCCGAACCACGGGCAGTTATAGCAAGGGGAGACCTGGCCCAGGACGAGCAGAATACAATTGATGTTTTCAAGACAACGTCACCGTCGGTTGTTTATATAACCAGTATTGAGTTGCGTCGTAGCCTGTTTAGTCTCAATATATATGAGATTCCGCAA
Organism: uncultured Desulfobulbaceae bacterium; assembly: GCA_945787445.1. Classification (GTDB taxonomy): domain Bacteria; phylum Desulfobacterota; class Desulfobulbia; order Desulfobulbales; family CALZHT01; genus CALZHT01. The sequence goes on from CALZHT010000047.1 coordinate 17,152, forward strand.
GGTACCGGTTCCGGTTTTATCTGGGACAAGGAAGGACATATTGTCACGAATTATCATGTGATCGTGGATGCCAACCACGTGGAAGTGACCCTGGGCGACCAGTCAGCGCGAAAAGCTGTTTTGGTCGGGGTGGCGCCTGATAAGGACATCGCCGTACTGAAAATTACCGCACCTGCAGAGAATCTCAAACCCATCCCGATCGGTGATGCCAATTCCCTTATAGTGGGCCAGAAGGTTTTTGCCATAGGCAATCCATTCGGTCTGGACCATACACTGACCTCCGGCATTGTCAGCGCCCTCGGTCGTGAAATAAAGGCTGCCACCGGCAGGACTATCCAGGGAGTCATTCAGACCGATGCTGCCATCAATCCAGGAAATTCGGGTGGACCATTGCTTGACAGTGCCGGCCGGGTAATCGGGGTGAACACCGCTATCTACAGCCCATCCGGCGCAAGTTCGGGGATCGGCTTTGCCGTGCCTATTGACGTGGTCAACCGGGTGGTGCCCGAAATAATCGCCCATGGTCATGTGGTCCGGCCAGGTATAGGAGTCTCGATCGCAAATGACAGGATTTCTCGCCGTCTTGGTATAACGGGCGTGCTGGTCATCAGCGTCCAGTCTGGAACCAGCGCCGATCTGGCCGGGCTCAGGGGCACCCACCGAACCGGGGACTCCATTATTCTTGGCGATATTATTGAAAAGGTAAATGATAAACCCATTACCTCGTATGACGATCTGCGCAATGAACTGGACCGTTACCATGTTGGTGATACGGTGAACCTGAGTATTATCCGCGATGAGAAAAATATTGAGATACCAGTAATCCTGGAAAGGATGAGATAATCCGTTTTGACCTGGTGGACCAAAGCCTTAAGAAGCCTCATATCCTCTGAAGAAGGAGAGCAGCTGGATATTTTCCGGATTTTTCCGGGCACCAGAAGATTTCTGGCCAAACGGCACCATTATGCAGTCTTAAGAACCGCAAGCGACGTCCTCTTTGTCCTCGTAGTAATATCAGGCATTTTCGGGCCCCAGAACCCTGACCGCAATGTGGCGGTGTTTCTCACCTGGGGAGTTTTGTGGCCAACCATTGTTCTCTCCTGGTTTTTTGTGGGTAAGATGTGGTGCGGTATCTGTCCTTTTCCGGGACTTGGAGTATTTCTGCAGCGCAAAGGCTTCACGTTTTCCAGGAAGATCCCGCAGGTTCTCCAGAAATACGGGGTATATTCTTCGGTTTTTCTCCTGGCGTTGATTATCTGGATCGAGGTGGTTGCCGGGCTTGACAGGTCACCCATTGGTACTTCCCTTCTTGTTCTTGCCATTGTTGCCGGCTCGGCGCTGCTTGCCATATTGTATCCCGGCCAAGCATGGTGCCGGCATCTCTGTCCTCTGGGCCGGATAACCGGCGCGGCCGCAACCCTTGCGATTACCGAGTTCCGGGCTGATCATGAAAAATGTAAGGGCTGCGACACTTTTGCCTGCAAAAAAGGTATTGACGACAAGCGCGGCTGCCCGGTGTATCTTGGCGCCTATGGTGTGCAGAACAATCTGCACTGCCTTGTGTGCGGTCACTGCCTGCCGTTATGCGACAGGGATTCCCCACAACTGCTTATCAGGAACCCGTATTCGGAACTCATCAGGAACAAGGGGCGCTATATAACGTGCTCTTATATTGTCCCTTTTCTGATAGGTTCACAACTTGCCAGATTCATCCGCCTGAAACCGGTTTATGCGCACTTGCAAGCCGCATCAGGGAGCCCGGACCCTCTGCTTTTCAGCCTGATCCTGCTTTTATGTTTTGTCCTGGTTATGTTCATTATCCGCGCCGGCAGCTACCTGTTCGGCATCACAGAGGACCCAATGTTCGGCAAGTTCTCCCCCTTGGTGCCGATTATGATCCCAATGGCCTTTACCGGCGAGCTCGTGTACAGAATGACCTATTTTACTGACGGCATCGGTAATTTCCTGCCAACGCTCGGCAGGCAATTCGGCATGGGTTTCCTCGAATATACATCCTTTTTAATACCGGATTTTCCGGTGCAGATCCTGTCCGCATTTTTCATGCTCAACGGAGCCATTGCAGGATGTTATATTCTATGGCGCTTCTGTCTTGAGGACTTTGAGGGTTTGATCCCATTCAGGAATTTTTTGGGGATCAATTTCCTGATCATGGGATTGTTGCTCTTTTATCTGGTGGTGATCTTCTAAAAACCGGATAGTTTGTCAGAAGGTTGCATCAGGGATGGATCCGGTAAGGATCCTGCGTTTCCTTCTGGCAAGGTCGCGCATATCCCGGGCCTTGTCCGATTCATCCATGATTTCCCGGCCCACGATTTCTTCAATAACATCTTCAAGGCTTATCACCCCGGTAACGCCGCCATATTCATCAACCACCACAAAAAGATGCTGATGATATTCAAAAAAGTCCATTAATACCATATGCAGCGATGCCGTCTCCGGGACAAAATGCACAGGATTCATAAGGTCTGCAAGTTTTAGATCTTTTTTGTCTTCAGCGAGTTTAAGCAGAAGGTCTTTGCTGAGTACAATGCCAACCACATCATCGGGATCATTATCATAAACGGGTACTCTGCTGTGTGAGGCCCAGGCCGTATTTGATTCCCAGGCCTCTTTGACGGTTAAATGTTCGCTGAGGGTAAAGGTGACTGTCCGGGGCGTCATGACATCGCGGACGGTTTTCGTTTTCAATTCCAGAATATTCTTGATGACTTTTTCTTCCTGGAGGTTGATTTCGCCGGACTTGCGCCCCAAAGTAGCAAAGACAAGAATTTCTTCAGCAGAGACGGCTGTTTCAAGACCGTGTTTAGGGATGAGTCTGGTTACTGCCTGGCAGGCCCAGATTATCGGCGTGAGCATGATAACCAACCCGTTGATCGGCAAGGCAAACCATGGAGCAAGTTTTTTGTGATACGCAACTCCTGCGGTCTTGGGAAGAATTTCGGAAAAAATGAGGATGACAAAGGTAAAGATCCCGGAAAACCAGACAAGATATTCTTTGCCGAAAACAAAAACCGCGGCAGCACCGGCAACCGCTGCGCCGACGGTATTGGCAATGGTGTTCAGCGTGAGAATCGCGGTGATCGGCTTGTGGATGTTGGTTTTCAGCTTTTTCAGAATACGGCCCTGGATTTTGCCTGATTGGGCCAGCAACTCGACATGGCTTAAGGGCACGGAATAAAGCACAGCTTCAAAAATACTGCACAACGCCGAAACTACAATAGCCAGAAAAACAGAAACAACGAGCTGGGTTACCAAAATCAACCTCCGTAAAAGAATTAAATTTGCATAGTGTGCATTTTTCGAATATTACCACATGGAATATACAAAAATAATCTCATGAGTTATCAACAATTGACAGACCACCTGAAACAATTATATAAAATATTTAAAGAATAATTTTGCTGAAATCGTAAAAAATATGATTTATTTGCTTTGCGGACGTGTTGATCGTTATAAATTGTAAGCACAGCGTGGCGTTTTTTTCCTGAGCTATAACCAGCTTATTGATGTATTGGTTGAGAGAAAAATTGGGCACAAAGAAAGCGTCAGTCACTTAGCATTTGATCCTCAACCACAAGGGCCGCTTTTTCCTGTATTATGATATCTACCCGTAAATATTCACTTTTTCTCATTGATGATGATCCTGTATCCGTAAATCATTTTAAGGAATTTTTTCAAGATTGGCCCCATATAGTAAACTATTGCTCGTCAGTCGAAGAGGCGAAATCCATCATGGCCGGGGTTGCCCCGGATGTTGTCATTTCCAGACTGTTGGATTCTGAATCCTCAACCGAGGATTTTTTCACCTTTTTACGACTGAAACACCCTCGCGCAATTCGTACAATATTTTCCGAAAAATCAAACAAATCTTCCTTAATGAAGCTGGTATTCAGCGGGATGGCGCACCGTTACCTCTGCCTTCCCTGGGATGAGCACCAAAATACTCAGGTGCTGACCAGAGATCTTCTGACCCGGTCGCGCCTTAAAAACAGCGCTTGCTGGAAGTTTCTTGAGAGCGGAGGGAGTTTACCTTCACTTCCTCCCGTAGTTCAGGGAATTGAAAAAATTTTGGCTGACCCTGATTGTTCCGTGGATCAGATTGTTGTCGAGCTTGAAAAGGACCCGGCAATTGCTTCAAAGCTCTTGAGGGTTGTCAATTCTGCCGCCTTTTTCCATGGCAACAGGATCAACACCCTTCATCATGCCGTGACATATATGGGTTTTAACAATCTCAGGGAAATTGTCCTGTATGTTTCCGTGGCCGAGTCTTTCGTGTTGCCGAGGCAATGCATCAATAATATTGAAAGACTCTCAAAGCACAGTTCCCGTTGCGCCAAGATGACGGCAATTGTGGCACAAACAATTGCACCGGACCAAAAGAGAGAAGCAACCACCGGGGCCTTACTGCATGACATCGGGAAACTCTTGTTTTTTTCAACCCATTGCGGCGTTTATAATGACATCACAACAGATTCGTATATGCTGTGCCCGTCATCAGAAATTGAAAAAGAATATTTTGGCATATCCCATGATGAACTTGGCGGTACTCTGATGTTATGGTGGAATCTCCCATTTGATATTGTAGAGGCGGTGGCAAACCATACCATGCCGCTTCTGGATTTATGGGGCGTTCCGCTGTGTATCGCTGCTGCAGACCGGTGCCTGATTGAGGCCGAAAGCGTTGACGAACTCATTACCGACCTTGACGATATCAGAGACAAGTATCCTGTTGATCAGTGGCGCGAGGCTGCCAAAGAACTCGTAGTATCAGAAGCAGATAAAAACTGAAATGCTTCCTGCTCATAGGATTTCCTGAATCACTTACGCTCCGAATTTGTTATAGATTCGGATTTTCCCGGGTGCTTGCCCGGGATTTTTTTAGTTGAGGAGAACATGGATATCAAACACTATACAAAGCCGCCGGAACACTATGTTGGTGACATGCTTGTCTATTTTGTGCAACAGCCTGAAAAAGGAGTGCCAAAATGTCCTGATAGCAGGATAAAGCTTATGATGCAAGGGGCTGTCAAAGCGGGTGATTTTCTGGGCAAGGAAGGGCAGGCGCTTCTCCTATATCCTGAATTACGGGGTTCAAGGAAAAAAATAGTAAAAAGAATTTTACTGGTAGGGCTTGGCAAAGATGAACCCTCTAGAGAAATGTTCCGCAAGGCAGGCGGCACCGTTGCCCAGCGGGGCCAGAGTACCAAGAGCCAAAAAATCCTTGTGAAAGCTCCTGATATTGAAAGCAAGAAGCTTACATCCTCTGATATCTGCGAATGCCTGACTGAAGGGCTTATCCTTGGGTCTTACCAGTTTCGCAAATACAAAACCAAGGAAGATCCGGATGAGGAAACCGGTACTATTAAGGAAATCTCTCTAGCCGGCAAAGACGTCTCCGGCTTGCGGCGCAGCATGACCAGAGGTCGGCGCAGTTCTGAAGCGGTTTGTGCGGCAAGGGATATGGCCAATGAGCCGGGCAACTTTTGGACCCCGTCCCATTTTGCAGTTTTCAGCCGCAGCCTGGCAAAGAAATACAACCTGAGAGCAAGAGTTCTTGGCAAAGCCGAGATGAAACGGCTTCATATGGGTGGCATCCTTGGGGTTGCGCAAGGATCTGCTCAATCACCCACAGTGAACATTGTCGAATACCGCACCGGAAAAAAAGTGCCCACCTTGTTGCTGGTCGGAAAAGGGCTTACCTTTGATTCCGGTGGTATATCCATTAAACCAAGTGGCGGCATGCATGACATGAAGATGGATATGTGCGGCGGTGCCGCCGTGCTTGCTGCAATGCAGGTGATTGGCCAAGAAAAGCCCAAAAACCTTGACGTGGTTGCCATAGTGCCAGCCAGCGAAAATTTGCCGGGCCCCAGCGCCCTCAAGCCCGGCGACATAATTACTCAGTATGGCGGGAAAACTGTGGAAGTTATAAACACTGATGCGGAAGGGCGACTTATTGTGGCTGATGCGTTAGCCTACGGGGTAAAAAAATTTACGCCTGATGCTGTTATCGATGTCGCCACCCTCACAGGTGCAATAATAGTCGCACTGGGGCATCATCGTACCGGTCTGCTGAGCAACGATGACACTTTAGCAGAAAAGGTGACGGCTGCCGCTGAAAAAAGTGGTGAACCGGTATGGCGCTTACCGTTGGGAAAGGAGTACCGCAAACAGTTGAAATCGACGGTTGCCGATCTTAAAAATATAGGGAACCGCACCGGCGGCAGCATAACAGCCGGAGCTTTTCTACAGGAATTTGTCGGCGAAGTGCCGTGGGTGCACCTGGATATTGCAGGTACTGCATGGAATTTCACCGAAAAGCCTTATATTCCAAAAGGGCCTTCCGGTACAGGGGTGCGTACTATCCTGGAATTGGTCAGAGACTGGCGTAATAAATAACTAGTTTCCATCCGGAAACGCCCCTTTTGCGAAATCTCTGCGTCGATCTGCGGAATTGCTTGTGCGACGTACCCAAGTACGTCTCCGCGCAATTCCTTGATCTCCTTGACCTTTCGCAAAATTGTCAGTTTCCGAATTGGAAACAACTTGTTCCAGCATCCTCCAAGTCTGCGACTTTCTGGATGGGAACTAACTATAGAAATTCTTTATTTTTTTGGTTTAGCTGCCGGTTTCTTTTTCAATTTTTTCAGATCAGGCTTTACTTTCTTTTTATAACAATCCGGACATATGCCGTGCGAAAATTTCAGATTGGATTTTGAGTCGAGATAATTCTCAACTTCCTGCCAGTAATTCTTATCATCCCGGACCTTTTTACAATAGGAACATATGGGCAATAATTCCTGCAGGGATTGAATTTCCGCTTTGGTTTTTTGCAGTTCCGCCAATTTATTGTTTATTTCAGCGTTGTTATTCTCCAATGCTGCGGTTTGAACCTGCATCTTACGGTGGGCCTTCCGCAATTCCTTGTTGCTTTTTTTGAGCAGGTCATTCATGATTTTTAATTCCCCGGTCCGTTCCTGAACGCGCTGTTCCAATTCAGAATTCATCACTTCAAGCCACCGTAGAAGCTTTTTGTTTTTCTGTTTCATGCCGTATTTTTCAACAGCATGCTTAATGGCTATTTGAAGTTCAAACTCATCCCAGGGTTTAAGGACATAACGGTACACATACCCTTTATTTATTGAGTCAATAAGGTAATCCGTGTCTGAATAAGCAGTTATCACCATGCGAACACTATCCGGATAGAGTTGCCTCACTTTGTAAAGAAAGTCAGTGCCCATGATACCCGGCATCTTTTGGTCCGAGATCACCAGAGACATTTCACCTTCTTTTTTTAAAACCTCGAACCCTTCTTCGCCATTGAGTGCAGTAAAGATTTCATACTCGTTCTCAAAGGTGTGTTCGAAATTGACAAGATTTGGTTCCTCATCATCAACGTAGAGTATGCGGTGTCTGCTCATAATAGTATTCCTCGTGGATAAGAGTGGTTAATAATCGCACGAAACACCCAAAAAGTAATGATTGCATCATTACGAAATTTTTCGGCGTGCTTCAATTATTTTCTTTTCGTGCTTGCATGGGAGTATCAGCTCAAATTCCGAACCTGTCCCGGTTTCGTCCTTTATTACGATAGTACCTTTATGCCTTCTCATGATGCCATAGGAAATGCTCAAACCAAGGCCGGTTCCCGTGCCCACCTCCTTGGTGGTGAAAAAGGGCTCAAATATTTTGTCTTTAATCTCTTCGGGGATTCCTACCCCATCATCTCTAATGCTGATGTGGACATGATCATCTTGAAGCCAGGTCCGAATCCAGATGGTGCCCCGCGCATCAATGGCCTGGATGGAATTAAGCAGAAAATTTAGAAAAACCTGATTCAGCTGGCCGGGAAGGGACTCAACCTTGGGCAAATCTTCGGCAAAATCTTTGATGATTTGTATATGGTATTTGTATTCGGAATAGAGCAGAGTCAATGTACTCTCAATATTTTTATTGATATCGGTAGGGATGAATGATTCTGTTTTTTGCGGGCGGGAAAAGGTTCTCAGGTCCTGCACTATTTTGGTTGTTCTTCTGGCACCTTCAGTAATGTTGGCGATCAGTTTGTCAAAGGTATCGTATAATTTGTTTGTTTCATTCACGGAGTCTTTTTGGTCCTGGGCAATGATATTCTTCAGCTCTTTGACCACGCGGTTCAAGGGCGGCAGAGCCCCGGAGATAAAGTTGTTTGTGTTGTTGATCTCATGAGCGATGCCGGCGACGAGCTGGCCAAGCGCCGCCATTTTTTCCGAATGAATGAGCTGCGCTTGCGTTTCCCTGAGCTTTCTGAGGGTTTCTTCGAGCTGTTGGTTTGTCTTTTCAAGGTAATCGCCGCGTTCGGCGAGTTCTTTGGTGCGGCTTTCCACCTTCTTTTCCAGGTCGCTTTTCAGTTCGTTTATGGTGGCGAATGATTGGTCAATAGTCTCGATAAGGCCGCTGAAAGTATCATGCAGCAAGCCCATGTCATCGGTTGCCTTTGTGGGCGTGCCGCTGCCCCTGATTTTTTCGATGAGATGCTGCAAGGGGCGGCTCACTTCGCGGACAATGAGATAGGTAACCAGTATTGAGATAGCCAGAAAAACAAGGCTGGTTATGAGGCTTTTTTTGAGAAGGATCTGAAGACCATGGTGATAAACGGCTTTATCAACAGTGATGCTGACTACCCCGATAATTGTATTTTCCGGAGAGGGCTGTCGCGTGTCTTCTTCAAAAAAAAGTGCTTCCATGGATAAAGCGGGTGCAACGGAAAACACAGGCTGCCAGAATTCAAAAAATCTCTTGTTTTCCTTAAATATGGTTAAGCGGGTTTGCAGAATTCTATCGATATTTTTTATGCAGCGTCCGTTAAGGCAGCAGAATGGTTCTTTGTCAGTTTGTGTTCTGATTTTCGAATCCCAGTACAATATTTTTTTGTCGGCATTGTGGATGCAGATCTCGGTTACCTCATTGTGGGAAAGCATTGTCTCCGCCACCGGTTCCAGCTGATTTTCGTCTTCCGCAAACACTCCGAGTCTTGCAGCGTTTGCTGCAACTTCAACCATGAGGATCCCATCCTTGATAAGATTGTCTTCAAGATTTCTTTTCTGATCCTGATAAAACAGGATGAGAAGGGTGCCGAAGATGCAGATCATGGCCGACAGCACATAGGCAAATACCTTTGCGGTAAAGTTTTCATTGATACGTTTTATGAATCGAAGTTGCTTCATACGCTTAATGTAATTCCCCGGATGCATTTGAGTCGGCGTTGGGTACCAGGCCCAGTTTCTTCATAATGATTGAGTTCGTTACTATTTTTATATCTTTTGGTTTTTCCGGCGGCAGATCAGCTACTCTTTGGCCGGTAAATATTTTCTTTGCCAATTCTCCGGCTTGCACGCCCATCTTGAAATTGTCGGATGTAACGGCAAGCGCTGCCCCGCTTTTGAGATATTTTTCAGAAAAGGTCAGGACCGGCACCCGGTTTTCCAAGGAATACAGAAAAATGAGGTCTAGGGTTTCCGGCGTGATAATCGTGACATCCGGCAGCATGAGGAACGCGTCAATGGTGCCGCTTAGGTCAGAGAGTATTTTGTCGACATCCTTTGCAGAAGAAGTTTTCTTTGCCACGATACTGATGTTGTTCTGCGCCCCTGCTTTTGTCAGGCTTTTTACCAGCTTGCCGGTACGATTCGGGTCAAAAATTGTGCCTAACCGTTTGAGCTTTGGAAGGGCTTTTTTAAAGCCCTTAATCTGTCTTGTCGGTGGGATAGTCATCGTGACACCGGTGATGTTTTTCCGGCCCTTGGTCAACGTTTCCGGGAAGGGTACCATCAGATACACGATAGGGATATTTTTAATGGTTTTGACGGCATCCAAAGCGTTGGTGCCTATGGCGATTATGAGAGATGGTTTTTCAGCGGCGATTTTCTTGCGGATATTCCTGCCGGAGAATTTTCCGGTCAGGATTGCTTCGGTTACAGGCAATGGTTGGATACTCTTGAGACCCTTTCTCGGCCTGAGGCGTGCACAGCTCTCCCTGAATCCGGCCAGGGCTTCTTCATAGGGAGAAATACGGGAACTCTGTACCACGAAAATGGAGGGATCGCTTTCTGCATCAGCAGGAAAAGCAAAGAACACCAGGGCGGTGATTATATAGAAAACGAAACGTTTCATGCACAATGAAAAGAAAAGCAATCTATGAAAACGGGCGGCAACACAAAAAGCCGGGAAAGCGGTTAACGTGCCATGTAATTTCAATGTATTACACCGTAATACAACGATAAATTCGTAGTTTCTAGGAATTTATCAAAATCAAAGCCAATGCAGTGATCTTTAATGGAAAGAGTATAACATATATTTTGAGTCTAACAACCTTATTTGTCAACTGTAAGGTTTTTTTATACTGTTCTGTTCCTATTTCAGGGTACTTATGTTGCACCGGTGGATATTTTATTCAGATTTAAAGATTGTGAGCATTTTTTCATATCCGTATCAAGTAACATTTCAATTTAATGAGGAATTACAGTGGATTCAGTTATTTTTATCGTTTTTTAAGAAAGTTTTTGAATAAACACGAATTATTTGTTATCAGTGGAAGCTATATGTCCATTTTTGTCGATAAATCTGCTCGATAGGAATTTGTAATGAATAATTCGTCCTCTGTTTGCATCCGGAAAATTGCGTTTATATTCTTTGTCAGCTTTATTGTAGCGAATTCTAGTTCAGTCGTTGCGGCAGAAGAGAATGTCGAAGATGTAATGTTTATTTATTTCAGCGAAGACGAGCTGGTTGAAACGGCCACCCGCTCCCCGAAGCCGCTGATCCATGTTGCTGAAAACGTCACCATCATCACTCAAAAAGAAATCGAAAGTTTGAATGCGCACAACTTGGCTGAAGTCCTACAGCGCGTGTCAGGTTTGTTCGTTAGTTTTACTCATATGGATTTTGGTGGGCAAGCAAAACTAAGGATCCATGGTCTGCAGACCAATCATGCAATTGTCTTGCTCGACGGCGTAAGGTTGAACAATTCTTCCGGAGGTGATGTCCTTCTGGACTTAATACCAGTTCACATCATTAAAAAGATTGAGATTATCAAAGGGCCAGCTTCTTCAACCTGGGGTTCTGCACTTGGCGGCGTGGTGAATATCTTCACCAAAGATACAGGTAATAGTGTTGTGCCCGAGGGCACAGCTTCTGCTTCCTACGGCGAACGCCAGACCCAGGACTATTACCTGGATGTTGCCGGAAAAGATTATTATTTTCATGCCAACCAGCAAAAGTCGGACGGCCTACGTTTTGATAGACATTATGATAATGAACAGTTCTACGGGAAAATTGACTTAGAGGTTCCTACTGATACGAATTTTTACATCACTTTAGGTCATAGTGCTCCTGAGAATAAATGGGGGGATTTTTTCGGTTTAGACGAATTTGATACAGCTGTTAATAGAAATACATTTGGGTCTGCCAACTTTGACTTGGAACTTGCAAGCGGTGTGGACTTTCACATTGCGGTGCAACTATTCAAACAGAATTTTATGAATGAAGCAAGGTCCTTAGGCCAAACGGCTAATGGTCCTTTTGGCGCTTTGATTTTTAATAACATCTGGGATGAACAGACTGTAACGACGGAAGCGAGGTTATCCATCGACAAAGGTCGCCATACAGCGGTTTTTGGCGCGGAAATCATCCGCGGTGAGGTCGATTTTACCAATAATAACGGTGCATTTTTCCAATCTTTCGGATTTCCTGCCACCTTTCAGGCTGAAACTGCTAAAGAAGAAAAATGGGGTATATATGCGAACGATACCATGCAATTAGGTATTGTCACCCTAACCCCCGGCATACGTTATGATCATCATTCCATCTCGAAAAATTTTGTGAGTCCAAGCCTGGGTGTAGTAATACCGGCAGGCAAGGACACTATTTTTCGACTGACCTCTGCGCGTGGCTTTGCCTACCCATTTTTGACTGCCACAGCTGTTGATAGTCCAGTTTTTGAGGCACATCCCGATCTTGAACCTGAAGAGATTTACTCTGTCCAGGGCGATGTAGAAACAAAAATCATTCCGTACACTTACCTTAAGACCACTCTTTTCCAGCACTGGGTGAAGGATGCCTGGAAAGACGAACTTCTGCCAAGTTTTTTAATTAAGACGGTAAATAGCGATGACAGCGAGCGCAAAGGTGTGGAAGTGACAATAAAGACTGTGTCTGTATATAATTTTAATTTCGAAGCCTCATATACTTATGTTCATAAGCTCTTTGAATCTGACCAGCAAAATGATGACATATATGAAACAAACCTTGCGCTCGCCTATGATGATGATCATATGTTGAGGGTAAAACTGTTGGGCCGTTATGTCTGGTGGGATTTGGAGAGGAGTGATTTTGACATAGATACTGATTACAGCCGCTTTATCTGGGACTTGTTTTTTGGGATAACAGTGTTTTCAAACCAAAACCGTTCAGCAGAGCTTTTCGGCTCCATTCGGAACCTATTTAATGGTTCCCATTTTTGGGATGAAGATTTTATTAATCCACGACGCTGGATCGAAGCAGGAGTGAAAATTAACTTTTGATTTGATTAATTATATGATTTTTTGATAAAGTTTTAAGTCAAGAGGGTCAAGCCCTAACCTAATTATTCAATTGCAAGAAAAGGAGGCAAAAGAAAACTGGAATCGGAGAAGAAAAAAACATTAAGATTCTGAAGAAGGAGAAAGTAATGGATTTGATCATTGTTGACAAGGGTATACAATTAGAAGAAATGGCTATATTAATGCAATGCTGCAAAAACAGACCTCAATCGCCAAAATAGAAATTTTTTAATGCAAAAAGGGAGCGAACGCTCCCTTTTTTTGTATATTGTAATCCTGCCAAATCAACTAACCGAATATAATAAAATTCATGAAGCTTTCGAAATACCTTAAAATTTGGCCCTTCCTTGAGAAGCCGGGATACAACCTGGTCTATTCCACCAAAAAGGCATCTATTGTTCTACTACCGGATACGTTCTGCCAGACACTAATCCAGGAAGAGCAAATTGAGGACAAAATTGCCGACCAGTTAGCCCAGCTCGATATGCTGGTCCCGGATCATGGTACGGAAAGAGAAGAAGTGTTTGGTATGCTTGCTGAAGTCAACCGCTTGTTTCCCGGCTTAAGCATCTCAGTCATTTTGAATCTGGACTGCAATTTCGCCTGCCGCTATTGTTACGAAGGCACCATGAAGGACAAACTCTACATGTCCGATGCAGTGGCTGATCAATTCATCCAATTTGTCAAAGAACGGTATACGGAGAATAAATCAAAAATTCATTTGGATTTTTACGGCGGCGAACCGCTCTTGAGCAAAGACCGCATCATTTATATATCAAAAGTCTTGCAACCGTTTGTTGAAGAAAGGGGCGGCACATACAGCTTTAACCTGGTGACCAACGGCTCCCTGCTTAACAGGAAAACCGTGGAAGAATTAAAGCCGTATGGCCTTGAAAGCGCCAAGATTACCATTGACGGCCTGCCGGATAACCATAACAATTACCGGCCATTCAAGTCCGGCAGTGCGAGTTTTGAGGTAATCCTGGCCAACCTGAAGGCATGCTGCGAGTTGATAGAAATAAACGTGAGCGGCAATTACACCAAA
>CALZHT010000048.1 GCA_945787445.1 uncultured Desulfobulbaceae bacterium
CAATAAACGCCACCGGCGGCACGGGCATCTTTTCCAGAATCGATACAAATCCATTGTCTGCCAAGAGGAAACTTATTTTCTTGAACTGGTCCGGTATATCCATCTCAATCCCTTGCGGGCTGGTCTTGTAAAAAGCCTACCCGGCCTCGATCGCTACCGGTGGAGTGGACATGGCATACTGATGGGCCGTTATCCAAACGACTGGCAGGCTCGGGATTATGTGTTGAGGCGGTTTAGCAAAAAACAAAAAGCAGCGCGGGATGCCTATCGACAATATATATCAGATGGAGTGGAACAAGGCAGAAGGCCCGAACTTGTCGGCGGCGGCTTAATCCGCTCGCTTGGCGGCTGGGCCGAAGTGAAGGCTTTGCGACGGTTGGGTGTCCGAGATCCTAGCGATGATCGGATATTAGGGAGTGGCGAATTTGTTGAGCAGATTATTAATGAAGCTGATACCAGGTTACGGAGCCGCCTTTCACCTAAGGATTACCGCAGTAAGATGGAGAAAGTGATTGCCACAATCTGCAAAGAAGAGACGGTTAACATTAAGGAACTCCTATCCGGCAGCCGACGGCGGCCAGTAACTGCCGCAAGGCTGCGGATAGCGCAAATACTGGTTGAAGAATTAGGCGTGCCCCTTGCTGAAACCGCTAGACAGTTGGGTGTCTCCACCTCTGCCATTTCATTATCACTGGACAGAGCAGCCAAGAGAAAAGTTAGTTAATTGTGTAAATAACGTTTGTCCCTTTGTCCTTTGTCCCCAGGAAAAAAGAGAGGGAGTAAAATGCAGGAAAGCCAGTTTATTTAAGTAGCTCTTTTGGGTGTATTTGGGTATATTTATGGGTGTGGAGGGATCATAACGTGAAAGAACCTGACGTAAATATTACAAAAGAAATCCTTCGGTTGATTGCCGAAATCGATGAGTTCAAAGGGCAGTGGAAAGCGTTGGGAAATCTCGCCCCCGAGCGGCTGGATGCTTTGAAAAAAGTGGCGACCGTTGAATCCGTGGGCTCTTCAACCCGTATTGAAGGCGCTAAATTGACGGATCGAGAGGTGGAACAACTCCTTGCAGGTCTTGATATAGGATCCTTTCATTCCCGCGATGAAGAAGAGGTCGCCGGATATGCCGAGGTCATGAGCCTTGTCTTTGGTTCGTTTCGAGAACTACCGGTTACGGAAAATCATATCAAGCAGTTGCACAGCATCCTGCTCAATTACAGCTCCAAGGATGTCCGGCATCGCGGTGAATACAAAAAACTGCCGAACAACGTTGAAGCTTTTGACCGTAACGGTAAAAGCTTAGGCGTTATTTTTGAGACAGCGACTCCATTTGATACGCCGAAGGAGATGACGGCACTGACAGACTGGACCAATCGCAGCCTGCATGCGGGAGAGTTGCATCCGCTGTTGATCATCGCTGTGTTTATTGTTTGCTTTCTGACCATTCACCCCTTTCAGGACGGGAACGGCAGACTTTCCAGAATCCTGACCACCTTGCTTCTGTTGCAATGCGGATACGCATACGTTCCTTATTGTTCCTTGGAGAGCATTATTGAGCAGAATAAAGACAGATATTACCTGGCCTTGAGGAAGGCCCAGAAAACCTTGAAAACCGACGACTCCGAACTTGAAGCCTGGCTAGCTTTTTTTCTCCGGTGTCTGAAAACGCAGAAAGACAACCTGACAAAAAAAATCAAATGGGAAAAGATAATGCTCAATCTTCCTGAACTCTCTGAGCAGATTCTTTCTATCGTGAAAGAACATGGGCGGGCGACGATATCGGATATCGGGGCGATCACCCGGGCCAACCGCAACACAATAAAGGTGAGACTTCGAGAGCTTGTCACAGACGGCTTTCTGGAAAAGCACGGCAAGGCAAAAGGAACGTGGTATACACAAACAGTAGGAGAGTATGGCAATCGGCACAGATAAACAAGGAGGGTCTTCGGCTGACGGTTCCACCCGCTAGGCGTCTGGAATTTATGCCCGAATGGATGCGACGGCATCCTCCAGCCAGTCTTTATCGGATGGCGGCAGCCGGATGGTCTTTGGTTGTTGCGACCTGATGAGGGTAATCCTTCCTACCATACAGAATGAGATTTACACATCATCATTGGCGGGCACATTCCGCCCTACGGGTAAAACTGGACAGAGCAACCAAGAGAAAAGTTAGTTAATTATGTAAATAACGTTGATGAAATTATTTTTTCACAATCCTACAAAACCTCTTTAATTGCCCTGAGAATGGCCTTGCGGTCTAAGGGTTTTCTGAAAGTTCGGATAGCACCGCTTTTTCTTGCCACACTTAAATAATCTTCAGGACCGATTCTTCCGCCTCCGGAAATGGCAAATATTTTGACGTCCGGATTGACTTTGCGAAGATCCGAGATGGTCTCAATACCTTCTTTTTCCGGCATAATAAGGTCCGTGATCACAAGATCGATAGAATCAGTAAGAAAACATTTTAAGGCTTCTTCACCATCGGGTGCTTCGGCGACCGCATAACCGGAACGTACCAGAGTTTCGCGGAGCATCGCTCTTCCTTGATGATCATCATCTACGACAAGAATGCGTTTCATGTTATTTTTTTCTCCTAGATTTCTAGCCACGCTGAGGAATTCATAAAATAGTTTTGTGTCAAAGTTTCCGGCTCAAAGCGTGCATACGATTGCGAGCGTTTATATCCATAAGGAGTTAAGGTACAAGTGCCTTTGTGCCTCCTGGCGATGTGCTCCATGTGCAATCCCCTCTTTAATCAGAGCCTAGCGGAGATCGCTTTCAAGTAGGGCTTTGGGGAGTTTCAATTTTCAAGGTTTGCCAAGTAATTTCAAAAAATCCAATACAAACTGAATACGAGGCAACTCACCTTTTTGACAAGGACTTGTATGCGATACTAATCAAGTACAACGCCAAAAATTTTGCTTTCCCGCTGAAACTTTCCATACCCATAATAAAGGGTAAAAAGGATTTATATTATTTATATATTGCCTAATAAAAAGCAAGAGTAAAATGTGCATGCCAGTCTTACCTTCATTCTGTACCGGCTGATTATCGTCCTGATTTAACTCATATTATTTTAAAAGATGATTTACGTATTTTTTTTAGAATGAAGTTTAGATCACTTTGTAGAAGCATCAATTTCTATTTCACGATGGTGCTGGCAATCGAAATATTTTTCTTTTTTCCAATTTGCGGTTGTGCAACTATAGAGCATGGAAATCACCCATCGTATTCAAAAAATCGTCTTGAGCGGCCTCCTTCTGTTAACAGTATCCTGCACCGGGGGCACGGTGCTGCGCACCGATTATGTCAAACCGCCTGTAGCGGATGCAGGATTATTCAGCTTAATTCTTTACGGCGGCCAGAACATCCATGACCTTGAGACCGTTACCATCCTGGATAAAGAAGGTGACATGTACCACGTACAACCTTATTCCCCTGAATTTAATTACAGGATCAACAAGAATCTCAAACTCGACGAGGCTCTTGAACAGGCAGAAAACTTTCTCGGCAATCTGCATTTCTTCCACCAAACAGGAACCAGAGTTATTAAGGATCCCAATGGCGAAATAATAGGATATGAACTGCGGCCGCTTTTCATGTCCGTACACTTCAGCGTTACTGATCCAGTTGAGACTTCGTATGTTCTCATGGAGGATAATTCAGTAAGAGTGTACGTTAGCCATCAGGGACCGAGAGGACCTTCCCTCTTTAAATCGCGTAAAAGATAATTGATTTAGGAATTTCGAAGTCTAATTAAAAATGGCTGGAGGTGGAAGATATGAAAGTGAGTAAAATTCCCAAACATTACAAATCGATCAAAGAACGATTCCCGGAAATCTCAGTTGCGCTGGAAGAACTTGGTAAGACCCTACGCAAGAAAAGCTCTCTGGATGACAAGACCGCCCATCTGGTCCAACTTGCGGCTGCCGCTGCCATCCACTCCGAGGGTTCAGTCCATAGCCATGCCAGACGGGCACTGCAAGCTGGAGCAACGACTGATGAGCTGTATCATGCCGCCCTGTTATTAATCAGCACTATCGGTTTTCCCAGGGCTGCTGCGGCAATCAGTTGGATCGATGAAACCGTGGGGAGGTGAATGACAAAAAAATATTTGACCTAAATTGTGCGTTTCAAATTTCGAAAAGGAATTTATTTTGCTTTTTTACACTGTACTTATACTGATATGAGCTTTCAAAATTGAAACCCTCCGGGCTTTTCGATTTCATCGAATCTGCTTTGTCAGAGAACATCCCGCATAGCTCACTATAGCGAAAAGTCCTCTTTCGCGCATCTTCGACAAACTCGAAAATCGCTCAATTTAGGTTTGATT
This sequence comes from uncultured Desulfobulbaceae bacterium, assembly GCA_945787445.1. GTDB lineage: Bacteria > Desulfobacterota > Desulfobulbia > Desulfobulbales > CALZHT01 > CALZHT01. The sequence continues at coordinate 4,334 of CALZHT010000048.1, forward strand.
TATTAGTTTGAAAAAATGACCGTGTTTTTCCCTTCCCGATTGCAAAAGCTTGTTCAGCAGGGCTTCATTGTTTATCTGTCACATGGTGCGCTATTCAACACGCAAGTCAAGGACTCCCCTGCTGTCCATAACGGCGCCCGTCCAACGATTATGATTCGGCCAGTTCCAAAAGGTCCCGAACCGTCACAATCCCCGAACACTTATCATCTTCACCCGAGACCACGAGATTGTGGAGTCCAGACACGTCAAGAATCCCAAGCGCATTTTCCACCGTCTCCCCTTGATGCAACTGCACACATGGATTCTTGGCAGGCTTTTCAGTGATGAGTTCGCAACCGGTCATGAATTCGGAGACCATGGTTGTATCAAGATTTTTTTTCTCAACAACGCTTCGCATCAAATCCATGTCGGTAACCACTCCAATCACCACATCATTCAATTTCACAAGAAGGGCTGAGGATTTGCTCTGTGCCATTTTTCGGATTACAGCCCGCAAACTGTCTTCAATATCCACGCTTGGGGCATCCCAGTTCACCGCTTTTTTGATTTCGTCTTTGAGTCCCATATTTTTCTCCTCCGCGCTTGAATAATTACCATATCTTCATTCCCCTTAATGATATCCCGGCGGCAATTTCACAATACCCTTCAGCACCATACCGGCACCTCAAAGTTGGTTATTTTTTTGAAGTTTCGTCTCTTATACCTAAAATCTAGGCAATACCCATGTGCCTGTCAAGAGTCTTGCCAAAATCAACTTTTGTCACAGTTCATTAGGAGATGGAGGGAATTGTTACCTCTGTTCACAACACACACACTTTTGCACCCTGAACAGCAGGGTACTTGTGCCCCTTGTGGGTATAAATTCCGGTGTCTGCGACATGGGTCTATACCGTCAACTTATCAGATTTCAGGGCGTAGGCGAGAACGATACCTATAAGAAAGCCTATTGCCAGATTCGAGGCAAGGGTGATCCCCAGCATTACCAGACAGACAAAAAGGTCTTTGCGCTCCCGCATGTCTATGATGGTCAGGGCCAACTGGCAACCGGCGAACAAAAGCAGCACTCCCAGAATGGACATGGGTATGAGATAGATGACAGCCAGGCTGTGTATCCCAAAAAACAGAGCGAACAACACAAAAACAATGCCGATCATAAGATTGGATCCTGCGGTACGGGCTCCGAACCGGTAATGGGCTGCTAATCCTCCGGCGCCATGGCACAAGGGCATGCCGCCGACAAGAAAGCAGGCAAAATTAGCCATGGCCATGCTGATGCAGAGGCTTTTATAGGTAACCCTGGCTGACATCTCACCGAAATATTCCCTGGACAGATCCGCATTGGCAATCACCGCATTTCCTATGGTCATCGGTATCTGGGGCAGGACCAGAACCAGCAGAACAAAGCTGAAATCTGCGCCTGTAGGAAATCCGAAGGGAAGCAGCTCCGGCAGATTGAATCCTAAGGTAAAGTTGTCAAAGCCTTTATGGCTTCCCAGGAGAATCCCCGTGCAAAGGCCGCCAAGTATAACAAACAGGCCGGCAGGAAATGATTTATTATCCAGCAGCATGAAAGTCATTATGCCGCCGATCCCGCCGATAAGCAGTCCAATTGGGATGGGCCCCACCATCTGCAAGTTCAGGTAGGGTTCGGCCGCAGCCAGCAGAGTCTGGAACTTCGAGGTGCCGGCAATAAACCTCACACCCTGCGCCATGAGCAGGGTGCCGGTGGAAATTTGCACCCCTCTCACCACCGGCTTGGGAATGTACCTGCCTATCACGGACATGGCGCCTGTCACACCCACAATAAGCAGGAAAAAAGCAATCAGCGCCCCTGACGCCGATATCTGCGGAGCGCTCAAACCGGTGGCAATGGCATAGGCGCCTATGACTTTCATGGGCTGAACCGGGGCCGGCACACCATAATAGATGCCTGACAGGATATAAAACAGACCGATAGAGAGAAAAAGACCGGTGGGATGAAGGCCGTTGATCAAGATCATGGCAATGGCCATGGGCAGAAGCGTGCCAAGATCACCCAGGGAACCTGCCAATTCCATCCGGTCAAATCTGTAACGCTTACCCACACCTTCCCCTTTCCTGCAAAGTGAATCAATAGGATACGAACGTATATTCTTTTTACACTATATCAATACAAACATAGCCAACTTTCAAAAAGCAACCGATATTATTGTTGATAACCATTCAGAGACAGTGGGGTTAATTCGCATGACAACTTGACAATTTTCCCTGTTTTTCAGATGATTTAAAGAGTTGCTCTCTACTTTCAGCGCCATGCTTTTTTATTTGAATAATGAATATACGAAATAAACTCAATATCATAACCGTATTTATTGTTTGCCTTATAAGTATTGTCGCTTATTCCGGTTTCAGTGTTTCCCGCACTTCCCATAAAACATTTCATCTTGTCGTATCAGAAATACTTCCAATAATTGAAGCCCTTGACGACCTAAAGTTGGCCTGCCTGAGAATTGTATCCTCCACCAGTGAATACGCACTTCTGGCGGCAGAATCAGCAACTGAAGATGGAAAAGGGGCAAAGGAAGAAGAGCAAGAGCTAATCAATAAGGGCCAACCTTCATTTAATGAAGCCATGCGCCACCTTGAAGAACTGACAGGCATCCCCTCCATACCAACCGAATTGGAACTGGAAAAGATAAAAAAAACAGGAAGACACCTTATACAGACAAGCGAGGAACTTATTTCCTTAAAAAAACAAAAAATTTCCGGCCAACCGGTTATCGACATAAAAGAAGAATTCGAACAGTATGAGATCCGATTCCTGGCTGTGGTTAATAAGGTTCTGGCCAAGCTCAATCTGCGCTTGACCCAAACAACAGAGAAAGCGGAACAGAGTATACAAAGAGCCATTACTGCTATCACCATAATAAGCGCGGTAACTTTACTCGTGCTGATTCTGATCCGTTGGTTTATGTCCCGATCCATAACCATTCCCATTCTAAAGCTTGAGGGCGCCGCCCACAAAATCGGCAATGGTCAACTGGACACCAGGATAGACATTCAATCCAGGGATGAAATCGGCAGCCTTGCTCTGGCTTTTAACAAGATGGCTGATAATCTTGCCATATCTCTGCGGAAAGAGAGGGAATTGGCCGCCCATGCCGCTGTTGCTGCTGAAGCAGAAAAAAGGCGTGAAGAGCTTGAGAGTGTGATTCAATCTCGAGACCAGGAAATCCTTGAACGGAAAAAAGCAGAGGAAAATCTGCTTGACGCAAAAAGAAAGACAGAGGCCCTTAATCTGGAATTGCAGTTAATGAATCAACGACTTGGCATGACGGTAGTTGAAGCAGAAAAATCGGCCCACCAGGCGGATTTGGCCAATAAAGCCAAAAGTGACTTCCTGTCCACCATGAGTCATGAGATCAGAACCCCGATGAATGCCATCATCGGTTTGAACGAATTGCTTCTCGACACCCAATTGACCAACGAACAGCGCGATTTTATTGAGACCATAACGGACAGTGCGGATATTCTGTTAAAAATCATAAATGACATTCTTGATCTATCAAAAATCGAGGCAGGAAAGTTTGAAATAGATGCCATCGATTTTAATCTTCAAGCCACGATCGAAAGCATGGCAGAACTTATTGCACCAAAAGCCCATGAGAAAGGCCTTGAATTTTTCTACTCCATAGCTCCTGAAGTGCCGAGATTGGTTAGTGGCGATCCGGGACGATTACGACAAATCCTCCTGAACCTTTCATACAATGCTGTCAAATTTACAGAAAAAGGAGAAATACTTCTCAATGTGTCCCGAGACAGTGAGAATGATAACCAGGCAATAATCCGTTTTTCTCTCAAAGATACAGGGGTAGGCATAAAAACTGACCAGATGGATCGACTTTTTGAACCCTTTTCCCAGGTAGACCAATCCTCCACCCGCAAGTTTGGCGGCACAGGTCTGGGACTTGCGATTTCCAAACAACTTATTGAACTTATGGACGGATATATCAAAGTTGAAAGTGAAATAGGTAAAGGATCCACATTCTGGTTTACCATAGTGCTGGAAAAACAACCTACCCCCCAGGAAAAACCAAACCTGCAACACCTCAAAATACAGGATAAACACATTCTGGTGGTCGATGACAACGAGACAAGTCTGTCCATCCTCGTAAACCAACTCAATCTTTTGAGCTGTCAGCATCAAACAGCAAAAAACGGCGACGAGGCTTTGACTTTGCTCAAACAGGCGGCCAAATCAGGCACACCTTTTCATGTCGCCATCATTGATCACTGGATGCCGGAAATGGATGGGGAAGTGCTCGGCAGAAGGATTAAAAGCGATCCAGACCTGAAAGAAATCCATTTAGTCATGCTTGCCACCTTAGGTCAAATTGGAGATTCGATGCGACTGCGGGAGATGGGTATTGCCGCTCATCTCACAAAACCGATCAAAGAGTCTCAGCTCCATCAATGTTTACTGACACTGTTCGGCCTGGCTTCATCCGCAAAAGGTGCAGATGAAAAACCTCAGCTCATAACGCCCCATTCTCCGGCTGAAGCAATTAAAGAGGAAATTCATATCCTGGTGGTTGAAGACAATCCGGTTAACCAAAAAGTGGCTTTACATATACTTGAAAAAATCGGGTACCAGGCTGATCTCGTGTCGAACGGCCTTGAGGCAGTCAAGGCGCTTGAAAAGGATAATTATGATCTCGTATTTATGGATGTACAAATGCCTGAAATGGACGGCCTTGAAGCAACCAGGGTTATCCGTGATCCCAAATCCGCTGTCCATAGGCATGATATTCCGATCGTCGCCATGACCGCCAATGCCATGAAGGGGGACAGGGAGCGTTGTCTCGAAGCAGGGATGGATGACTATGTGGCAAAACCCATCAGGTCAAATGAGCTTCAGGATATGATTAATAAGTGTTTAGCAAACTAGTGTCGTGCCAAGAGCCAACTGACGCATCTTGCTCGTCCTTTGGCGCACCCACTGTGTTGCACCTTCAGTCATATAGCGCTGTTATGCTCCTTCAACCGCGCCTTGTTGGCACGGCAAATTACTTCGCAAACTTTTTACTTGCCAGAATTCCGGTAATCTGCAACTATCATTTGATCCCCTGAGGGGATACCCCTCTTTGAGACAAACATTTGGCGTAAATATTCCAGCAGCTGCGTGCGGCCACCGCAGCCCCTTCTAGGTAGAATAAGATCGAACATCATCATTGCCTTGTCCCTTTATCAGCCCACTACATATAAGAAATGTTTCTACCCACCACACGAGAAGAACTGATCAGTCTGGGTTGGGATGAACTTGACATCATCCTGATCACCGGCGACACCTATATTGACAGCCCCTTCTGCGGCGTTGCCCTGATCGGCAAAGTCCTGCTGGCCGGAGGGTATCGTGTCGGCATCATTGCCCAACCGGACTGCTCTTCCGGTCAAGATATCAGCCGCCTTGGCGAACCCCTTTTGTTCTGGGGAGTGACGGGCGGCTGCGTTGACTCGATGGTTGCCAACTATACGGCAAGCGGCAAAAGGCGCAAAAGTGACGACTTTACCCCGGGAGGCCGGAACACTCTGCGCCCGGACCGTGCTGTTATTGCCTATACCAATCTGATCAAAAAATATTTCAAGAACACCAAGCCTATTGTTCTGGGCGGCATTGAGGCCAGCCTGCGTCGTATTGCCCATTACGACTTCTGGTCGGATAGGGTGAGGCGCTCAATACTTCTTGACAGCAAAGCCGATTTCCTTCTCTACGGAATGGCCGACAAGACCGTGGTAGAATTTGCCGCAACTCTTGCGGCCGGTGGCGCCCCACACTCTCTCCGGGGAATCTGCTACCTTGCCAAGGAACTACCTGCCAACGGCGATTTTACTGTTTTACCCGCTTTTGAAGAGGTAAAGGCTGATAGAGAGGCCTTTATACGCATGTTTCATCTTTTTTACCGGAACAACGATCCGCTTAGCGGCACCGGTCTTGTCCAGCAATACGGCACCCGCTTTCTGGTCCACACTCCACCGCCTTTTTCCCTTACCGAAACAGAAATGGATACCGTGTACGGGTTGGAATTCGAGCGGGAAGCGCACCCCTATTACCTCCGCATGGGCGCGGTGAAAGCACTGGAAACCATCCGCTTTTCCATCATCACCCACCGGGGCTGTTACGGTGAATGTAATTTCTGTGCCATTGGTGTGCATCAGGGAAGAACGATCCAGAGCCGCTCCATCCCCTCCATTGTTGCAGAAGCAAAGGGTTACGCCCGCCACCCAAGCTTCAAAGGAATCATCCACGACGTTGGCGGCGCCACTGCCAACATGTACGCAATCGAATGCACCAAAAAGAAGCGGCGCGGTTGTTGCCACGATAAAAGATGTCTGTTCCCGAAGGTGTGCCCGACCCTGAAGGTTGATCATCAGCAACAACTGCGATTGCTGCGGGAACTGCGAAAAATCAAGGAAACCAAAAAGGTTTTCATTGCCTCCGGTATCAGATACGATCTGCTGCTGCACGACCGGAAGCATGGCAAGGAATATCTCCTCAATGTTATACAACATCATGTTTCGGGGCAGATGAAAGTGGCGCCGGAACATTCGGAAAAGGAAGTTCTGAAACAAATGGGCAAACCAGCCATCGATGTGCTTTTACAATTCAGGGACCTATTTCTTGCTCTTTGCAAAGACGTGGGCAAAAAGCAGTTTCTTACCTACTATTTCATTGCCGCGCACCCGGGATGTTCTGAAGGGGATATGGAAGGGCTCAGGGATTTCGTGCGTCGGGAACTGAAATTGCGCCCGGAACAGGTACAGATTTTCACCCCGACTCCGTCAACATACTCGACTCTCATGTATTACACGGGCAAGGATCCTTTTTCGGGGAAAAAACTTTTTGTCGAGCGGACTACGCGCCGGAAGGAGCACCAGAAATCAGTGATCACCGGTGGAAAAACACCCAAAAAGGACTGAAAGTCCGGATACGGGTCAAATAGACCCGTTTGTATCGTGATCGTGCTCGTGCGCGTAATCGTAATCTATTTTCCTTGTATTCATAATCAAACACGAAATGCTTCCTTTTCGATTACGGTTACGAGCACGAATATAACAAATACGAGCTAAAGCTGTCTGCCTGAAAGGCAGGAGTATTAACCTTAACTGAGATTAATAAAACAGATAACTCATTGATCTCGGTGTGATAATTCTTTTTTCACCAAGGAATCAGCACTTGTTTCTGAAATACCATTGCAAGGCTTTTTCGATATTTGCAACAATACTCCCTGCGGCATTGATGATAAAAATTCTGTCCGCAATGTGAAAAAGCTCTTTTTCCATCCGCACAACATGGGAAGGCTCCTTATTCCTTTGTTTCATTTCCTCTTCAAAGAATGGCACGATCTTGTCTTTCATGCGCAATTCCGTATCCATGAAAAAAATGGCCAGGGCTGGATGTAAATCTTCAATACGGTTGAGAAACGCTGCTATTTCCCGGTCGTAAACCTGCTTGGGGGGTGATGATTTTGCCTCCATGTAGAGGATGGAGCCGTTAATTTTAGCAATGAGATCATAATCGCCCCCGGACTCTATCTTACGGAATTTCACGCCCCAGAGAGCTTCTGTTAGAAACTCCCTTTTAAAAACCTCGGCAAGGAACCATTCCAAGGTTGTGCCGAAGCTGCGGACGGGCCTGCGTTTGAGCCTGAAACCTTCACCGATCTGCTCCACCAGACCATGGGTCCGGAGAAATTTGGTATATTCCTTTGTCACCTCTGGGGTTGCGTATCTGGCCAGCCGCTCAATCGTGAATCCATCCTGGAATTTGATCACATCCCGCAGAAACAACCGGAAGGAATATTTCTTCATCCTCCGGAAGAATTCCTCAATGGCGCCAAGCTCAGGCAGAACAAGATCATCTTCAGGCTCTTTCTTATAAATTCTAAACCCTCTTTGTTTGAGAAGACTTTCAAGGCCAGGCGCACCTTGAGCAACAAGCTTTCGCAAACGTTTGATCTCCTGCTTCAGATCAGCTATGTCTTCTCGCTCAGTCATGGGGACAGTTTACAACAACTTGCATTTGATAAATTCCTAAACAGGTATCAATCTCTGCTAAAATAAGAACCTGTTTACCAGGAAGCTCAGCTATTTTTTTACTCGCGCTATAGAACCCTTTGTCATTTCGAGCACAGCGAGAAATCTCAGTGCCCCAAGAGAAGATTTCTCACGTTCGTTCGAAATGACAGACATATCAAAAGTCAACAGGTTATGCATCGTTTCGTTAAGGTAGCTGGGAAATGATGGTAATCAAAAAAAGAATGCCAAATCTTTTAGGTTTCTTCCTTGTCAAGGAGTCGGCAGGAGACTGCGGCAGACTACTTAAAGGCTACGCTGACTTTCCCGGTTTCACTCCTTGCAACGAAAGATGGAGATTGTTGATTTACAGTATCATCCCGATTTCTTTTTCATTTTCCTGAATCCGTGAGCGTTCGTCAGCGGTCCGAATGCGCGAAGGGAACGAATTCGATTATCCTTGTGTGATATCGAAGAGTTCCCGACAGGTAAGCGAGCCTGCGAGACTCCGAAGCAGGCGGGCCGCTGACGGTACCGATAGCAATTGAAAGCATGGGATAGGTGGTGTCATCACTATATCCTTCCATAATATAGATTGGTTACATGTGAAATGTATAGTTTGCCGTCACGGATTCCGGATTTTGTCAATGGTGGATGGTGTTTGACGAAAGGGGGAAGGCGTTTTCTCGCCATTAAGGATATTCCGCATGACCTGCCATTCTGCTTTTGCCTTGCGCAGCCGGTCCTTGATACCATCCTGTTCTCTATACGGCGCTGCCGCAAGTTCCTTTTCCAGCTTTTCCACTTCTCTTTGCAGGCGATACAGCTCTTGGGCAATTGCCCGAATTGACATATATATCCTCCTGATATTTTAAAGGGAAACATCCCATCGCCAGCCAAGGGGGCAGACGGTTAAATTACTGCGAGAAAATCCTGGAGCTATCCATCTTCTGCCTTCTGCTTCTGTGCCTTTCTTTATTCATGTTCATGCTTTTTCTGGCGGTTGGCATAGATAGCCGCCTGCATGCCGGCCACACAACCCTCACCCACCGCCTTGGCCATCTGATAAGGATGGCCGGCAATATCGCCGGCCGCATAGATTCCGGGCATGTTGGTCTGCTGTTTTTTATTGGTCTGGATATGGGTGAAGGTCTCGGTATCCAGCAGGACGCCAATGGTGTTGGCCAGCTCCATGGCGCCTTTTGCGCCAAGTTCAATAAAAACTCCTTCCACGGCGATCTGCGCATCGTCTTCGAGCAAAAGCCCTTCCACGCCGTTTCCCCCCAGGATCTCTTTGACCCAGGTGCCCTCCTTGAGCTGCACCTTGCTTGTTGCGAGTTTCCTGCGCAATTCCTTGGAAACATTGAGTTCCTTGGCGATCAAATATACCTCGGAAGTGTATCCCAGCATGGTCAAGGCCCCATCAACCGCGGCGCTTTCGTTGCCCACCACTGCCACTTTGGCATTGCGGAAAAAATTGGCATCACAATCCACACAGTAACTGACTCCTCTGCCCAACAGCTCTTTCTCACCCTTCACTTTAAGCTTCTTCCTCGAGGTGCCGGTGGAGAAAATAAGGGATCGTGCCTGAATCTCCCTGCCGCTTTCAAGACGAATTTGATAATGGTCGTCATTTCGCTCAATGTGCAGAACATCCTCCTCCACAATATCAGCGCCAAAACGTTTGGCCTGGGAAAGAGCGACCCGCAGGAGTTCGCTTCCTTCGGTCACCCCGTCAACACAGAGATAATTTTCCACATGGGCCCAGTAGATGCTGCTTTTTTTTGGTTTGCCGGCAACCAAAACCGACGCCTTTTTGCGGGTGGCATGGAGCGCTGCCTGCAGTCCGGCCGGGCCTGCGCCGATAATAAACACATCAATTATATTATCCATTTACTGGTCTCCTATTCCTTGGTATCTTGACGATCCTAATTGACTCAACTATAAACGATTTCAAATCCGTTCTCCAAGACCTAAACTACGAAATAATGAAATACATTGCTGATCTTCATATCCACTCGCCGTACTCCAGGGCAACCAGCAAGAACAGCAACCTTCAGGGTTTACATGCCTGGGCCCGCATCAAGGGAATTAACGTTGTCGGCACTGGTGATTTTACCCATCCCGGCTGGTTCAGGCAACTCAAAGAAAACCTCATAGAAGCGGAACCCGGTTTTTTCAAGCTTAAAGAGGAAAAAACACCAACCGACCTCGAAACCATTGGGCCTGAGCCTATCCAGGTCCGGTTTGTGCTGAGCACGGAAATAAGCAGCATATATAAGCGCCACGACAAGGTGCGCAAGGTACACAACGTCCTATTCGCGCCGGACTTTGCATCGGTCGAGCGGCTCAACGCAAAGCTTGCCGGAATTGGTAATATCGAATCAGACGGTCGCCCCATCCTTGGTCTTGATTCCCGCGACCTGTTGGAGATCCTTCTGGAACAGGCTCCAGAAGGATTTCTGGTTCCCGCCCATATCTGGACTCCCTGGTTCTCCCTGTTTGGTTCCAAATCCGGTTTTGATACCATGGAGGACTGTTTTGGTGATCTCACCGAACATATCTTTGCCCTGGAGACCGGGCTTTCATCGGATCCGGACATGAACCGCATGGTTTCCGCCCTGGATCGCTTTGCCCTCATTTCAAACTCTGACTGCCATTCCCCCGGCAAACTTGGCAGGGAGGCAAATATTTTTGATACATCATACGATTATTATGCCATGCGGGATGCCCTTAAAAACCATACTGCAGGAGGATTCCAGGGCACCATTGAATTCTTTCCCGAGGAGGGCAAGTATCATCTCGACGGCCATAGAAAATGCCGGGTATGCCTCGAACCGCGGGAGACAAGGTTGCTCGGTGAACTTTGCCCGGTATGTCAACGTCCTTTGACCGTTGGCGTGGCGCATCGCGTCCTGGAACTTGCCGACCGACAGCAACCGTATTATGAACCAGGGACTCCCCCATACAAAAGCATAATCCCGTTACCGGAAGTTCTTGGTGAAATCTTGGGATTAGGACCGAATACCAAGGGAGTCATGATCCAATATGCCAAGATTATTTCCCTGTTCGGATCTGAATTCAACCTGTTCCTCAAAACACCCATTGAAGATATAAACCAGCAATTTTCAAGCGTCCTTGGCGAGGCCATACAAAGAATCCGCACGGGAAAAGTGATCAAAAAAGGCGGTTATGACGGCGAGTTCGGCATCATCAGAGTGTTTGAGGAAGGGGAGCTTGCTTCCCTTTCTGGCCAGATCAGTCTTTTCTCCGGGAAAAAGGCGGCACGGGGAAAAAAGAAAAAAGTTGCAGACAACAATCCCTTGCCGCTCCTTAAAGAAAAAAAAGAGGCCAGGCTCACAGCAAAAACATTGAATTTTGAACAGGAAATGGCCGTCAACTCTAATGAGCGGCTCATAGTGGTGGCAGCCGGACCCGGCACCGGCAAAACCCATACCCTTGTCAACAGAATGGGAAAACTTCTTCTCGCGCAAAAGACATCCCCCGGCAAAATCACTGCAATTACCTTCACCAACCGCGCAGCCGATGAAGTCAAGGAACGCCTAATAAAGGAAGCCGGACAGCAGGCTGAAGGGATCTTTGTAGGAACCTTCCACAGGTTCTGCCTTGAATGGCTGCGGAAGGACCACCCTGACTTGGAAATAGTAGGTGATGAATCACGTGTTCTTATTATCAAAAAACTGTTTCCCGACTGGAACCGTACCCGGATCTCGGAATTTGTCGGTCAGTTGCATGATTATTTTCACCAACTTAGCACCGGCTCTGAAACCTATAAAAATTCCCCAGAAACTATTCAGCAATATCTGGAAGAACTCTACCATCTTCAAGCGCTTGATCTTGACGCGGTCATTCCTTGTTTTGTCAAGCGACTGGAAGAGGAGCCGGATTTTCGCACCAAAGTGCTCGATTCGGTCAGCTATCTTTTTGTCGATGAATTCCAGGATCTGAACAGAGCCCAATATGAGCTTGTGTATATGTTCTCTGAAAAATCACACGTCTTTGCCATCGGCGATCCGGACCAGGCCATTTACGGATTCCGCGGCAGCGATCTCAATTTCTTTTTCCAGTTAGCGCAGCAGGAGGGGACCACGCTTCTCACCTTAAGCAGAAACTACCGGTGCGCCCGCCATATAATCGAAGCAGCCTCTTCTGTAATCAACCATAACCCAAAAAAAGGAGCTGTAAAGCTTGTCCCCCACCGAGAGGAAAAAGGACGGATCGAACAATACCGGGCAGCGACAACCAAGGCCGAGGCGGAATTTGTTGTACGCCGCATTGAAGAACTGATGGGCGGCATCAGCCATTTTTCCATAGACTCAGGCCGTGGGGGTGCTTTTGGCAAGACCGGAATCAGTTTCCGTGACATTGCCGTCCTCTACCGCCTTACCCGGCAGGTGGACGATCTCAGGGAAGCATTGGAACGGAGAGGCATCCCTTTCCAGTTGGTCGGCGCCAAGCCGTTTTTCAAGGAGCCGACCTTGCGGGCAGTATATTACTGGATCGTGGTTGCTGCAAACAGAGGAGGTGCAGCGGAACATCTTGCCCTGTTGAAGGAGATCAAGGGCATTGGCCAGATAGCCATAAAACGACTGGAGAAAATCTCTTTTACTTGCAAAGACTTTTTTGCTGCTGCCTTGGAAACCAATCTGCCCGCGGAAGCAAAAAACAGGCTCAGAGTAACGCAAGCCGCCCTCAAGATCTTTTGGGCAGCCTGTGACCGGAACGGTCTCAGACCAGCCCTGGAAGAAGCTATGGATTTCCTCTCCATGGATAAAGACAACAAAGAAGCGCTGAGATTCCTTGAACTGGCCACTGCCTTTGGCCATGATATCCAGGCTTTTGCCCATCATTTAGAACAAAATTCCGCTGCCACTGTCTATGATGACAGGGCTGAGTCTGTAGCTCTTATGACACTCCATGGAGCAAAGGGGCTGGAGTTTCCTGTGGTATTTATCACCGGCACGGAAGAAGGGCTCATACCCTATGACTTTCCCGGCCGGATCTGTGATATTGAAGAGGAAAGGCGGCTCTTTTACGTGGGTGTCACCCGTGCCGCTGATGCGCTGATCCTCTCGTCAACCGCGACCCGGACCATGTTCGGCAAAACTACGATCCAAGAACCTTCCCGTTTCATCAAAGAAATCCCTCAGCATCTCATATCAATAATCAAGCCGACAGGGAGAAAACGTAAAAAACCGAAATCCGCCCAAATGAAACTCTTTTGATTTGTCTGTCATTTCGAACGAACGTGAGAAATCTTTTCCTGGGGCAATAGGAATTCTCGCTGTGCTCGAAATGACAAAGAATTCTGAAGCACGAATAAAAAAAATAGCTGAGTTTCAGTGGTAATCAGGAAAACAAATTACAATGGCAACCGATGTCCCGCAAGAACGAACAATCAGAATAGGCAAGGTTAATGTTGGCCTTCTCGGATTCGATTACGCCCTCAACCTGGTTCTGCAGCAGGAAAACATTTCCGATACAGAGGCCATGCATTTCCTCTATGAAACAGTAAAAAAACAAAACTATATCCCGCCGGGATCGGAAGAGCTTTACAAAGAAGCGCTCCGCAACGAATACCTTCGAGCCAAGAACCAGAGCGGCAAAACCATGCAGGAACTGACGATCCGCGTCCTCGGCAAGCCCTGTGTGAGCTGCAGCAAGCTTGGCACCATCGCCATTGAAGTCCTACAAAAAATGAACATCGCCGCGGATGTTGAGAATATCCATGACCCGGATGAAATCTACCGTTTCGGCATTATTAACGCACCGGCCCTTATCATCAATAACCAGGTGAAATGCGCCGGCCGCCTGCCTTCTGAGTCAGAAGTGGAACAATGGATCAAGGATGCCCTTGACGGAAACGGTTAAATTTACCAGCGAGACCAAACACTTCACACCTGATGAGGATACGGGAACTCCGGATGGTCGATCAGCTTGGCCATCCGTTGTCTTTTTTCCTTTGCGCCATACTATTAGTACTCCTTTATTGTAAAAATCTTTTTAGGCAATACGTGTAATTTATCTTTCACTTTACATATTTTTCTTGTATCTATCCGATTGAGACCTAAAGAAAAACTGAATCGATGCTAAAAAACATTAACACATGCAAGGGGTGAAACATGGGACATCACGCCCACAATCCATACGGCGCGGACGACAGAGCGTCCAGAGCCATTGACCGCAAGCGCGAAAAGGAAAGACAATATATGCTTCATGAAGCCTCAAAAAAGGCTGAAGAACTTTCCTTAAAACTTGTCCAGAAACTCATTGACAAGCACATTATCGAAACCACATCGGACAGTGCCATTCGGGAACTGTTCACCAAGCTCCTCAGAAAGATAGCCGACATGGAAGAATTTGACATAAATTTCAAAATCGCCCCCATCCGGAACATTACTGCCGATGCTAACTTTATAAGCCTTTATCTCACCCAATATATTACTGAAGATCTGATCGACCATCCCAAAATTCAGGATATTTTCGGCGACGACGAAGAAATATACAAAGTTGTGGATTCAGTGATCTCGACGATCAGGCCGCGGTAATTACCTATTCGACTAATCTAAATCAAGGTACGTATATCCCTTCAGAGCCTGCTCATATTGATGTAAAAGCCTCATCGCCTCTGTGGGTTTCAGACGGTCTTCCTTGATGGCTTTATCAAACTGGGCCTTCATCCTGCGGCCCAGGTCATTTTCCGCATACTGTACCAGGCTGAGAACCTTGGCCATGGTGGTTCCCGGAATCGTTTCCTCAATGTAATATCCCGACTCCTCATCCTCTTCCAGAAACACATGCGCCTCGTTGACCCTGCCGAACAAGTTGTGCAGATCACCCATTATATCCTGGTACGCGCCGGTTAGGAAAATCCCCAGATAATACGGCTTGTCGTTCAGGTTGTGGAGTTGGAGGGTATCCACCCCTTCCTCATAGAGATTGATAAACTTGGATACCTTGCCGTCCGAATCGCAGGTGATATCAACTAGAGTCCCCCGACGGGTGGGTTCCTCATCCAGACGGTGCAGAGGCATGATGGGAAACAATTGCCCGAAGCCCCAGTGATCGAGGAGTGATTGGAACACGCTGAAGTTACAGAGGTACTGGTCACTGAACCTGCTTTCCAGTTCCACAATCTCATCCGGAACATACTCAGCGCCGTGGAAATGTTTCAGCACCGCGGCGCTTATCATCCAAAAAATCTTTTCCACCTCAGCCTTAATGGGAAGATCAATCAATCCAAGGCCGAACCTGGTCTGGGCCTCCTCGTAAATGTGTTGGCCATCATGGTAGGCTTCCATTGGGTTGTTTGGATTGATGCTGGTATAGGCATCCCATGCCTCCTCGACAAGCTTGTGATCAATTTTCGGCTCGGTTACCAGCATGTTTTCCGGCATTTTTTTACTATGGCCGAATGTCTCAACCACCAAAACCGAGTGGTGGGCAACTACGGCCCGGCCGCTTTCACTGATAATTATCGGGTGGGGAACAGCTTCCGCATCACAGACATCCATGATATTATAAACGATATCACGGGCATATTCGTTTAAGGAATAATTGACCGAGGAGTGAAACGTGGTGCGGCTGCCGTCATAATCAACGCCAAGACCGCCGCCCACATCCATATATTCCAGTTCATAGCCGCTTTTTCGCAGCTTGGCGTAAAACATGGCCCCTTCCCGGACTGCCTTTTTAATGGCGAGAATGTCGGAAATCTGGGAGCCGATGTGAAAATGGATGAGCTGGAGGCAATGCCCCATATCCGCCTCATCGAGAAGCTTGGTGGCTTGCAGGATCTCATGGGTGCTGAGACCAAATTTTGCGCCCTCTCCTGCGCTGGTCGCCCATTTACCATACCCGCCGGAAACAAGCCGCACCCGAAATCCTAAGATGGGTGCCACGTTCATATCTTGCGCGAGTTTGATGATGGTCTTGACTTCTTCCACCTTCTCGACGACCAGTATCACTTTTTTGCCGAGTTTCCAGCCAAATATGGCGGCCCTGATGAATTGCTCATCCTTGTAACCATTGCAAATAATTAAGCTTTCGTTATCTTCATGAAAGGCCAAAGCCGCATAAAGTTCGGGCTTGGATCCGGCCTCCAGGCCAAAATGAAATTCCCTGCCCGCATCAACGATCTCTTCCACAACTTCCCGCAGTTGATTCACTTTGATGGGATAAACGCCCCGGAATGTGGATTTGTATGTCAATTCTTCTATAGCGCCCTGGAAAGCCTCGTTGATCCGGACAACACGATCACGCAACAAATCCTGGAAACGAATCAGAATCGGAAAATGGAGCCCCTGGGCCAGAGCTTCCTCGATCACATCAATTATCGGGATGGCATCCCCTTTCTCTTTGAGCGGGGCAACCGTTACTCTTCCGCGGTCATCAATATCAAAATATCGTAAACCCCAGCGGTTGATGCCGTATATTTCCTTGGCCTTGTCAATGGACCAGGATTCTTTTTTCTTCACCGTTCGGTTCTCCTCTTTGCCAACAAACACTAGACTGGACCAGCATCTTCCCATATTCGTGAGGGGCGTTACAATACTAAATTACCAATGAAATTTAAAGAAAGATTTATATTGTACCTGAAAGGTGGAGCAATAGATCAATCATTCAACATAACCAACTGTTTTATTGTACTTGTTGTACCATATCCCTTGCGTCAACATCGGAGTAGTTCCGGCAGGTCACTAGCATAGTTGGTTTTATTTATCTCCAAAATGGGCTATATAAGCAAAGTTTATAATGGTATTCAATTACACTGCCCATAGCATATAGAGATGAAACCGGATCCACATCCCCCTGGCAGGCCCTGTCTTGTCTATGCCAACAAACACGGAGAAATTAAGGATTTCCCCGGCCTTGACATGGCGGGACGTAGCGGCACGCGGTATTTCAGACCAGAGACGGAAGACCTGATTCCTTTACCTGAGGGCAGCGAACTATTTATCCTGCCGGACCGTTTCCCAATAGGGATTGACCAGACCGGCAAAAAACCAATAGTACTTGATCAGAGCCCTGATGATCCGGAAGAATCCATTCAGGCGGTTGCCGCATTCATGGCCCCTGCCTATACTGCTATTTATTCGGCGGCTTGCCAGGAAAGCGGCCCGGAATTGCCGCCTTTACCGCTTTTCGCCTATACCGCAGTCGGCTGGTACCGCGGCAGATTTTGGGTGAGCGGTTTCCGCAGCGATCCTGATATCAGGCAGGATTTACGAGGATTCAATCTCGAAAAAATCCAAAACCGCACCCAAAAATCCCTTCTTGCCAACAAAAGGAATCGTCTCATCCAACACCTTGGCAAATGCTGTCTCACTTACGGCTGCCCGGCAGCGAGGAACTATTTTCTCGGCAGATATGAAGCGCCGTTGCCGACGTCACCAGCCTGTAATGCTGATTGTGTCGGTTGCATTTCCCTGCAGACGTCAGGATGCTGCCCGGCAACCCAGGACAGGATATCATTTGTCCCCACCGCGCGAGAGATCGCCGAGGTAGCGGTCCCACATCTCAAAAACACCCGAAAAGGGATTGTAAGTTTCGGTCAGGGGTGCGAAGGTGAACCCTTGCTCCAGGCAAAAACCATTGAAAAAGCGATTCATCTGATCCGCAGGCAGACGGAGAAAGGCACTATCAATCTTAATACGAATGCCAGCCTGCCCACTGTTGTAGACCAGCTTTCCAAGGCAGGCCTGGACAGTATTCGTGTGAGCATGAACAGTGCCCGTAAAGAATACCACCGCAGATATTACCGGCCTAGAGGTTTCAGCCTCGACAATGTACTGGAGACCATTTCTGTTATGAAGTCTGACCACAAGTTTGTTTCGCTTAATTATTTCATTCTGCCCGGATTCACCGATGATCCTGATGAATTTGAAGCGTTCTGCACCATCATTGAGCAGCGCCGGCCGGACCTCATCCAGCTTCGCAACCTCAATATGGATCCGGACTGGTATTGTGAAACCGTAGGTCACCGACCGGATAAAAATCCCCTGGGTATGCGGATCTGGCTCTCCCAGCTCAAAAAACTCTTTCCGTTCCTTAAGTTCGGTTATTTCAATCCGCCATTACGTTAAATCATATCAACACCATCCACATATCGACTTGCGCATAGAAAAAAACACGCACAAACCTCTGGCCCATCTCTGCTTTTTGCCGTAATTTCGTTATTTTACCCTTGCCTTTTCACTCCGTCTGCCAGTAAAATAGTATAATATTTTCTTTTTTCCTATCAGCGACAACCTATACATTCAAACCAATCGAGTCGTATCATCGAGGAGAAGGCTAAATGAAATATACCAACCACTTGTATACTAAAATACTGGGTTTGATATTTTTTATGGGCATTATATTTGCCGCCCCTGATTCGTTTGCTTTGGACACCTTCATGGTCGGACCGAGAGCTACAGGCATGGCCGGAGCCAATGTCGCTTCAGTGTGTGACACCACAGCACAGTATTACAATCCTGCAGCCTTTGGTTTTTTTGATCGCAAGCATAAAGATGAAGATAAAAAAACAAAGCATGATAACAATAACATGGGTCGTAAAAAATGGGGTGTGGACATAAACACAAGTGCCGGCATGCGGCTCCATAATGAGTTCGGTGAATTTATCGATGAACTCGCTGACATTGATCACACCCTTCTCAGCCAAAACGGTATCCAAAATGACTCTGACTTAAGAAATTTACTTAAGCTTACCGATGCCCTGCAAGGATTGGACGAACCCGGCAATGCCGTGTCGGTCGATGCCAATGCCGGCCTCGGTGTGCGGGTCATGCATTACGGCATCGGGATAAGGGGATACGCCCAGGCTGCGGGAGCAGTGCCCAATGTCGATACCACGAATCTCGGCCTCAATGTGGCCACCGATTTTACAACCGATGTAAACAGTACCCTGCCCACTTTTAATCCTGTTGCCTATACACCTCAAGTTTTCTCACCAACCCAAATCCAGCAATTGCGAACCTCTATGGGCGACCCAGCCGGCACTGATCCTGCCACAGAAGCAGCGGCCTTCAGGCTTGACTTTATGGCCAACCAAGAGGGTATCACCTCCGACGATGCGCAAGGGACTGTAGACCTGCTTGCCAATGTTGCCGGTCAGAGCGGCTCCTCTTCCCTGGAGTCCAACACCACAACCGTTGTTCTTAACGGGATCGGCATTGTCGAAATCCCCTTTACCTTTGGATATGCCATCAACGATTGGATCGCTGTTGGGACCAACATCAAAATCATGAAAGGGCGGGTCTATGGCAACCAAGTGCTGGTCTTTGATGACGATTCAGGAGATATCATCAAAGAAACCGATGAATTTTATCAAGAAACCACAACATTCGGTTTCGATCTCGGCATAATGGCCCGTTTAAAAAAATTCCAGTTCGGACTCATGGGGCGCAATCTTAACTCCCCTAAATTTGATGGCCCAACCGTAACAGTGAACAGCGTCAATAGAAAATTCGACGATGTCACTGTTAATCCGCAAGTCACAGCTGGGGTGGCTTTCATTCCCATTGAAACCCTTACTCTTGAGGCAGACATAGATCTGACTCAAAATGAGACAATGTTCGCCAGCTACGACACCCAAAACCTTGCCTTTGGCATAGAATGGGATGCCTTCAGGTTTTTGGCATTACGAGGCGGCGCCTATAAAAATCTTGCCGAAAATGATATTGACTGGGTGTATACTGCCGGACTCGGCCTGAACTTCTGGGCTATGCGGCTCGATGTCGCAGGTGCCATGGCTGGAGAAAAAGACCAGTTCGATGATGAGGATTTGCCCAAAGAGACTCGGGTAAGCGCCCAATTGAGCGTTGATTTTTGATGTATTTCCCTGATTACCACTAAAATTTGGCTGATTTTTTTGTGCTTTAGAACTCCTTGTCATTTCGAGCACAGCGAGAAATCTTATTGCCCCAGGAAAAGATTTCTCACGTTCGTTCGAAATGACAGACAGATCAAAAGTCATCAGGTTATGATTCTTAACATTAAGGTAGCTGAGATATGACGTCAAACGGATTCATTCTCCACATCGCCCACCGGCAAAAGCACGGTTACCTTGGTGTATTCCCCTTCCTTGCTTTCCAAAAGGAGTTTGCCGTCATGGTCGGCAATAATGCCATGGCTGATAGCCAAGCCAAGGCCGGTGCCGGTACCTGCCGGCTTTGTTGAAAAAAACGGATTCATTATCTTATCAATAATGCTTGCCGGTATACCGGTTCCCTGGTCATGGAAATCAAAAGTAATAAAAGGCCGACCATCAATGCTTTCCTGCCGGGCCGTCACCATAAGAATCTTGTCAGGACTGACACCATCGAATTTCTTGTTGAGGGCATACCGCGCGTTGTTGAGGATATTTAGAAACACTTGCTGGATCTGCTGGGACTGGGCCAAAATCGGCGGCAATTCCGCCGGTATATCAAGCCTTAGGTCAATACCTTCTTTTTTGATTTGCGTTTCTGCCAAGGCAAGAGTGTCAACCAAAATATCCTTCACCGTCACCAGATCTTTATCCGTATCACTTTCACGGGCAAAGGAAAGGAGGCTGCTGACAATGGTTGATACCCTGTCACCCTCCTTGATTATGCGCTGAGGAATCTCATCGGTAATCGTTCCGCCACTCTCGATTTCATCAATTAAAAGCTGGGAAAAGTTGATAATGCCATTTATGGGATTATTGATCTCATGGGCAACACCGGCGGCAAGTTCACCGAGAGAAGCGAGGTGTCCGGCACGAACCGCCTCTTCCTGGAGGGTGATATCCTGGGCAACACATACTATTCCCTCGATCTCACCCGTATCATTGTGCATCACCGAGCTTGAAAAAAGAACGCGAATTTCCCGGCCGTCACTGGCAAGAAACGTTGTTTTCAAATTGCTGGTGAATCCACTTCTGATCAATTTGTCGAGCCCGATTTCGGTAAAAAAACCTGCGGCAAAAAGGGTGGATACCGGATTACCGATCAAATCCTCTTCCCGATAACCAAGCAGATCACACGTTGCCCGGTTGACCGTCTTTATTTTTGAATCAGGCCCCACTACCACCAAAGAGTTGGTCATGGACCGGATTATATTATCGGCATAGGTCTTGGCAGCCAGAATCTCGTTTTGTGATTTCTTAACCCTTTCCGCCATGGTATTGAATGCATTAGCCAACTGGCCGATTTCATCATCCGATTCCACCTTAACCCTTACGGCCAGATCACCTTCCGCCACCCTCTTGGTCCCTTCAACCAAATGTTTAATCGGTTTTTCCAACGCCCTGGCCATGAAAACGGCAACAACAACCGTGGCGATCACGGCAAGCAATAGGACCGCAGCGAGCAATTTTTGTGACAAATACGATATTTTTAATATGCCATGGTTTTTTTCGGCAATGCGGTTGCTAATATAGGATGCAGCGCCTCGCCCCATTTCGGCGATATCTTCTACGGTCTGAATAACTATTTCTTCCATCTCCTTGGCGGATGCCCCGCCTCTATACCCTTCCCGCACTTCCGACTCAAAGGCATAGATTGCATGGCGCAGTTTTTTGGCGGTATCGGAAATTTCAGCGATGGTGGCAAGCTCTTCTTCATCGTTTGTGATTTTCTTAATGGAATCAATTTCTCTGATCAGTCTGTTAATCAGGAGATCTACGGGCGCGACCACTTCGCTTCTGCCTAACCTGTAGTCATATAGACTGTCTTTGGCATCCGAGACAATTTCAGCGATGTCGTACCATTTCCGTAATTTCACCTGATCAGAAGTAATGATGCTGGAAAGCTGCCTGGAGCTTCGGGACATGATATCGAACGCAAAAACACTCTCCAGAAATATGATGGCCAACAGAATGAACAGACCGGTATTTCTTATTGCGCGATAGGACATAAGGGTAAACAATTACGAGGGAAGAATATAGCGTTAATAAGGATAGCTCTTTAAATCAATATTGAGGTCTTTCACCATTTTGTAAAGGGAATCGTAATCCTCATCTTTTGTTGCAATAAATTTCCGGGCGCCAAACTGCTTGAGCACCTGTCTGCCCTCTTTGGTGGCATCAAGATTTAACAGGAGATCACGCAGGTGAAGCTTCAATGTCGGGTCCAGATCCTTTCTGACGGCAAGGCCATTGGATGGCACCTGGGGAGATTCCGCCAGGACCGCCATCTTGTGCTTAAAATCCGGATACTCTTTTGCCAAGGCGTTAAAGATATGATTTTTCCCGCCGCCGACATCCGCCTCCCCTATATAAACGGCCCAGGCCGATGCATCATGGCTGCCGGCGTAATAAATATCCGAAAAAAAACCATCCAAATTTGTAATACCGTGATTCTTGAAATAAGCGAGCTGGAACACATAACCCGCTGTTGTTGCCTTATCGACCAGGACCAGGCATTTGTTGCGCATGTCCTTAACAGACTGGATGGCGCTGTCTTTTCTGACAAAAATATAGCCGCTGTAAGTGGAACTGCCGTCCGGCCAGACAGGACGGGCAACAGGCTCGACATGTGCCTTGGCATTGGTAAGAACATAGCTGAAGCTGCCAAAGAATCCCATATCCGCCGAACCCTCGGTAAAGGCATCGCTTATTTTCCCGTAACTCGACATGATGTCTATCTTGATAGCGGTGTTGAGATTTTTGGACAGATATTCAGTAATATACCTGTATCTTCTTTTTTGCTCGAAAACGTTCTTTTCCGGAACCAGGGCCAGATGCAACTCTTGTGCGCCTGCAGAGGTTTTGTCATATTGCCGGGCAAGGCTATCTGAACATGGGATAAGGGAACTGCTGAAGACAAAGAAAAGTATCGATAATGTGCCGAATAACCGGATCATGGTGCATTTCCTTTCAGGCTGTCAACGAAATGCAGAGACAAACTTTCCCCAACATCTCCCCTGCCGAATAAGGGTTGGGTCAGGGCGGGATTACTCTTACGGCCTGCTATTTCATACCTGGAAACACCGAACTGATATGTAATATCCGTATCAAACTGGATGTCGTCAATATTGCCGGTATGAAGGGCCCGGGCAAACTCAATAGTCCAGAAACCGCCTTGCCACACGCCCTTGGCCTGCACATCGGCACGGCTTCCTAAAGGTGTCCGGTGCTTATAACGGGGGATTTTGTCACCTGCATGTTTCACTTGTAAATTAATGTAATACGCCCCTCTTCCACCATCTTCCTGGCGTACCAGATACATCGTTTTACCTGTTCTGCTTGAAAGCACGTTGGCATCGTGAATCTCGGTTGCCCCAAGAGTATGCATTTTATCGTCGGCATATCCCATGGGATCTGTTCTGCAGGCCTTCCAATACCAGATATCTGCCACATAGGGCTCATCACCGTAAATACTCAAATCAACGGGTTTTGATTGCATATTCCATTTGAAAATAAACACATCTTCCCGCTCATTACCCATACCATATATTTGCCTGCCTTTGTCCCAGGTCCATGATTTATGTTCTCGGGATTCATCCGGGTCAGGGAAACGGACCAGAAAAAATACTTGATCAGCGGTATAAACACTTGCGATGGATATATCCATATCTGCGACCGGGTCACGGACGTTTATCGGCAAGGCATCTTGCCAAACAGGCTCCGTGCCTCTGCCGTCAATTACCGGCGTATTGGGTACTTTGACTGACTGCAGGTTCTGCCCGGCTCGGCAATTGCCTGAAAAAACTTGCGCAACAGATAAGAGAGCAGCCAACACCCACCCATATGTAACAAACCTGTTATGTTTCATACCGGACATGGTATCTATTGGATTACTAACAAACAAGGAAATAATAGAAGTACACTGGGCGGGAGGATGGAATTCATCCTGATTTTTTCTTAAAAGTTACGGATTAACAGCAGCTTCGTACTGCTAGTTTATGTCCCCCAAAACCTCAACGATTTTAAGGGTTATATCCTCAAGGCTGAAAGGTTTCAACATGTATCCATCGGCGCCGCTTTCTACCAATTCGCTTGCCGCGCCGTTAAATCCATAGCCGGTGGCAACAAGAACTTTTAGGCCCGGCTTAATTTCCTTCATGCTGCTGAATGCATCTCTGCCATCCATAATCGGCATGTTTATATCCAGGATGGCGAGATCAATATCCATGTTCTCTGAAAGTGTATTTATGGCCTCTTCGCCGTTGGCAGCCACTAAGACTCTGCACCCCATATTCTGCAAATGCTCCTTGAGCATAGTGGTGATGACCACCTCATCATCAATAATCATTATTTTTTTTCTGATTTCCTGGCCGGATGAAATGGAGATCATTTTTTCTTTAAATGATTCCTCATACACCGGAAGATAAATGGTAAAGGTGGTCCCCTTTTCAGGTGTACTTTCAATATCGCAAACCCCATTATGACTCTTTATGATCCCGTAGGCGATGGCAAGACCCAGACCGGTTCCCTTGCCAAACTCTTTTGTTGTGAAAAAGGGCTCAAAAATCCGACTGAGAACTTCATCGCTCATACCGGTACCCTCGTCTGAAACTTGCAGTACTATATAGTCTTCCGGCATAGCATCTGGGTGGGATAAGCAAAATTCATCATCCAGCGTTTGCAGATCAGTCTTAATTGTTAAAGTTCCGCCCTTGGGCATGGCATCACGGGCATTGACGCATAAATTCATCACTACCTGTTCAAGCTGGGTGGTGTCTCCCTGAACAAATGGCAATGACTCGGGAAGTTCCAGTTTAATAGTGATCAATTTGCTGATGGTATTTTCAAAAAGTGCGATAACATTATTAACCACTTCATTAATATTCACCGGTTCAATGGCCAGTACATTGCGGCGTGCAAAAGTGAGCAGCTGTTTTGTAAGGTTGGCAGCCCTGAATCCCGCTTTTTCAACAGTATCAAGCATTTTATAGGCTTTTTCGTCGGTAGAATGTCCTCTTTTCAGCAGGGAGATGTTTCCTATCATGCCGCACAAAATATTATTGAAATCATGGGCAACGCCGCCTGCCAAAGTGCCAAGGGCAGTGAGTTTTTCCGCTTCAAAGAGCTGCTGCTGGGTCCTTTGCAGCTCTTCCATCTGGTTGTGAAGACTTTTATATAACTCGGTATTATCAAGGGCTACGGCAATATTATTTGCGATGATGCCGAAAATGTTGCGGTCCTCTTCATGAAAATCACCCTGTTTTTTATTGATTACTATCAAGGCGCCGGTAAGTTCGTTCTCATGCCGCAACCAGGCTATGAGATAATTCTTGAGGGACACTTCCTCAAATTTCACCCCAAAAGGCCAGCCAATATTCTCGGCTTCGTTGACCATTATGGGAAGGCCTTTATTTTTATGATACACATTCATGACCTCATGGATCGGAACCTCAGTGGTTGCAGAAAAAGCAGACGATCCTTCCAACGAACCGGAACAATTCAAGACAAAATGTTGAAGGGTATCATGGAGCATCATGATGCCCTGTATTTCCACCTCAATAAGGTCATTTACCGACCTGCCAAGATTCTGAAGAATGCTGGTCCTTGAATGGGAAGCATGGAGCGGCAGGGTCAAATAGTTTAATTGGGTCAGCCTTTCCAAGGTGTTCTGTATTCTTCCATCCTTGTCTGCCAAGGAGGTGCTCATTCTGTTAAATGATTCTATCAATTGACCGAACTCGGCCTTTGCTTGATAGTGGGATCTATAGCCCAAAGCGCCCTCGGTTATTTTTTGGGCGGCTTTCAGAAGTTCAAAAATCGGTACTGTAACAGCTCTGGTCAGAAAACGTGCCGCCAACAGAGCTATGAGAAAGGTTGACAGGAGAGTAAGCCCAAGAACCCTGTAAGACCTATCAATTTTGCGCATGGCATCGGAGGTTCTTTTCTGGAGAGTGGCAGCGGCCCTGTTCACCATTTCCTCGGTTCGCAAAATAATCTCTTTTCCCGTCCGCCCAACCGCTTCCTTATACTCCTCGCGCCATGCTCCCGCACTGACCGTGGTGATCAAATTGGAGAGTTGTTGCTCAAATAATGCGATAGACGCTTCGGCTTGGTCAATCTCCTCCATCACCGGAGGTTCATGGTGGCATTGATGACACTCATCAATCGTGCTATTGACCCGTAGAGCGCTTTCAATTATTTCATCCAGCCGGTCTGCAAATACCTGGGGAGAGGCAAAGGTATACGCTTCAATTTTCTGGACGTTGTAGCTCAGTTTCTGACGGATATCTTCTATCTCGTGCAGACTGATAAGGTCGTGCAACTCGGAAGTGGTTACCAGGAGATTGAAAACCGTCACCCCGGCGCCAATGGAAAAAAGGCTAAAAATGAGAATTATCGTGGTTATAATCTGTTTCTTCATTAATTGGTGTAGCGATACTCATCCAGACTGATACCTGCTTCATCAGCCATATCAATTACCGGTTGATAATCTTTAACAGCAGTTTCAACAAACCGGTGCGCCCCGAATTTTTGCAGGACATTTTTCCCCTTGGGATCGTTATGAATAGTAAGGAGAGCTTCTTTAAGTTTTGACTTCAGATCAGAATTCATGGAAGAAATAACACAAAGCCCGTTAGAAGGAACGCGTGGTGAACTTTCCAGAATGACTACTTCTTTTTCTAGCCGGGGCTCGTTTTCTTTAATCCTGTCATAGATCGTGTTTTTGGCGGCTCCCACATCCGCCTTGCCGTTAAGAACGGCAAAGATGGCGGCATCATGGCTGCCTGAAAAATAGTGGTCCTTGAAATAGGTATCAATATCTTTTACACCATTCCTTTTAAAATAGGCGCTGGGGAAAATATATCCTGCGGTGGTGGCGCGCTCAACCATAACAAGAATCTTGTCTTTCATGTCGGCAACATCCTTGATTCCACTGTCCTTTCGCACAAAAATATGGCCGAAATATGTTGAGGTGCCGTCAAGATTTATCGGCCTGGCAATGGGCTCCACCTTAAGCTGATGGATGGCCAGGGTTCCGGTGAATGATCCCAGAAAAGCGCCATCCACCTTTTCTTTTTTTAGCCGGTCAATTATGTTGCCATAGCGACTCAGCATGGTGAGTCGCACCTTCACTCCTATTTTTTCAGAAAGATACTGCGCCAAGGGATCAAAACGCTGCCGCTGCTTGAATACATTCATTTCAGGAAGCAGGCCAATACGGATCTCATCCATGGCAGCAGCTGAAATTTGCGGCAGCAGCAGTAAAAAAATAACAGCGGCTGCTGAAATCCATCTAAAGAAATATTTTGTAAGTCTTGACTGCATAACTATTCTCCCTGAATAAATAAACCTACATCAATTATCACTCAAAATGACATTTTTATCTATAAAAAATAAACATTTATAAGTACTTCTTACACTGACAAAAAACGTTTTGCCGTATTACCAAGTCAAACAAAGCAAAATTTTTTTTAAGTATAAACAATTTTTTAAAGGATAGTGCGAACTTTTAATTGTTATCAATACATCGCGAAAATTCAGGGACTTGACAATATGACCCGATGTTGGTAAGTGAAACTTTTCTCTACATGTATAGCACTTGAGGCTTTTTTAAAGACCTCTAAATATAAATATAAACATTTCTTTAATAATCAGCTAGTTTTCCGTTTTTCGCAATTCTGCAAAGGATTGGTTTGTTCAAAACAAAATATCCGAACATACTGGGCAGAACAATCCAACTGAATGATGAAAAATCAAAGCAGTAAGAGGGTAGAACAATGAAAAAAACACCAATACGCCTGCAGGACTCCTTCAAAACGTACACCTATGATCAGGATAAGGTCTGCACACCGGTTGAAACCGTTGCAAAGTTCAAAGAACGCCTCAAAACAGTGGATCTGGACATCCTCAAAGAAGTACGCCGTATTGACAACGGCCGCCTGGATATCCCTATTTATTTCAGTGTATGCGGTAAAGACGCTCTTGAAACCATCGGCAATAAAAAGCAAATGGGCAAAGGAAGCACCCCTGAACAGTCGCAGGCCAGTGCATGCATGGAACTGGCAGAGCGTTTCAGCTTTTTCAGCTTCAAGAAAAATCCCGACAATTTTATTACCGATACGTACGCCAATTTAAAAGCTGCCGGGCAACCGCTCATGCCCCTTGAGCAGATTCTCCAATCGGTGCATGATGAATCCACCAGCGTCGAAGTCCTTGAAAAACTCCTGGCTGACATTCCTATCCAGTGGACCTGGGCTACCAACCTGAACAGGCAGGAGGAATTCCTCATCCCCTTCAGCTGGTTCTATGCCATTAATGAGTTTAACGGGCCCTCGGCCGGTAACACCTATGAAGAAGCGATCGTACAGGGCATCTGCGAAATTATCGAACGACATGTCTGCGCCCTGGTTAGCCACAAAAAAATCAAAGTCCCTGCCATTGACCTTGCCACGATCAAGGACCAGGTGGCCAGACAACTTCTTACCAAATATACCAAGAATGGTGTGGCGATGTATCTCAATGATTTCACCTTGGATACCGGTATCCCTACCATTGGCGCTCTTGCCATTGATTACAGCACATTCCCTGAAACCAGTGAAATAGTGTACACGGCCGGCACCACCCCCAATCCCGACAAGGCCTTGATCAGGGCGCTTACCGAAGTGGCCCAGCTTGCCGGCGATTTCAACACAAAGGCTAACTATGTTGCCAGTGGATTACCTAAACCCTTAAGCATGGATGAAGTGGACTATCTGACAGACCCGGGCTCCGCGGTGCAGATCGACCAATTACCGGATGCCGGCGACCACAACTTGAAGAATGAGATTGAAAACTGTCTCACCGCCCTCGAAAAAATCAATATGGAAGTTTACATTGTCAATACAATGCACCCTGATCTGCAGGTAGCGACAATTTACACGATCATTCCAGGGGCGCACTTCAGGGAACGTTCCATGATCCAGAATGTCGGCCTTTTTGCCGCAAAATTGGTCGCAGAGCGCATTACCGATCCTGTTGAGTCCACCCAAAGGCTACGGGATATGGAAAAGATTCTCCCTGATGCCTACTACATCGAATTCTACCTGGGCCGCAATCTCATTGCCCTTGGATCACATGAAGAAGCATTGGCACATTTACAGAGGGCGCTGCAGCTCAATCCTGAAGAGGAGGACATCCCCTACATCTATTCCTTCATGGGTGATTGTCTCAAGGATTTGGGGAAATATGATGAAGCCATCACTATCCTCAAAAAAGGTACGGATTTGGATGAAGAAAGGCCTGACCTCCACAACTTGCTTGGATTCTGCAATTTCAAGCTCCAGGACTATGAAACAGCGGTCAAACATTTCACCCGGGCAGTGGAGTTGACCCCTTCATCCGCTATTGATTATGCAAACCTTGGGGTGAATTACAAATACCTTGGCAAGAATGAGGAAGCCATAAAAAATTTCGAACTGGCCCTGGCCTTGGACAAGTCCCTGGATTTCGCCCGCTCACACCTTGAACAGCTCACGGCAAACGGCTGATCGTTTGGCACCATAAACAAAAATAACAGCCCGGGCAGAATCCGGGCTGTTATTTTAGATTCACACGGAAAATGGAAATCATTTCTTTTTTTTGGGGTGACAATCAGTGCACTTGGCAGGCCCTTTCTTGCCTTCAACCCCTTTTTTGTGACAGTCCTTACAATTCGCGTGGAATACGGACATAGCCTTGTTCAGTTTTGCATTGCTGAAACTTTCATTATGGCAGCTTACGCACTTCAAGGCTCCTTTATTTTCCATTGATACGATGTCTTCTTTAGTAAGTTCCTTGTGATCCTTGTCATGGTGACACGTTCCACAGGCAAGTCCAAGTTTTTGATGTTTTTCGTGATTAAAGTGCGCCGGCTTTTTTCCCTCGATGACCATCTCGCCCGGCGGATATCCCGGACTTTTCTCATCTGACCCATATGACAGCCCTGCTCCTGCTGCCAACATCAAGCTGAGACACAGACAACCAATAATTACATTTTTTCTCATTTTTTTTACCTCCTTTTTTGGGGTGAATTAAGGTGTTTGTGCCTTCAGTATACGGCCTGTATCCCTTGAAAACAGCCGACATCGGGCGGCATACAGGTAGATGTCTGGTTCTCTGTCACCATTTTTTATTGACTCCCTCCTCGCAAAACTCGTCCTCTCCCTTTATATTGCTCTTTAGCTCCCCAGCTTATTTTGTTAGTATGCCTGGATCGTCCGCTTTGATCATGGTGCTCTAATTGGACAATCTCACTTATACCAAGTTGCCTTCAAAGAAGTAACGAGGCGGTAAGGAGGAGGCTCTGGAGGCGTATATGAAATACGTCGAGGAAGCCGACGACGCAGCCAATTCAGTTCAATCCCCCCTTGAGGGGGACAAAGTTAGAATTTGCATGCGACATGGTATGAAAGAGATAATGGAGTGTCTTGTCATAACCAGGAAAATTGTTGATGAACGAAACAACTATGATGGGCGGCAGCCCCATGGAAAAAATTGATGGAGCCAGGATTCGCCGACTGCGGGAAGAAAAAGGTCTGACCCAGCTTTATATGGCCACTGCCGTGGGTGTTACGGCAGACACCATATCGCGGTGGGAAAACCGGAGATATCCGAGCATTAAAAAAGAGAATGCCCTGAAGCTTGCCGAGGCCCTTGAAGTACCTCTCCTCGAGATTCTGGAGCAGCAGGTCCCTGAAGATTTTCCCACCCCTGACCAGCAGGATGAATCATCACCTCCTGTCCAGGTAATGGTCACCAAGGACAGAAAATGGCTGTCCTATGGAGTTTTGACCCTGCTCGTTGTTTTTTTGCTGGCCTTCCTCTTTTGGCAAAGTTCAACCCAAGAGCAGCCGATTCTGATTTCAGCTCGGAGATTACTCCCGGACCATATTCCCGGCGGGCAAAAATTTCCGGTGATGATATCTGTTACTTTCCCTACAGAAATGAAGCCTTTTTCTTTTATGCTTAAAGAAAAACTGCCTGATGGCTGCACCGCGGTTGCGGCTGATCCGCCTTTTTCTTCCTATGATCGAAAAAACGGGATTATTAAATGGATAAACAAAACGGATGACGGAATAGATCGCTTTTCATATCAGGTTCAGGTCTCTCCGAAACTCAAGAATGGCGGTTTGTTCACCTTTCAGGGTTCAATCACTCCCGGAAAAGTGAAAGGTGCGAAAAATGAGACGGCGGGACCGAACAACATCAGCATCAACCCCTACCATTGGGCAGACGTAAACCTGGATACAATGATCGATGACGAGGAAATCCTCGCCGTCTATGACACCTACTCCATTATAGAAGATCTGGTTGACATGAACCTTGTTGAAGAAATCTGGTCAGGACAAGGTTACCGCTTTGACCAAAACAGCTTGAAGTATGTTGTGATCCCGTAAAAACCGCTGGAGCCGGCAAATTCAACAACCTCCGTCAAAAACGATGGATTGAACGATAAGGACCGAAAGTCCGGATTCAGATCAAATAATCCGTTTGTATCCGTGATCGTGCTCGTGTTCGTAATCGACCTTCCTTTTATTCATGATCAAAACCGATTACTATGTTTCCTTTTCGATTACGAGCACGAGCACCAAAAGAAACAAATACGAGCTAAAGCTGCCCCCCTTTTTTACGGTTCATACAATTTTGCCATCTCAAGAGTGTATTTTCCGCCCTGCTCCTCATAAACATACATGGGGGGCATGATCGTAAGTTCCTCACCGCCCCCTTTTACCGCTTCCACCAGAATTAATTTACCCGCACTGCCTGGATAACTATAAATAATCTGCATTCGTTTGGGCTCAAGCCCATGTTTTCGGAGTTCTGCAAATAAAGAAGTACTGCGTTCAGCAGGATACACCAAGGAAGCCCGCCCTCTGTTCTTCAGGCCATATACCACGGCCTTGATAATCCCCGGCAGATCTGCCTTTACTTCATGTCTTGCCACGGCCTGCTCCTTACCGATATTTCTGCGGCCGCTTTCCGCTTTGCGATATGGCGGATTGCATACCACCACGTCATAGGATTCAGGCGCCAGAAGGTCCCGAATTTGATTTACGTCTCCCTCGATGACCGACAGTCTCCCATCAAGGCTGTTCAACTTGATATTTCGCCGGATAAGCTCAGCTAAAGCAGGCTGCACCTCGAGAGCAGCAAGAAAGATATCGCTCCATCTGTAGGCTATAATCAGAGAAACAATCCCGCACCCGGCGCAAAGGTCCAGGATTTGGTCCCCCGGCTTTGGATGGATGAAATGACCAAGCAACACAGCGTCGATGGAAAAGCGATAGCCTTGCTTGTGTTGGACACATTGCAGCTTGCCGGAGAACAAGGAATCAAAGGTATACTCATTGCGTTCCGTGATAACCATTTTTATTAATGAGTGAGGCTCCTCCCATAGAGCGGGAGGCCTCAGGAAGCCCCCTTAAAGGGGGCATTAAACAGCCGTCTTATTTCAATAAAATTAAAAACGAATATCGAATGTCGAACAAGAAACTTCGAATGATGAAGGATTATTATCGAATATTAAAATCCCTCGATCATCTTAATCGCGCTGTAAAGGGTAGGTAAAGGAAGCGACAAATTTAATTCTACTCAATTGTAGTTCACTTCAAAATTCGACATTCCTTGTTCGATATTCTGCGGTTCTATTAAAATCTGAATTTCCCGCCGGATCAGTCCGATTTCAGGAAACTCGCTCGTCAGCAATTATTTTATTCATAACCAGGCCGGTGAGAATCTTCGGGTAGAAATATGTAGACTTATGGGGCATAACCAGACCGCGGTCAGCCACTCTTTGTACTTGAGTTACAGGGGTTGGATTCATAAAGAACAAGACCGGCGTCTTATCCTGGGAAGCAATACTTTCCTTCACAGCAATATCAAGTCCTTCATCCGGATCACTGAAGTAATCGATAAGCTTTTCTTCTGCGCAGCGTTCATTGCCAAGACCAAAGAGGTGATCGAGAACATACTCGGAGAGTACTACCACATCAAGCTCCTGCAACTCCTCCGGTTGTGTTTCTGTTAAAACTTTTTTTGCCACATCACCTATGCTGTTTAAATAGAACCCTCTATCTTCACCCGGGTGATACAGGCAATACTTCGTGTTATCACCAGAAGATTCGTCCATATGAGCCAAGAGTTCACCGATGAGGACTTCCCTGGAGGCGCCTTTGATTTCCTCAATATCAAAACCTTGGGAAAGTTCTTTGGTCAATTCGGCAACACTAACCGAACCTGGAAAACGTACCAATCTGTGGGTCGGGAGCACGGAAAGACCCGGATCTTCCATACTGGTCAGACACATCATAGTAAAGTTGACCGGACTTTCAGGGGAAACGGAGCCGATTTGTTTAGCCATCAATTCACGGTACTGCAAAGCAGTGGTGTAGCGATGATGGCCATCGGCAATATAGAGCGATTTATCCCGGAACAGGTCTTTGACTTTATTAAGGGTGCTCCTCTCGGTTATTGCCCAGACTGTATGGAGATTTCCGTCATTATCAGCTAATG
>CALZHT010000049.1 GCA_945787445.1 uncultured Desulfobulbaceae bacterium
TACAACAATCACTCGCCATAAGACAAGAAATCGGCGACAAATCCGGCGAAGGCACCACCCTCAATAATATGGCCACAACCGCTCACGCCCGCGGCGACTTCGACACCGCCCTCAAATACCTACAACAATCACTCGCCATAAGACAAGAAATCGGCGACAAATCCGGCGAAGGCACCACCCTCAATAATATCTCCCAAATCTATGACGCCCGCGGCGACTACGACACCGCCCTCAAATACCTACAACAATCACTCGCCATAAGACAAGAAATCGGCGATGTAGCCGGCTTATGCGTCACCTTGTTTAATATGGGCCATATATATTGGCAGAATGAAGAACAACAAGAGGCGGTTAGTGCCTGGGTAGCTGTTTACAAGCTGGCCAGACAAATGAATCTGGCCGAACCTTTAAACGCATTGACCGGGCTGGCAGAGCAATTGGGTTTACCCGGCGGCCTTCAAGGTTGGGACGCATTGACCAAGAAAATGGAAGAGGGGTCGTGAAAGGCACCACTTTGCCTGGAGTGTGGTTCGCAATTTAACAAATCGCTGCACCTGACGTCAGGGCTTCTCATTCGCTCAGACGCTGCCGTAGATGAACTCCACGTTAAAACTATCAATTGCTGCCATCCAAAGCCCTAGCAGCCTCCAAGGCTTTTTCCTTTCCACCCCAAACCATTATATTGACATCACATCAGTTGTTGGGCATATTCAATCATGCCTAACCGGAAGATATTTTCACTTTTAGTCCTTGTAATTCCCCTCCTATGGCTCTCCCCTGCACTCGCTTGGACCGGCAAAGTCGTTTCTGTTTCTGATGGCGATACTCTTAAAGTATTGCGCAACAACCAGCAAGTCAAAATCCGTCTTTACGGTATTGATTGCCCTGAGAGAAAACAGGCCTTTGGAAAGAAGGCTAAACAATTCACTTCGGATATGGTGGCCGGAAGGATAGTTGACGTTAAGGAAGTCACACAAGACCGCTATGGGCGAATGGTGGGAATTGTGAAGTTAGAAGATGAAATCCTCAATGAAGAGCTTGTTCGAGCTGGATATGCTTGGGTGTATAAAAAGTATTGTGATTTAACTTTATCAATATGCGCTTCATGGCCTTCTTTAGAAACTCAAGCTAGAGAAGCAAAAATTGGCCTATGGAGCGATTCAAAACCAATTCCACCCTGGGATTGGAGAAGGAATAAAAGAAGGAATTAGTAATGGCGGATAAACTTGATCCCAAAGAAACCGTATCAGCAGCTGAAGCTCTTCAAATGGAAATCATTGTCAATCAAGCGCTCATTGATATTCTCATTGAAAAGGGAATTTTCACAGAGGACGAGCTAATGGTAAAAATTGAGGATCTCAAAATCAAGATGGGAAAAAGT
This sequence comes from uncultured Desulfobulbaceae bacterium, assembly GCA_945787445.1. Lineage (GTDB taxonomy): Bacteria > Desulfobacterota > Desulfobulbia > Desulfobulbales > CALZHT01 > CALZHT01. Next base: position 1,382 of record CALZHT010000049.1, read on the forward strand.
GGTGGAATTGCTAAGTGAAAAGATTTTTTGCATCTACACCTAACAAAAGTTGAGGTGAAAAGTTTCTGGTTATAATTTGCACGGGATCTAGACTCCTGACAGAGTTAAGATTGTTTGGAAATAGTTTGACTTAGCTTAAAGGGAATTTACAGTATCTCAAATTTTCATATTGGAATTCATCGACTGGCTTGTGAAGGATCCACCAGGTAGCGACAAGAGTCAAGCAAAGACGCGACCCCTTTTCCTCCAATGACCCTGATTTTCAATATTGTGAGGATATTGGGGAGCGCCCCAGAGAAAGTCAACGAAGTCAATAGCGTCCCGGAGTTTCCTGTTCCTGATTCATGGATAGATGAAAGCAAGACCCAGATTGGATATGAAATTTCCTTCACGCGGTACTTTTATAAACCGCTACCGTTAAGGACTCTTGAAGAGATTAAAGCTGATATTGTTAAGCTAGAGCGATGGAGTTACTTTCAGATCATACAGAACTGTTTAAACAATTCAGCGATAATCAGTCTTCCAAGAAATGGTTATCGGATACAGTGTTTGGGGTGACTTATAACGAAAGTAGTAATCCTGAAATGTCTATAAGATAGTATTTATGGGTATGTTAAATGATTCAAAGGAGTTTTTGTCGGGAGAAGCCCTTATACTTTTAAGCGGTGGAATTGATTCTGCTGCGTGTACTCATTTTTATTTGACTCAAGGATTTTCAGTCCAGACTCTTTTTGTGAATTATGGGCAGAAAGCTAAGAATCAGGAAATAGAAGCTGCACAGGGTGTTGCAGATTTTCTGCAGGTACCTTTTAAGAAGATAGATTTAGAGGGAATATCTTGTTCCTTTGAAGGAGAAATAGTTGGACGAAATTCTTTTTTATTATTTACCGCGCTGATGGAATTTCAACATAAGGGTGGAGTAATAGGAGTCGGTGTACATTCTGATACGCCATATTATGATTGTTCCATTGAGTTTATTAAAAGTGTTCAAGATTTATATGATGGTTACACTGGAGGCCGAATCAAGGTCGGGGTTCCATTCATACAATGGACTAAATCAGATATATGGAAATATTTCATTAAATCTAAAATACCTTTTGAACTAACCTATAGTTGCGAAAACGGATTGACCACCCCCTGTGGAAAATGTTTATCATGCAAAGATTTGGAGATGTTAGGTGCTTACGAAAAGGACAAAAATTTGTCATAAGAAAAGCGGGGTTGAATTAACTACTCCCCTGCTAATCCCTTCTTTCTCAAGTAAAGGATTTTCGACAATTATCGATGGAAAATCTGAAATAGATATTCTCTTCAGAGATACAAGTGAATTTATTACAGATGTTTGTTTGGTAAGTGCTTTTGATCTTTTTTATTCATTTCTACCACCTCCTGAAAATTGGAAATATTACCCAACTCTGGTTTTTCTCGATAGCGGAGGGTATGAAATATCTCCAGGAGGGGATTATTCTTCTAGCAAAACCCCAAAACAGTCTCAAAAGGAATGGAGTAGAGGTCAATTATTGACTTTATGGAAACACTGGGATGTTGAATTTCCTGCGGTCTTCATAAGTTACGATCACTATGAAGACAGAAGTCCGGTTCAAAAACAAGTTGAGCTAGCTTTGCAAATGCGAAAAGAAGCAACAGAGCATCTACATTTATTTTTGTTGAAACCAGAATGCTCGACCCATTGGTTACTGTCTGGTTCCTTAAAAACTATAATTGACTCGCCATCGGCAATCAAAAAATTTGATATTATCGGTGTTACGGAGAAAGAACTAGGTTCGAATATTCTGAATCGCATGTTAAATATTAGCAAGTTACGAATAGCTTTAGATGATTCTGGATACAACATCCCGATACACATTTTTGGTGCTCTTGATCCCATTTCAGTCATTTTATATTACATAGCAGGAGCAGAAATCTTTGATGGGTTAACCTGGATTAGGTATGCATATAGGAATGACTTATGTGTATATCCACATAATCACTTGGCTCTTACCTATGGTATCTCCCATGACGAAGAATTTGGAAAGCTAGAAATTATGACTCAGAATTTATATCTACTGGAAAATCTGAATAAAAAAATGATTTCATTCGATGAAAAAAAAGATTTTCGAATTTTTGAGTCCCATGCGGATTTTATTGAATCATCTATATATGAACATGAGAAAGCTCTAAAGGAAAGGAGTGAGTAATGGGAGGATCTGGAGGAGGATATTACGGGGGAGGCTCATCATCTGGTTCATATCCAGACAAAATTCGTGAAACAGAAAAGAACGCTCAAAATGATCAGTTTGAAACCAGTGTGAATTCATTATTATCTGATGAACTTAAATCTTATAACGACAGGGATACAACAACAATTAGAGATATTCTTGACACTATAACAAACGACCTTGGTAATAAAATAGAAGGTACATTAGATTTACTTTTCGGTGGTTCGGTCGCCAAACACACGTATATTGATGGATTAAGCGATGTCGATGCTCTTGTTTTATTAGATCGCAGTGATCTTGCAGATAAAAATCCCAACCAATTACGCAATTTATTAGCGAAAGAACTTAGAGAGCGTTATGGCGCTGATAGTGTCAGTGTTGGTCAACTTGCAGTTACTGTCGAAATCAAAGGTCACTCAGTTCAGCTATTACCAGCATTGAGAGATGGGACAGCGTTTAAAATCAGTAAAGCTTCCGGGAAGGATTGGTCCCGAGTTCGACCTCAAAATTTCGCCAACCTGTTATCTTCAGTCAATAAGTCGATGAACGGAAGTCTGGTTCCTCTCATAAAACTCGCAAAATCAATAGTTTCAAAATTTCCGGAAAAAAGACAGCTTACCGGATATCATATCGAATCTTTAGCAGTTAAAATCTTCAGAAACTATGATGGTCCCAAAACATACAAAACAGTGCTAAATCACTTTTTTGAAAAGTCATCTGAGTACGTAAAGAATCCTATCAAAGACTCAACCGGTCAGTCAGTTCACGTAGACGATTATCTTGGAAGTTCTAATAGCTTACAACGAAGAACTATTAGCAACGAATTAGCAAGAATTTCTCGAAAAATGAATAACGCTAATGGTGCTCGATCATCCGATGCGTGGAAGAGTATTGTCGGAGATTCCTAAAAATGGAAAAGAAAGAAAACAACCGACAATACAAATTAGTAGATCAAATGATTAGTATGCACGCTAACTTGAGAGATGAATATAATAACAAAGCTCTCTTGCTCAATTTAGGCTTACTTGCTGCTTCTGTGTTTTTATGCGCTTTTGTTTTTGCTGATGATCAGATTCTTTCACTTTTCTCTGCAGATCCAAAATTATTGAAAATCGGGCTGGGTTTATCATCGGTATTATGTTTTGTCCTTTCTTTAGTTGAATATCGAGTAGATTGGAAAGGTAAAGCAGCTTTACATGCTGATGCAGCAACTAAACTTGCTATATTAAAGGCTGAATTTCGCGAGTCGCTTATAAAACATAACGGTAATGATCAAAATGAGATTTCCAGGCTTTCTTGTCTGTATAATGAGACAATGAAAGATATAGTTGAGATACCGGAGAACAAATTCTCAAAGTTAAAGGCGAAACACCTTTACAAGGTATCATTAAGTAAAATGATCAGCACTTACCCTGAAGCACCAGTAATATTATTACGCGCTCGTCTTCGATTTTCCGGAATCAAACAAGCACTTCTAGACTCCAAAGACAAAGGATAATTCTTTGAAACATTTAGAGACTATAAAATTTGAACAACTTGCTCATAGATACCTGGATGCTAAAGACTTCATCATTCAAGAGGGATATAGTTGGGAATTAGACTGGCAGACAGAACGGTCTTTCGCTGGATTTACAGAACAAGAATTTTTAAAAGAAACTTCTTGGGTAATACTTTCTTGTGGTTTTCGGGAAAGCACTATTCGCAAATACTTCAATACAATCTCAGAGTCATTTCTTAATTGGGAAAGTGCAGATAAAATCCATTGTTCTCTAGAGAAATGCCGACGGGATGCTTTAACGATTTTTAATAATATTAAAAAGATAGATTCTATTTGCAAGGTTATTACCCATGTCTCAGATAGAGGTTTCCTTCATACCAAAACGAACATCCAAAAAGAAGGACTCAACTATGTCCAAGGATTCCCTTATATTGGACCTGTTACTGGGTTGCATTTACTTAAGAATCTGGGAATTCAAATTGCCAAACCAGATCGACATTTAGTGAGAATCGCAAAAGCAACAGGATTTCCAACTGCTCAGGAATTATGTGAATCTATCAATGAAATTGTCGGTGATAATATTGCTGAAATTGATCTTGTACTATGGCGATATGCGACACTGAGATCAGATTATATATCACATTTTTCAACTGTGAATTGAATTATGGAGAGTCAACCAACCTGGGTAAAGGTTGCTCAAAATGGAGCAATTGGTGAAGCAAGATCTAGATCTTTTTTACTGGATCGTTTCTGGATATTAGAACGGTCTATTGATATTCATGGAGCCGATTTTATAATTCAAAGAAGACTTACAAATAAGAATATATTAGACAGGAACGCACCTAAATTAGGGGTTGTGCAGGCGAAATTTGTCAGCTCCACCAGTACTACACATTACATACACTGCGAATATGTTGTTGATAACAAATCGATCCCCAGGGATGAGTTTTTTCTTCTCATTCACGCTGGGAATGAAGAAAATTCACAAATGTTTTTTTTAACAGCTAAGGAAATAGACAAAGATTTTCAAAAAGTTTCGCATGATGGTGTTAACAAATACAAAATTCCAGGGAGCATAATTAAAGATCACAAATTCAAAGTGACATCTCGTAGAGAAAGTCTAGACAAAATTGAGACTCAACTCATAAAAGCTGATTTTGCGAAAAACAGAGAATTTCTTTCTTGGACATTGTCTTCTACCGAAATATCAGTAGACGATATACTTCCAGATTATAACATTCCAATTGATAATATTTGGGGGGACATCCCAGAAGCATTTTTTGAAACTAAAAAAGATGCTGCTAAGGCTTTAAGCGAAGCAGAAAAAGTATGTTTTATTTTGAAAAGTATTGCTACAGAGATTGATCCTAATAAAGTGATTGATTACCTAGATGATTTTCGTTTTCACTGCAGAGGTGGATTGGGAAACTGGTATATTTCATTACCAGACAATATTTACAATGAAGAGTTTATTGATGTTGTGAAACGACATCAAGAGATTATTCAGAACCTAAAGAACAAAAATAAACTTGATGAGTATCTTCGGTCTCAGAAAGAAATAGAAGATAGTTTTATAGACTTTCTCTGCGAGAGATTACCATTTAGAAATAAGTCGATTCACAAAGCTACCATTGTTTTTGATAAGGAAAGTTGGAGGATTACATCTATAAAAAATGACTTAACCGAAGATTCTACAGATGAAAAAATATTGAATTATGAAAAGTTAGACCGTGCTCGTATTTCTCGAAATACATTGAAATATACATGGAAACCACTAGGCATAATTTACGGAACTAAAAGATTTAACCAAGATTCTGATAGGATAAAAAATAATTGTAAATACGTTAGCGCGGAGTGCATGAGGGAGATTATGAACGAATGCTTAGGGGCAGTCAATTAAGTTAAGTACCAGATATAATCGGCCAGTTTCGCTGTGTTCTGGTGATGCCAGTGGAACGGCGTTAATTTATTTGAAATTGGTCAAAATAGCCATCATCAAAAGTCACACTGTCTCCCTAAAGGTTTGACAGAATGAGAGTCAATTTATCTATATTTATTTATCATTAAACAAGCATGATCCCAGCACAATACAAGCAGATTGGTTCAGGAGCTATCACTACATCTCTTAAAAACTGAACCGAACCTTAGTTTAACGAACTGATCATGTTGTTGAGGGACACCTCCATGGCCCTGACCGGACAGAGGGTGACGCAGAGGCCGCAGCCGCTGCATTTGTCTGGATCGAACATGATGGCCATCTCCGGTCTGGAGACGAACAGGGCATTGGTGGGGCAGATGCCGGTACAGGCCCCACACTGAAAGCATTTCTCATCATCGCGGCTGATGCTGGCTGCAATGCTCTTGATGTGTACGCCCTGTTGTTTAAGAAAATTCAAGCCCTTGTCCACCTTGGCTTTGGCGCCCCGGAGTTCGAGGACCATGAGGCCTTCCTGCTGCACCAGGATATCAGCCTTCAAAATGTTGAATTCTACATCATACTCTCTAACCAGCTTGCAGATAATGGGCTGGTCGGTAATTTCCTTGGGAAACTTCAAAACATACATGTGTGCATACACAACATTAATCCTCAATAGTCTTGGTTAATTCTTGATTCTTGGATCATCTCCTTGACCGTTTTTTGTGTGTCAATGGTGATGAGTTCTTCTGTAGACAATTCATCAGGCGGCTCAAACCTCTCTTTTTGTTTGAGATACACTTCCCAGCGTCCGTCGGAAACAGCCATGGGATCCTGGGCCCGTACTTCCATGCGGCGCTTCATCTCATCCTCATCGCAACCACAGAGCACGAAATATACCCGAACTGCCAACCGTCTTGCAAGCTCCCGGACCTTTTCCCGTTCCTTTTTATTTTGATAGGAACCATCTAAAACAACCGAACTACCCTTGGTAAGCTCCTTTTCGGCATGCTTTAAGAGAGCATCGTAGGTTCTTTCAGAAAACTCTTTTGTATAAATACCCTGGTCCATCACTTCCTTTTGTGAGGTTTCCGGAGCAATCCCGGCAAGCTCTTTGCGGACCCGGTCGGAATTGTAATAGAACGCCTTAATGGATGTGGCCCAGGCTTTGGCCAGGGTGCTTTTTCCTGAAGCTATCAAACCGAAAAAAACATACAGTCTAGCGTGCTCTGACATAGTTCTCTGCCAAGGAAAAATATTTACGAGCCTGATCAAGAGAAGCTTTTTGGGTGGCAGGGTCAACCTCGGGAGCGGATGCGGTAAACAGCCCAATCTTACCCCGCACATAGGCACGATAGCATTTATAGAAGTTCAACACCTCAAACAGGTCATCATCCTTTGCGGCTTTTCTGAATGTTTCAATGAAATACGCAGACAGATCGTTGAGCCCATGAAAATCAAGGTCCATGGCGAGAAATGCCACATCGCTTGCCACATCGCAGTAGCGGAAACGCTGATTAAATTCGATACAATCGTAAATATATACCTGGTCGGCAAGACAGATATTGGCTGAATAGAGATCCCCGTGGCAGTCCCGAATCCTGCCTCCATCGATCCTTTTTTGAAATATTTCTTCCTTTCCAAGAAACTCCCTGGAATATTGGCTGATGATCTCATACTGTTCGCTGCTCAGTGCTTCGCCGCCGACAAAATCCCTGGTCTGATCAAAATTTTCCAGAACATTGACACCCACCGATTGCGGGGTGCCGAAATGGGTTTCCGCACCATCCGCTTTTTCATAAAACGGCACCAAAACGGTAACAATGTCATCAATCATCTTGCCGGTCAACTTATCAGCCTTGATGAGGTTTGCCATCATCCGTTCTTCCGGCATGCGCTGCATTTTTACGCCATACTCCAGGGCAGTACCGGAACCGTTCATGCGCAATGATCCGTTCCGGTTAATGCTGACCAGGCCCAAATACAGGGTCGGGCACAGACGCCTGTTTAAAATAAGCTCCTGTTCGCAGAAATGTTTACGCTTTTCCAGGGTGGTAAAATCAAGGAACCCGAAATCCACCGGTTTCTTGAACTTATAGACGAAATCCCCGGCCAGAAAAACATAGGAGATATGGGTTTGAACGAGCTTCACCTCGGCAACAGGGTGGGGATAGGCAGCAGAATCAAGAAGCAATGTAACAAATTCCGGCAACGTGTCATTATCCATACGCATTTTTCCTCATTTCAGATCTATTTGAGATAAAAAATCATCGTAAACAAAAACTGTCATACCGGCAAAAAGTCAGGTAAGCGGTTAACGTGCCATGCAATTTCAACTAGTTACAACGTAATACATCGATGAAATTGTATTTATACGATTTCATCAATTACAGGGTATTGGCGACTCAACAACCTCCGTCTAAATACGGTGGATTTTGAATGAAAAGGACTGAAAGTCCTGATACAGGTCAAATAGACCAGTTTGTATCGTGCACGAGCACGAAAATAACAAATAAGAGCTAAAGCTGCCAGCCTGAAAGGCAGGGGTATTAACCTTAACTGAGACAATAAAAAGGAGAGCAAAGAAGAAAAACCTACTATAGGAGCCTGTCGGAGAACTCCATTTTATTACAATTGGCTGCAAATTTCGTGTTCTGCGTTGCCAAGGTCAAAATCTCCTCAACGTAGCTACGGCTATGCTTCCGGGGATTTTGACCTTGTCGCCTTGCTCACAAAATTTTCGCTCAATCTCATGACAAACTGAATTCTCCGACAGGCTCTTAGGCGGCTTAACAATCCATGGCGAAACAATAAACACCATCCGTAGAGTTTGTTATTGATTAAAACCCAAATCCTCTATAAGGGTCAGAATAACATCAGCGGCCTGAGAGTCTATAGTATCTGAAAACTCAAAGCCTGTATCAAAAAAATCGGGATTCACATCATTGGTGCACCAAAGGCTCTTTGCCTCGAACTCCAGTTCTTTTTGGGTAAAATACCCTTCCGGCAATGCCATCCTCAGCTTGAAGTCTTTGCCGGTTTCAAGAGGTTCACGACTCACCAGTTTCACGCCCTTGGTGGTAATGTCCACAACATGCCCCACAAGGTCACCGCTTTCAACATCAAAAACTTCCAGATAGAAAATAAGATGCCGCCGCCGGAGTGTTCTTTCTTCATCAGACATGATGGTGCCCTCCTGGAACTAGTGCCGGTTTTAAAAGCTCACCGGGGGTTTTTACCGGCAATTACATTTACTGAACCTTCTCAAAATAATTCATCATAAAATTAACTACTTCGTCAATACTCATTTTGGATGAATCAATGATAACTGCATTATCAGCAGGCTGCAACGGCGCCAAATCCCTGGAGCTGTCATCACGATCACGTTTGATGATCTGGTCAAGAAGCACCTGAAAATCTACGCTCTGGCCCTTTTCAAGGAGCTGGAGCTGACGGCGCCGTGCCCTTTCCTCGGGTGATGCGTCAAGAAAAAATTTGCATTCCGCCTTCGGGAAAACAACAGTGCCCATATCACGCCCTTCCGCCACTATACCACCGTTTTTGCCAATCTCCCTTTGGATTTGAGTCAACTTTTCCCGGACTATTTTTTCAGCGGAAACTCGGGAGGCGATCATGCCCATTTCCGGGGTACGGATCGCTTTCGAGATATCATCTTCTCCCAATAGGACAATGGTGTCATCCCCTCCCGGCAAGAGCCGGAGATCGAGATCTTCGAACATGCGGGCCATCGCTTCACTATCGGCCGGATCAATACCCAGTCTGGTCACTTTCAGGCCAACGGCCCGGTACATGGCACCGGTGTCCAGATAGGTATAATGCAACTTGGAGGCAAACATCCTGCTGATTGTACTCTTCCCGGCACCGGATGGCCCGTCGATGGTGACAATGGCGTCAGATCGCATACCTTCAGATATTCCCCTTTTCCTTAAGCGTGTCAGCCAAGGCCTGCAGCAACCTTTCATTTTCCTGCCTGGTTCCCACGGTAATGCGAATATAATTGGGGAATCCATAAGAGGTCATGGGCCTTACAATTACACCCTTATGCAACATGGCCTTGTATATATCCTTGCCATTGCCGACATCAACCAGAAAAAAATTGGTTTGAGAAGGAAAGGTACGGCAGCCGAGCTCCTCTATTCTTTTGTGGAGCCATGCCATGCCTGCCCGCGTCATGTTCAGGGTTTTTTGATAATGCTGCTCATCGGACAAAGCTGCCAGGGCACCGATTTGGGCGGGCAAATTCACATTAAACGGTTGCCTCACTCTATGGAGATAATCGGCAATTTTGGCCGGCATGAGACCATAACCAATGCGAAGCCCTGCCAGGCCGTAGGCTTTAGAAAAAGTACGCAACGCTACCACCGGGGTGCCAACATTCATATATTCTCGCGCATCAAGCCGTACTTTCGGGTCTACAAAATCCACATAGGCTTCATCCAACACCACGATTATATCCTCAGAAACCCTTTCAAGAAAGGCATCGAACTCGAGCTTGTCGAAAACCGTGCCAGTGGGATTGTTGGGGTTATCAAGAAAGATAAGCCGTGTTTTTGGAGTTATTCCTTGGCGCAGTGCTTCCAAATCATGTTTCATCCCTTTGAGTGGCACAACCCGGTTCACTCCACCTCGCGCCTGCACCATCTTCTGGTACACCAAAAAGGTTGGAAAACTGGTAAGCACCTCCTCCCCGGGAGACACAAAAGAAGTAACCAACAGTTCGATCAGTTCGTTGGAACCGTTGCCGAATACAATCTCAGCCGGGCTGACCTGCAGTTTCTCAGCCAGGGTATTTGCCAAATAATAGCAGCTGCCATCCGGATAGCGGTGCAGTTTGGTTAAACTTTCAGCAATGGCAGCAATTGCTTTGGGCGAAGGACCAAGAGCATTCTCATTAGACGCCATTTTTATGGAGCCGGTGATTCCTAATTCCCTTTCCAATTCTTCAAGGGGCTTGCCCGGCGGATAGGGCACCAAACTTCGTATATTCTCTGAAACTTTAAGCTTCACTGTAGGATCCTCTTTTCGAGTATCACATCAAATTATTTGCAGTTGGGTTACGATACAATGCCGGCAGGCTTTTTCACCGGCAGGGCCAGCTGTTTTTCAAGATTAAAGGCCACCTGCAGCAATTTTTCCTCCTCAAAATGGGAAGCCTGCAGCTGCATGCCGATGGGCAATCCTGCGCCGCTCAGTCCGCAAGGCACCGACGCCCCGGGAATTCCGGCAAGATTAGCCGGGATCGTCAAAATGTCAGCCAAATACATGGAAAGCGGATCGTCAATCTTTTCGCCAATACGCCATGCCGGGGTGGGAGCAACCGGCGAAACAAGGACATCGCATGATTGGAAGGCCTTTTGGTAATCTTCCACTATCATGGTGCGCACCTTGGAAGCCTTCTTATAATAAGCGTCGTAGTACCCGGAAGAAAGGGCATAGGTGCCGATGAGAATTCTTCTTTTCACCTCATCACCAAAGCCTTTTGACCGGGTGTGCCTATACATATCCAGCAATGTTTTTGCGTCTGTATCACGAAAGCCGTATTTCACCCCATCAAAACGGGCCAAATTGGAGCTTGCCTCGGCGCATGCTACTATATAATAAGCGGCCACGCCATAATCGGTATGCGGCAGGGAAACATCGACTACGTGTGCTCCTGCATCCCGGAGGGCGGCAATACCGTTTTTCACGGCCTGCTCTACTTCATTGTCCAGACCTTCGCCAAAATATTCCCTTGGGATCCCGACTGTAATGCCATGAAGGCCTTCTACCAATGCCGAGGTATAGTCCGGCACGTGCAGGTTCACTGAGGTTGAATCTTTCTCGTCATACCCGCAAATTACATTAAGCAGTAAAGCACTGTCCTGGACGTTTTTGGTCAAAGGGCCAAGCTGGTCAAGCGACGAGGCGAAAGCCACCAAGCCGTAACGTGAAACTCTGCCGTATGTGGGTTTCAATCCCACTACGCCACAGAAGGATGCCGGTTGGCGGATAGAGCCGCCTGTATCCGAGCCGATGGAGGCGAGACATTCGTCCGCAGCAACAGAGGCAGCTGAGCCTCCGCTTGATCCACCGCATACATATCCAAGGTTCCAGGGATTCTTAGGGACGCCGTAGGCACAGTTCTCATTGGATGAGCCCATGGCGAATTCATCCATGCTGACTTTGCCAAGAATCACTGCTCCGGCTTTTTTTAATTTTTCAACAACCGTGGCGTCATATGGTGGAATGAAAGGCTCCAATATGCGGGAGCCGCAGGTGGTTCTTATACCTTTTGTGCACAAGACATCTTTAACGGAAAGCGGTATTCCGCATAAAGCTCCTCCATTGCCATTTTTTATGGCCTGGTCCGCAGCCTCGGCCTGTGCCAGTGCCTGCTCATTATTACGTGTTATGTAGGCCCCAACTTTGTCTTCCACGGCCTCAATGCGATCAAACACCGAATGTGCAACTTCAACCGCAGAAACCTGTCCGCTTGCAAGGAGGTCTTTTACTTCATGAATTGATAATGCAGGTAACTCCATCGTTTCCTCAACAATCTCACCAAGATCTGATAATTCACCAAGAGTTAATAGTTTTGTCTCTTTTTTACAACTGAATTGCGCGATAGCAATCTGTTTTTGACGCCGTAAAAATTGCCAGAGGGAGCATACACAACTACGGCGTATAAAACAAGAACGGACCTCAAATGGAGGTCCGTTCTTCGCAAAAACCTATAGGTGGAATAGGTATTAGAATTTTATTATCTTAATAGTATGTTGTTTTCAATTGGGAAATGGAAATTTTTCGTCAAGATCAAGGAAAACAAGGCGGCACGCGGAGGCGTACATATGTATGCCGCACAAGTGACGCCGCAGGTTGACACAGAGGTTGGCGAAAAAGGCCGTTTCCGGGTGGAAACTAGATAACCCTCGGCACTACAAAGGCATCTTCATTATGAACCGGGCCATTGGCGAGAGCGTCCTCTTGCCGCAATGATTCCCGGACAACGTCATTCCTAAATGCATTGCTGATGGATAGCGCGTGAGTTGTGGGTTCAACTGGTCCTGTATCGAGCTCATTAAGCTTCGCAACATAGCCGAGTATTTTATCAAGCTGGCCGGTCATGTTCTCAACTTCCTTGTCGCCGATATCCAGTCTGGCGAGCTTTGCAACATATCGTACTTCTTCTTTGGAAATATTCATGTAAATCCTTTTTTTATAACGAGGCGAAGGCGCCAAAGATATTATGCTTCAGCTACCTCATCAATCTTTTTGTTGGTATCTTGCAGTAAATCGATAAAAAAGCTGGCCACATCAGGATCAAACTGGGTGTTCATGCACCGTTTGACCTCTTCGATGGCCTCGTACATACTCATATTCCGTTTGTAACTTCTCCGAGAAGTCATGGCATCATAGCTATCGGCAACAGTTATGATTTTGGTCAAAAGATTAAGCTCTTTACCTGTTAGGCCATCAGGATATCCCTTTCCATCCACCCTTTCATGGTGGTGCCGGATAATTACCGCCTCCTGCTTCAAAAAGCCCAAAGGCTTGATGATATTCTCGCCGATCTCAGGATGTTTTTTGACAAGTTCCCATTCTTCATCATTAAGCGGTCCTGGTTTTTGGATACAGCTCACATCAATAACCAGCTTTCCAACATCATGAAGCTGGCAGGCTCTCTCAAGCACCATCACATCCTCTTTAGGCAGGCCCATACCTTTTGCTATCATAATGGCGTATTCTGTTACCCGTATGGTATGGCCGGCCGTATACAGATCCTTTTCTTCCATGGCCGTCTGTAAGGTAATGATGGTGCTCAGTGAAGATTTTTCCAGATGACGGCTGTATTCTTCAAGCAGTGCATTTTTCTCAGCCAATTCTTTGGTCTTGGCCTCCACTTCAAACTCAAGATTTGCTCGATACGCTTTCTCGCGGAGGACATACATCCTTTTTTCAACAGCCCTGCTGATTTTTGCGTTAAATAGATCCAGATCATCTATGGGCTTGGAAATAAAATCATAGGCCCCTAGGTTAATGGCCTTGACAGCATATTCCATACTCCCGGCCCCTGTAATAAAAAGAACCGGAATATCCAGCTGCAATTTTTTAATAGCGGCCATCGCTTCAAAGCCGTCCATCTCCGGCATATTGATGTCAAGTATTATAACGTCAAAATCAGAGTTGATCGCTTCCACGGCTTCCTTGCCGTTGGCTACCGAAGTCACATCATGGCCAAACAGTTCAAGGACCTTTGAAACAGCTTCCCTTACCAAGACATCGTCATCCGCGATAAGTATTTTTGTCTTTGTCGCCATTCGATCACGTATTATGAGTTATTAGGAAATATTACCAATCCGATTATAGCATAGGCTAAGCCTTTTAAGCAAGAGAGGATAGATCGCTTAAAACTGCCAATATCTGGAAAAAATACTTTTTGCCTGATCAAGGACGGTAAGGTGGACGTCGGCTTCCCGCAATCGCCTGAATGTTTCGTCATCAACGCCTTTCATCCCGCACATCTCCGCGAGGACAGCCATCACCCCTGTTTTGAGACCTTCAAGATTATAGCCGCCCTCAAGGGCAAAAACAATTCGCCCATCACATACTTCAGCGGCAAGGTTGAGCAGTATTCTGGCAAGGCTGGCAAAGCCGGCAGCGGAAATACCCATCGCCCCGAGGGGATCAGCAAGATATATATCATATCCCGCTGAAACAATGATCAATTCCGGCTTGTAAAGTCGCACGATAGGACAAAGAACCGTGTCGAAGATTTTCACAAATGCCCCATCATCCTGCCCCCCCGGCAAAGGAACATTGATGGTATATCCTTCTCCGGAGCCGCTCCCTAGCTCGGAAAGCGCACCACTTCCCGGATAATAGGGATACTGATGGGTGGAAAAATACATGACCTGGTCTGTATCATAAAAAGAATGCTGCGTACCGTTCCCGTGGTGCAAATCCCAGTCAATAATGAGGATGCGTTGCATATGTAAATTCTTTATGGCGTGACGAGCCGCAACCGCCACATTGTTAAAAAGACAAAAGCCCATTGCCCTGTCTGCTTCGGCATGGTGCCCGGGAGGCCTGACAAGAGCAAAACAATTGTCCGCCTCGCCGGTCGTAACCATCTCAATTCCCTTTATCACCGCCCCCGCAGCAAGGCATGCTGCATCATAAGAGCGCGCTGAAGTTTGCGTATCTGGGTCAAGCATGGAAAAATTCTTGCCGGCCGTGGCTGCCACCCTGGCAATAAGAGGCAATGTATGGTTCAGGGCAAGAACCTCCTGGGTTGCCGGTTCAAAAGCAGGATAGATAAAATTATTGCCGATTTCCGACTTTTCCAATTCCTTATAAATGACGGCAAGGCGGTCCGGTGATTCAACATGGCCATATCCGGGATCATGCTCCAGAAACAACTCGTGCTTCATAATCGCAGTCTTTTTCATTACCTTCCCCTTTCAATACGTTCATCAGGATTGAGCGCGCCATCTTCGAACAGAAGGTTTCCCTGGTCAATCCTCGGAAAACATTCCCACAGAGGAGATTGTCAATTGCCATTAACATTTAATGCGAAAACTTTAACTTCTTGACTCATCCTATAATAGGCATATAAAACTATACATTAGATAAATAAAAGTATCTTTTTAAATTGGCCTGCCAATTTTGACAGACTCGCAAAAACTATAAATTCACCACAGAGGACACAGAGTGCACAGAGTAAAAACTTATTATTTCAGTCAGTTACCTCTATGAACTCTGTGTCCTCTGTGGTATAAAAGGACTTTTTACGATTTCATCATTTATCCCAACTCCCATGTATTTAATCGTATGTAATGCGGCTCGGTAATCAGATTTCTTTCCGGAATGCGGTAATACGGTTCTTGGGTACTTATGATCTTTTAGGCAAGTGGGGACCCTGGGCTGGTCCGTTATTCCTTAAATCATGTTGACGAATAATGAAAAATCAATCCCCGACATCCGCGCCCTTTGAACCCAGTATTAATAAATGGCATATCAAACAGTTCATTTTTACACTCACCTTTGCTGTCTGCCTCGTTGTTTTGGCTCTCTTTTGGTTTTTTCACCATAAAACGAGCAATCTTCTGGAGAAACAGCTCCTTGAGGAAGCAAGGGCATTTTTCCAGCAAATTGTCCTTACCAGACAATGGATTGCCAAACACAGCGGGGTCTATGTCAAGGCGGAACCTGAAGAAAAAGCCAATCCTTATTTGGCTAACATACCCAATATCAAAACCGAGATATTTGACCGGGACGATCAGCGGTACATCCTGAAGAATCCTGCCATTGTTACCAAGGAAATATCGGTATTAGGTCAGGAAGAACGGATAGTAGCCTTTCATATCACCAGCCTCAATCTCTTGAATCAGGAAAACAAGCCTGACACCTTTGAGGAGCTGGCATTACAAAGTTTCATTACCGGTAACCGGGAGGCTCATACTTTCGAAAAAAAGGGCAAGAGTATTTATTTCCGCTATATGGCACCCTTGACTGTTGAAAAATATTGCCTGCAATGCCATAGAGCCCAGGGCTATAAAGTAGGGGATATCCGGGGTGGTATTAGTGTTTCAATTCCTGCTGATACCATCAAACGAGAAATCTTTGCAGGAAAAGTATTTCTGGTACTTTTTGCTGCTCTCACCCTTGGCGCCATCATTGGTATTATCCTCTATATTTCCAGGATATTCATCCATGATCTCAGAAAGGCACAGCACAGTCTCTATACTATGGCGACCCGGGATTTTCTGACCGGTCTTTTTAATCGCAGGGAAGGTCTTGCCCTCCTGAGTTCCGAGGTTTCAAAAAGCGTGAGAAAGGGCGCGCCTCTGTCTGCAATCTTGCTTGACATTGACCATTTCAAAATTATCAATGATGATTATGGCCACCAGGCCGGCGACAAGGTTTTGCAGTTTTTTGCCAAAGTCCTCAAGGTATCCCTGCGCGATTACGATTTCGGTTGCCGGTACGGCGGTGAGGAATTTCTTATCGCCCTGCCCGGCACTACCGGCAAAGAAGCCTTTGCAATTGCCGTGCGCCTTCGCAAAAAAATTGCCAGCCACAAGTTCTCGCTTCATGAAAATCTCGCCATTCCGATAACCGTTAGTATCGGTGTCGGCCAGTACCGGGTTGGAGAAAGTATAGACAAATTTATCAACAGAATAGATCACGCACTTTACCATGCCAAGAAAAAAGGCCGCAATACAACGGTCGGGGCCAACGTCTCAACCTGACTATTTCTTCATAGCCAATATCCTGCTTTCCGTCACCAAATAGTCCAACAATTGGTCATGGGGCAGTAAAGGAATTTCCGGGACCACCTGGATATCAAAGGCTATGCCGATCCGCACGGCATGAACCGCGTCGTTTGCAAGAAAGCGGTCATAGTATCCCCCGCCGTAACCAAGGCGGCCCCCTTTTAGATCAAAGACACTGCCGGGCATAATAACAACCTCTATTTCCCTGGGGTCCAGGACTATTGCCCGTTCCGGGTCAGGTTCAAGGATCCCGCGGTATCCCGGCCGAAGATCGTTTTCCGGATCATAGATTTCATAAGGGACAAGTTTCTTTTGCTCTTGCCAGAAAGTTTGAGGAACACCTATCCGCATTCCTTTTGCCAGACATTTATGGATGAGGGTGATGGTTTCAACTTCGCTTCTGAAGTTGACATAGAGAAACAATAATGAAGCCCTGGAAAATGGATCGAGCTGCCAAAGATTTTCAGCAACAGCTTTGCTTTTTTGCGCCCGCTCCGCAGGGGATAAGCTGTCACGCCGGGCGAGAATAGTTGTCCGCAGTTCTTTGCGGCTGGATATACTTTCCATAAGGTACTCGTTCTTTCGTAATAATAGAATGCTTTACCACATACAAATCCGCAATGCATGCAAAACCGGAGCCGGCTTCGGAGTTCCGTTATCTGTTAGCCCTTGACCCTGGACCACAAGGCAATTATGCTGATCCCGCGAAAAGTATATATCACGAAGTATTTATCTATCTTCCTGGCAGGTATCAGTAGGGATATTTATGGCAAAGGAAACACCCCAAAAAGGCAAAGGCAAGGCACTCATCCTTTTATTATTTATTGTTGGCGCCATTATTGTCTTTCGTTTCACACCGCTTAAAGAAATTATTGCCCCTGAAAAAATCCAAACTTTTATTCAAGGCGCTGGTCCTTGGGGACCGGTGATCTTTATAATGAGTTATGCAGCAGGGGTGTGTGCTTTTCTTCCTGCCCTTCTTTTTACCGGAATCGGCGCCGTTCTTTTCGGCCCTTATTACGGTTTTCTGTACAACCAAACCGGAGCACTTATCGGGGCGGCGGTGGCTTTTAATATCGGGCGTTATCTGGGTCGTGATTTTGCTGCATCCTTGATCGGCGGCCGCCTGAAAAAATACGACGATACGATTGCTGAAAACGGTTTTGCAACCACCCTCTATCTCCGCCTCATTTTTTTCCCGTTCACGCCCCTTAATTTCGGCATGGGCCTTACCAGGATAACTTTCAGGGACTTTTTCCTCGGCACCATGTTCGGTATCATCGCCGGCGGTTTTGTGTTGACCTTTTTCTTCGCCAACCTGGCTGATGTCTGGGCAAGCGGAGATTGGACTCAATTGCTCAACAAGAAAAGTCTGTTGTCATTGGCCATGTTTATAGCTTCCTTTTTCATCCCCAAGGTTGTTAAAAAAATCAAACCACCGGCTGAAGAAGAGATTATCTCTAACCAAGGTTGAACAATTCCCTCGTTTATAGCACAAATTGCTACAATAGAGACAATTCCAATTCTGACAATCAGAAACCGCTCAAAATTTTACAGGAAATTATGCCGGAACTTCCCGAAGTTGAAGTGATCCGCCGGGGGCTCAGCCCCCACCTGCTGGGTCGGAAAATCGTAAAGATCAGGTGCTCAAAGAAAAAACTTCGTGAACCTATACCCCGGTATGCCCTAAAACGGTTAGCAGTAAACCAAAAGATTGTACAACTCGGTCGCCGGGCAAAATATCTGCTCATCTACCTTGCAAACGGAGCCAAAATGGTGATCCATCTGGGAATGTCCGGCAAAATGGGCCTCTTCCAGCAAAAAACACCCACACAGAAACATGATCATGTGCGATGGTTGTTGGATAACACCATGGAACTCCGGTTCAACGATAGCCGTCGCTTTGGTTCAGTCACGATTTTTGCTCCTGAAACCTGCAAAACATCAGATCCATTTGCTCACTTGGGTGTGGAACCTTTTTCCGCAGACTTTACAGCAAAACACCTCCAGGAAAAAGCCTATGGGAAAAAACAGCCGGTAAAAAATTTCCTCATGGATGCAAGAATTGTGGTCGGCATCGGCAACATTTATGCCAATGAAATCCTCCATGCTGCGGGAATTCATCCATTGAATCCTGCCGGCACTGTTAATCTGCAACAATGGGAAACAATTGCACACCAGAGCATTACGATACTTGCGGAGGCCATCGATTGCGGCGGCACCTCGGTCAGTGATTTTGTAAACGCAACCGGCACCCCGGGCTATTTTCAGAATGCGCTTTGTGTATATGGCATGACAGGAAAGGCATGTAAGTCCTGCGGTCATGCCATTAGCAGGATCGTGCTGGCAGGACGCGCAACTTTCTTTTGTCCCCGCTGCCAAAGATGATCCCTCCCCCGGTTATCCTGCCCAGTCGATATTCTGCCTGCCGCTTATACACAATCCATCATAATATCGATGAAAACATAAACCATGCCAATTTTTCCACCGCCGGTTCTATGACTATAAATCTATATTTCTTTTGAAATATTGGGTAGTTGAATCGCAGTCCCTCTATATATAGGTTTATTATAATGGGATTATTGAAAAAGAAGCCAGGCAAGGACCACAACCATACCCACGGCAACAAAAAACTCATAAAACAGGGAAAAAACGGTGCCGATCACGGCGCCGAAACCTGCCTTGACGCCATCTTTTGCTTTTTTTACCGCAAATATCATTTCAAAAATAAATGCTCCTAGAAAAGTGCCGATGAAAATGCCCCCAACAACCGGTATCATCAAGCCAACTATCATGCCCAGGCAGGCTCCAAGAACACCATACTTTGAAGCACCGAACCTTTTGGTGCCCAACCCGGTTACAGCGTATTGACCTACCCAGCCCGCAACAAAAAGGCTGCTAAGCAAAAGAAGAGAATTCACCGTGATGGGATGAAAATCAGTAAGAAATGCATGGATGGCGGCTCCCAGTAAAATGACCGCCGTCCCTGGAAAAGCCGGGACCAAGGTACCGACCAGGCCTATAATGACTGCTATGCCGAGGATGATATCAGCCATTATGTACAATCAATATTGTTTTGAGTTCTTTTATATTTTTTTCGCTCATAAGTGCCCCTGAAACCTCCCTTTTTTCGGTTTACAATTACTATATCCTCCCGTATAGTGCCACCCAATGAATATATATCACGCAATTTTCATGGGATTTCTGCAAGGCGCCACAGAATTTTTGCCCATTTCTAGTTCAGGCCATTTGGTCCTTGCCCATATATTTTTCGGCATCGAAGAGGTTGGCCTTACATTTGATGTTGCCCTGCATATGGGTACCCTGCTCGCTGTTTTTATATATTTCCGGGCCGATTTCCTTCATATGGCCAGAGCTTTACGATATCGGCACGATACAAGTGAGGAAACCGTTTTTCTGCGCAGACTTATCCTGTTTCTGGTCATAGCAACAATACCGGCGATTGTTGCAGCTTTGTTGTTTGGAGGCGCTTCGGAAACAGTTCTGCGGAAAAAGTCCATTGTGGTGACGACGCTCGTTGCAGGTGGTATCCTGCTGCTCTGGGGAGAAAGGAAAGGAAAACACTTGCGGGATTTTAGGTCAATTACTTTCAAGGACGCTTTAATCTTAGGCCTTTCGCAGGCCATAGCTATTATACCAGGGGTATCCAGAAGCGGCATTACCATGACTGCCGGTCTTTTCCGCGGACTCAACCGGCAGTCCGTGGCACGCTTTTCTTTTCTCATGTCGGCGCCTGTTATCTTCGGCGCCGGAGTTTATCAGATACCTGCAATTTTTAAACAAGGCCTGCATCCTGATATGTTTATTATTTATGTCACTGGTTTTGTAACTTCAGCAATATCAGGCTACCTGTTCATCGCCATGCTGCTAAAACTTATAAAAACAAGAACCTTTGATATATTTGCCTACTATCGTTTTGTTCTTGCTGGCACTGTTCTACTCACCATGGTGCTCAAAGGTTAGGCTAAAAATACTATGAGGTTTTTGCCCAACTCTATATATGCGTACCACATAAAATTACCTTGGGGAAGCCATGAAACAAATCGATCTGCCGGCTAATGCAGCAAAAATCTACGCAAAAATTAAGAAAAAATACAAAATTTCCTTAGAACCCCTCCGGGTACGCGACAAGGAGGTGAAAATCCTCCAAACCAATGATATCCTAACACTTTTAAAAGGAAAAGATCCCTTTAAGGATGTTTCCGGTTTTCCTTTCTGGGCCAGAATCTGGGAATCTGCCATAATCCTCGCTGACCTCATTGCATCCCTTCCTCATAAACCCGGCCAATCCCTTCTCGAACTTGGGGCAGGCTTGGCCGCCCCTGGCTTGGTGGCAGCAGCATGCGGCTATAAGACAACCTTAAGCGATTCAGAATCCCATATCCTTGACTTCCAGAAGGTTAGCGCCGCCGCCAATGGCTTTACAAATGTTTCCTTTCAGACCATTGACTGGAAAAAGCCGCCCGAGCTGCCACGATTCGATGTTATTGTCGGCGCCGAAATATTGTTCAGGGATGATTTTTTTGAACCGCTCCTGAATATTTTTGCTAAACTATTATTGCCTGATGGCACTATTTATCTTGCCCACGATATGAAGCGAAATAGTCTGCCGCAATTTCTCCTTATGGCGGAAAAAAAATTCGACATTGCAGTAAGCACTAGAAAAATTCGCTCGGAAGACGGGGAGAAAACAATAATCGTCAATAAACTACGCCATAAGGCCGTATAAACCCAAACGTTTGATTATTTCCTTATCTGAGGAGCATTGTAGATGCCGGTCTATGAATACGAACATGCCGAAAAAGGCTGCAGCCTTGGCAAACAATTCGAGATAACCCAGTCTATATCCAGTGAGAAACTGAAAACCTGCCCAAATTGCGGCAAAGAGATCAAACGTCTTATTTCCCTTGTAGCCGTCAGCACGCCGACCACAACCAGCGCACTTAAAAATCATGGTTTTACAAAACTGGTCAAAAGAGATGATGGTGTCTATGAAAATGTCACTGCCACAGGGAAGGAAAGTCGCTATTGGGATGTAAACAAGCCCGGCACCATGCCTGACATCAAATCAAAAATCCGTGACTGAACTCCCCCAAATCCTATTCACGCAATATTTATGACAGATCTGCCCATTGACTGGAACACCTTGTGGAAGGAAATCCGGAGCAAAAAATCCTGGCGGACCAAGACCAGTAGAGATTGGGATGATAAGGCACCCTCCTTTGCCAAGAGAAACATCAACTCCGAATTCACCGAACAATTTATCAAACACATAAAGCCTGATCCCTCCTGGACTGTGCTTGACGTGGGCTCCGGCCCAGGGACCCTGAGCATCCCTCTGGCACCCATGGTCCGGCACATCACTGCTCTGGACTATTCCCCCAGGATGCTCGAAATACTGCAACAATCCGCGAAAGATGCAGGTTTGCATAATATTACCGCTATTCGCTGCTCCTGGGAGGACGATTGGGATAGGCTCGGCATAAAACAGCACGATGTGGCCATTGCCTCACGCTCCCTTTCTGTAGAGAATCTGCAAGCAGCTCTAAAAAAATTAAATGATAAGGCGGCAAAAAAAGTCTTTATCGCGGACCGGGTAGGATCCGGCCCTTTTGATCCGGAAATTTTCAAGGCCGTAGGGCGTGATTTCAATCCAGGCCCCGATTATATATTTACAGTTAATATCCTCTACCAGATGGGCATCTATGCCAGGGTTGATTTTGTGCGCAACGAAAGACAAAAATACTTTGCCAGCAGGCAAGAGGCGATAGAATCATGCGCCTGGATGCTTGAAAACCTGACAGAGAATGAAAAGGAGCGACTCAAACATCATATTTTTTCGAGGCTGGAGCAGACCGGTAAAAAATCGTGGCGGCTCACCAGAATAAATCCACCTCAATGGGCCCTAATCTCCTGGGACAGGGAAGACCTTCCTGTTGCTGAATAATATAGGTTCACCGTCACCAGACGGTTTCATAAAAATGACCGATCCTCCATTGCAAGGTGCACCAATAATTTGACAGAAATGGATATTTTCTGATTTTTTCGAATTCATCATTACCCGTGCAAACATTATTATTCTTCTCAATTTTTTGTCACACTCGCAAAAACTATAAATTCACCACAGAGGACACAGAGTGCACAGAGTAAAAACTTATTATTTCAGTCAGTTACCTCTGTGAACTCTGTGTCCTCTGTTGTTTACTATTTTTCCGATTTGCATTTCTTTACGCATCTATTTATAATGCCACCTTTTTTTTAGGAGGTTCTCCACTTGCGAATCATGATCGTCGGATCAGGCAAGGTTGGTTATCATCTGTGCGAAAAGCTTTCTGTGGAAGGACAGGAAGTGGTGCTCGTGGACCGCGACGAAACAAAACTCAGGCGCCTTGAGCGGGAACTTAATATCCTGCCGGTGCTCGGCAGCGGCGCTTCGGCTAAAGTGCTGGAGGAAGCCGGCATCGACAAGACCGACCTCTTTATTGCCGTGACCGACAGCGATGAAGTGAACTTGGTGGCCTGCATCATCTCAAAGCACTATAATGTGAAGACCCGCATTGCCAGGGTCCGGAACGAGGATTTTTTCTCACCGGGCACCCCTCTCAGTGAAAAAGCCCTCGGCATTGACATGCTGATCAGCCCTGATCATGCCATGGCCGAAGAAATCCTGCAATTGAGCCTCATGTCCGCCGCCTTCGAAGTGGCGGATTTCGCTGGTGGCCAGGTTGAGCTTCTTGGATATGTGGTCCAGGAGGACAATCCATGCATCGGCTTGAGCCTCCAGGAAATTCAGGACAAGGGCGGGAAATACAACTTCGTTATGGTGGCCATTGTCAGGGGCGATACCACCATTATCCCTCGAGGTCTCGACCGCCTTGAAGCAGGCGACAAAATATACCTGGTTGCCCGTAAAAAGGATATCAAGTCCGTTGAACCGCTGTTTCATCTCATCAGCAGAAATCCCAGACGTGTTTTTATCATCGGCGGCGGCAAAATAGGCCTGCAGGTGGCAAAAAAAATGGAGCAGCAGGGAATCGAGGTGCGCTTGGTTGATAAAGATCAGCAACGCTGCCAGTTCTTAAGTGAACAGCTTGAAGAAACCGTAGTTCTGAACTGCAACGGCCTTGAGGCCCACGATCTTCTGGAAGAGGGCATTGACCAGGCTGATCTGGTTATTTCCGTAACCAACAGCGATACTGCCAATATTCTCTCAAGCCTCCTGGCCAAACATCATGGCGCCAAAAAATGCATAACCCATATCACCCGCCCTGATTTCATACCCCTTTTAGGCAAGTTGGGCATTGATGTGGCCCTAAGTCCCAGGCTTGTTGCCGCAAACATGATCCTCCGCTTCGTGCGGGGCGGAAGAATTGTTTCCGTTGCAACCCTTCTTGGCAGCAACGCCGAAGTTATCGAGCTTAAGGTCCCGAACATCAAGCTCTTCAGCGATACTCCTCTGCGGTCTTTGCAATTTCCTCAAGGCGCGGTTGTCGGTGCCATTGTCAGAAATGGCGAAGTGACCATTCCCAAGGGTGATACGAGGCTGAATCCAGGAGACAATGTAGTGATATTTCTCAGAAAAGATGCCCTGCAGGAAGTGGAATCCTTTTTTGAAGAATAATCTTTCCAGGACATAAAAAAACGGGACTATCCTGAACTTTCCTATTTTTAAAGATTGATGAAACCGTAAAAAATACGGATTGTATGCTACGCGGACGCGTTGACCACCTTAAATCCTTGCGATGACACAGGCGATAAGTCCAGCCGGAATTTTTTAAGGAGTTGTTGCCAGTTCATCGATGTATTACGTTATAACTAGTTCAAATTACATGGCACATTAACTGCTTTCCCGACTTTTTGCGGGATTATCAAAGATTGTGAAATATGCGTACCGGTGGTGTTTTAAATATATTTGGAAAACTTCTCATCCTGCTTTCTCTGTTTCTCCTGATCCCGATACCGTTCAGCCTGTATTATCATGATGGCATGGTGCCTGAATTTCTTATCTGTTCCGCTATCGGCGCTATCGTTGGCGGGATCCTTGTCGCTGTCTTTTCCCCTGACAAGGAACTGGGATACCGGGACGGCTTTGGTGTTGTTGTCCTGAGCTGGCTTGGCCTTGCTTTCCTTGGCGCTTTCCCCTTTTACTTTGCCGGGGACACAATTACCTTTGTTGACGCTCTTTTTGAGTCCATGTCTGGGTTTACCACCACCGGCTCTACCATTTTAACCCAGGTGGAGGTGTTGCCCAAAAGTGTCCTACTCTGGCGCGCTACTACTCAATGGCTTGGCGGCATGGGAATTATCGTCCTCTCATTGGCCATCCTTCCCTTGCTTGGCGTGGGCGGCATGCAACTTTTTCAAGCTGAAATGCCCGGCCCTACCAAAGATCGCCTGGCCCCGAGAATCCAAGATACGGCCCGAATCCTTTGGGGCGTATATCTGTTGTTCACCCTTGTCGAAATTCTGCTGCTTATTCTCGGCGGTGTAAATTTTTTCGATGCCCTGTGCCATGCCTTTGCAACCCTTGCCACCGGTGGTTTCTCCACCCATACCGCCAGTGTCGGGTATTTCAATTCTGTATATATTGAAACGATTGTCATAGTGTTCATGTTCCTGGCCGGCATCAACTTTTCCCTGCATTACCAGGGCATTATAAACGGCCGTTTTTCCGCCTACTGGAATAGTGAGGAATTCCGCTTTTATCTTGGTATCACCATACTTGCCATTTTTGCCATCTTCACCGCAAATCTCTATAATAATACGTTTGACACCCTCATTGAAAATATCAGGACAGCTTTCTTTCAGGTCATAGCCATTCTTACCACCACTGGATTCGGCACTGCAGATTTTGACCAGTGGCCGCCTGTTTGCAAAATCCTGCTTGTGGCGCTCATGTTTGTCGGGGGCTGTGCCGGTTCCACCGGCGGCGGCATTAAAGTTGTGCGCATTCTCCTTTTTTTCAAATTTGCCAGGCTGCAGCTGCGTAATCTTATCCACCCGCGCGCCATCAACACCATCAAAATAGGCAAGGTCAAAGTACCCCCGGAAGTTATGGTTTCCATCCTTGGCTTCCTGGCCATCTACATGGCCGTTTTTCTGCTGGCAACCCTTATTGTCGCTGCCACCGGTGTTGATATTGTTACCGGATCGACATCGGTTATCGCCACCTTGAACAATATCGGCCCCGGCCTCCATTTAGTCGGGCCGACTGCAAACTTCGGGCACCTCCCTGTCTTAGCGAAAGTTGTGTTGATTTTCTGCATGCTGGCAGGCCGCCTGGAACTCTATACCGTTGCGGTCCTCCTCTCTCCCGCTTACTGGAATATGGCACGAAAACCAGTTTTCCGATGGCATAAAGGTTCTGCCACCGCAACCCAATTCAAATAATCCTGGGAAATAATTACGTGTTCACCTCCGACACTTTATACGATGTATTAGTTATCGGCGCCGGCCATGCCGGCTGCGAGGCCGCTTTGGCTGCCGCCCGCATGGGCTGCAAAACCGCCATTACTACGATCAATGCAGACAACATTGGCGCCATGTCCTGCAATCCGGCCATCGGTGGCCTGGCAAAGGGGCATCTTGTCAAAGAAATAGATGCCCTTGGCGGTGAAATGGCAAAAAATATCGATGCCACCGCCATCCAGTTCCGACGCCTTAACACCAGCAAGGGTCCGGCTGTCTGGTCCTCCCGCGCCCAGGCGGACCGTACCCTCTATCGGCTGCGCATGAAGTCTGTGCTGGAAAATCAACCAGATCTGGATATCATCCAGACTGTGGTGGACGGACTCATTATTAGGGCCGGCAAGATCGAAGGGGTAAAAACCTCGCTCGAAGAGATCATCAGGGCTCGAACCGTGATCATCGCCACCGGCACCTTTCTTAATGGTCTAATCCATATTGGCCTGACCAGCTTTGCAGCAGGCCGCATGGGCGATTTTCCTTCCCTCAAACTCCCCCAGAATCTTAAAGAGCTGGGTTTCACCATGGGCAGGATGAAAACCGGCACAACGCCACGCCTGGACGGCAACTCCATTGATTACCGTGAGCTTGAACCGCAGCCCAGCGACGATCCGCCCAATGTGTTTTCCTTTTCCAGTCCCCGCAAACACCAATTGCCCCAGCGT
This sequence comes from uncultured Desulfobulbaceae bacterium, assembly GCA_945787445.1. Lineage (GTDB taxonomy): Bacteria > Desulfobacterota > Desulfobulbia > Desulfobulbales > CALZHT01 > CALZHT01. The sequence continues at coordinate 28,441 of CALZHT010000049.1, forward strand.
CCGGTCCACATCACATACACAAATCCCCGGACACACGACATCATCAGGGACGGCACCGACCGGTCGCCCATGTTCACCGGTATTATAGAAGGAGTTGGAGCCAGGTACTGCCCATCCATAGAAGATAAGGTGAACCGTTTTCCGGACAAGGACAGGCACCAAATTTTCCTGGAACCGGAGGGCATAGACACGGTGGAAGTCTACCCCAATGGTGTACCCACCAGCTTACCGGTTGATGTGCAGGTAGCCATGCTCAGAAGCATTAGCGGGCTTGAAAATGTGAAAATCATCCGCCCGGGTTACGCCATTGAATACGATTACGTTGATCCTCTCGAACTCAATCCTTCCCTTGAGACCAAGCGGGTCAATGGACTTTTCCTGGCCGGGCAGATCAATGGGACCTCCGGTTATGAGGAGGCGGCGGCGCAAGGCATTATAGCGGGCATCAACGCTGTAAAGTATGGGCGTGAAGAAGATTTTTTGATCCTTGACCGCTCGCAAGCATATACCGCAGTGCTGATCGACGACCTGGTGACCAAGGGCACTAAGGAACCATACCGGCTCTTTACCTCCCGAGCCGAATACCGACTCCTCCTCAGAGAGGACAATGCCGATCTGCGGCTGCGGGAGATCGGTTACAGCCTTGGCCTGGTTGACCAGAACACCTATAAAATCTTTCAGGAAAAGAAAAACGGTATAATGAAGGCCCTTGACCGGCTTCAATCAACCACCATAAAACCAAATCCCGAAACCAATACACTGCTGAAGGCCAAGGGAAGCAGCCCCCTAAGACAACCGCATTCACTGGCTGATCTTCTCAGACGTCCTGAGATAAAGATAAACTACCTGTCTGCCCTCACCGGCCAAGGCTTGGAAATAGCCGAGGAAATACAAGCTGAAATCGAGCTGCAGGTGAAATACAACGGATACATCAGGCGACAACTGGAGCAGGTGGAACGTTTCAAGCGTTTCGAGGATGTCATGCTTCCTGAGTCTTTGGAATACAAAGGGCTGGCCGGTCTATCCAATGAAGTGGTGGAAAAACTCACCAGAATCCGTCCCCGTTCTTTAGGGCAGGCATCCCGTATTTCCGGAATTACTCCTGCAGCCCTCTCGGTTCTTCAGATTCACCTCAAAAAGGCTGGTTTGCTCTAGTAAGGTATCAAAAGGCCACAAAGACCTGATGGTTGTCAGTCGTGGGCGATCACCCTGTTTCTTCCTGCCTTCTTGGCCAGATAGAGTCGGTCATCTGCAATGTGGATAAGCTCGTCGACGCTAAACTTTTCATCGGATTCCATATACGAAATGCCCAAACTGATAGTCAGGTGGAAATCCTGCTCATCAAAGAAAAAAACCTTCCGCTCCACTGCAATGCGCAACCGCTCGCTAACTAAGACAGCCTGGTCCAATGTGGTTTCCGGCAGGAGCATGATAAACTCTTCGCCACCATAACGGCCAAGAACATCATACACCCGCAACCCGTCCGAAAAAATCTGCGCCAACTCTTTCAACACATTGTCTCCGCTCAAGTGGCCGTATGTGTCGTTCACCTTTTTGAAATGATCGATATCGATCATAACCAAGGACAATGGCCTTTTTTTCCTGGTGTGACGGGCCAACTCAACTCTGATCCTCTCCATTATGCAGCGCCTGTTAGGAATCTGGGTGAGTTCGTCCATCATGCTCAGCTTTTCAAGCTCATCCTTGGATTTCAACAACTGATTCTGATAGTAAACCCAGTCGGTCACGTCAAATATCGTTACCAGAATCTGCCGGGAGATATTGTCTTCATCATTTAAGGGTGAAAGGATAACCGTCTGATACATGTAGGAGATCAGGTTTTCATCAATATAGGATCGCACCGTTGGAAAGGGAAAGACATACTGGTGTTTTTTGCGGGTAAAAAAAACAGGCTTGCCGGTCTTCAGGACATTGCGCGCCTTTGCCGTAAAACCTCTTTTGACAAGTTCAGGAAACAATTCGTCCACCGGCTTTCCCAAGGTTTCTTCCCTGGTAAACAGACTATGCTCCATCAGCCATCGGTTCCAGAAGACAATGTTGAGGTCTTCATCCAGAACAGCGGTCCCGATACTTAAGTGGTCAAACATCTGAACATAATCGATCATAGAGGCGCCCACGGATTTTGGTTCATTCTCATTGGAGATATACCCGAAAACAACATACTCAGCCAGAATTTTTGCCTAAAAAAGAGAATTAGGCCGGATAACCGGAAAATACCAAACTATATCACCTTATACGGAGGAGCAGGCATGCTATGGCATGACTCCTGTTGACGCTCGGCTCTTTGAGAACCCAACAATCAGAACCGCTCCAGGATCTTGCGGCTCTCGTTTAGCGGTCACGGATTCAGGAAAACAATTGAGCAATCATGTTGGAAAAAAATACCAGAGGATGAATTCGTGTATCTTTTCCTGAAAAAACAGATAGAAAATGCTGCCGATGGAGAGGAAAGGTCCATAAGGTATTGCTGTTTTGCCCGCTTTGTTGCCCTTATTTCTCTGGCATATAATGATCGTAAACCCGGCAACCGCACCCAGGACAGAGCTGCTGAATACCACAAAAGGCAAAGATTGCCAACCAAGGAAGGCGCCGATCATGGCAAGCAGTTTGATGTCTCCACCACCCATACCTTCCCTTTTGGTCACTAGATAGTAGCTTGCGGCAATGAGGTATAGACTGCCGCCGCCAAGAAGTATCCCCAGTCCAGACTGTTGCCACGTTACAAGAGGATTCACGAAAGAAAGTCCAAACCCAAGAGCAATACCCGAAAGACTTATGACATCAGGAATGATCATGTGGTGGAAATCAATAAAAATGACGACAACCAGGGCAGCCACGAAAACAAAATAAATGAAAAGGGATGGGGATAGGGAAAATCTGTAAAAGAGGGCGGCAGCGAACAGGGCCATGGCAAGTTCGACCATGGGGTATTGCCACGAGATCTTGATTTTACAATACCGGCATCTGGCGCGAAGCAGAAAAAAACTTATTATTGGTATGTTGTCATACCACTTGATCGATTTTCCACATCCAGGGCAATGGGAACCCGGAAAAACTATGGACTGCCCTTCCTCAGGGAGCCTGTAAATTACAACGTTTAGAAAACTCCCTATGGCAGCGCCCACAATAAAGGATAAAATCAGCATATCGTAAAAATTTCCTAAGGTAAATTCTATCGGATACTCCTGGTCACGAGATCGTACCTATTTAGTTCCCATCCGGAAAGTCGCAAACTTTACGGATGCTGGAACAAATAGTTTCCAATTCGGAAACTATTTAAAAACCACACGGCATTATGAGGCTCTGATATACCGTGATCAAGACATAATATACATAAAAAGATGTATTTTACATGATTTACATTACTTTTTTCTTCATTCTTCTGTAAACCTAAGCTATAAATTAAATAATACCTTTTTGCAATAATCTATGGTGATATTTGCTAGTTAGAGATACTATACCAATTGAAATGTTGTCAGGTCCTGTATCTGTGTCGGATTTTATGATACATTAGATCATATATCGCTGATATTCCGTATACCATCCGTAACAATTTGGAGGACCGGTCTGTGACCATTCCCATTGATGAAGCGATCAAGACTTTAAAAAAAGAAATACTTGCACAGGATTGGAGTTTAAGTGACCGGCGCGCCAAAAAGCTGGAAGATGCCTTCGCATGTCTTAAAGGAAGATTCAAAAACCGCAAGACACCCCGTGACATCTTGACAATGGGCGAAAACGTCCTGGGCTGCATCCCGGTCCTAAAAGAAAAATATCCTGAAACAATTGATTTTCTGAAAGAAGTGATGGTGCATGTCGTTTCTATATATGAAGATACTGAATACGATCCTCTCAAGGAAGAAAAAGTATTTGGTTCATGTTATGCAAAATTTTCCACCCTCAAAGAAAAAATCCAGGCAGACAAGAAACCACGCTCCCATCAGGAAGCTGAAACCGTCCACAAATATCTGACCACAATGATCAAGGGGGATCCAAACGCGCCGCAAAAGCCTTCTCAAGATCCTTCTGACGAACCTGGCCCTGTTCCTGCCAAGCCCAAAAATCCCTTGCTCGAAGATAACCAAGAGATGACTGAAGAAGAAGAGCAAGAACTTGAGCTGCTCATGAAGGACCTGAAAACAACGGCCCATGATTCCGGGGCATCGGCAGTGGATCATGCCAGCAAACAGTTGGAAGAGTTTGTTACCAAACAGGTCTCCAAGGAAGATAATGATACAGATGCTTCCCAAGTCCCACCCGGCAACTCCCCCACCCTCAAGGACGAGGAAAATATAGCGCAATCCGAGAAAATTGTAGAAGAGAATCTCATAAAGGAATGTCCCCCTACATTACTGAGGAGGATTGTCATCGGAGATGCAAACTTTGCCGTGCAGGAAAACAATATAGCCCTGGTGCAAGCCGTTGAAAGAAAAAGGATCAAAAGCTACCTCAGAAAAAACACCGTGCCTTTGCTCGATTTTGACCGATTTATGAAAAGCCTTGCAAAACAGTTCAGGGGCTCTCTTGCAACTCTGAAGGACAGCAAGCTTAAACAACTTTCCTTACCGGTGATGGTGCCCCGGGGCCTCGGTCTAACAGCCACGCCTGACGATAAGGCGACTACCGTACTCGTAGTGAGCAATGGTGAATGGAACGGCGTGATCCTGTGCTCAGAAGTTTCTAAGGAAACTTTTACCATGGTGAAATTCCAGAAGGCCAAAAACGGTGATATCGCGGGCACCGGTTATTTAGAGGACAACAGCACCATGTCCCTTTTAAATGCCGTTTCAGTTCTGAGAAGGGAAGGATTTATGATCACCGGGTGAATGCAGGGAAGTATTTCTTAAATTTATTGTTACATAAATCCGTCAAAATGAGTAATATAGCTTTGTGACAGGCTATTGTTCCAACCGGGGAACCTAAGGCATGCTGCAGGGAGGATAGGGAGAACCCAAAATATGGAAAATAAAGAAAGAAGAAAAAATACGCGCGTACCTTTTGAAGCCTCTGTGGATCTACGTTTTAAAGGTAAGACTTTCAAAGACTGCGATATAAGAAATCTCAGCATCAATGGAATGTTTGTCTTGGGAGGACTCAAAAGGAATATCGGCGAAAGATGCGACATAACCTTACATCTTACAGGAGCCAAAACAAAGGTATCTTTACGGATGAAGGCCAATATTGTTCGGCTTGAAGAGACGGGGATCGGCCTGCATTTTTATGAAATGGACCTGGACAGCTTTCACCATTTGAAAAACATCGTTTATTACAATTCTCTAAATCCCGACGATATGGAAGACGAATTTCTTGATAATGTAATTTTACCTCAATAATTTTTTTCTCGATATTGCCATCTTCCTTCCCTGTTTTATCTATGGATCAAATCGAGGCATTAACATTTTCCTGAATCAACTCTGGTAGACCAAGGTACCCTTTTAAAATAGCTATCTTTGCCTCGGTGCTTTTTTATTTCACTTTCCTACGACTAATTTTACGTTATTTTTTGTCTCTAAAAAAAATCTTCACTGGTTATGTGTTGAAAAATATGATAATTAGAAATGCGGGCTAGTAAAGATCATCACATCAAGTCTTTTTGTCAACCATTAACGGAGCTGCTTTGCCATGGATGATAGGACCAACCAAGAAAGGCGTAAATATGCACGTGTTGATTTTCATTCCACCCTTGAGCTTGCATTCGGCAAGAAAAAATTCAAAGACTGCATAACTCGCAATATCAGTGTGGACGGTGCCTATATCGAAGGAATCGAGGGTCCAAAAGCAGGGGAACAGGGCAAAGGTACTTTTTACTTTATCGGGCCAAGCAGTAAACTCATACTGGAGCTTAAGGCAGAGGTGGTACGTATCGAAGATGACGGAATAGCTCTGCAATTTTATGATGTGGACAACGACTGCTTCTGTCACCTTATGAATATTGTGTATATCAATTATCAGAAAAGGGATGGGGTGAACGGGAAAAACTTTACCCCTGAACAGATGGAAAAGTTCAATAAAAAACCCAAATCCAAGATGAATGAAACATACCTTGATAAGTTAGAAGAAAACTTTGAGGAAAACATTGACGATTATGAGGAGGATGATGACATTCTCCGCAACCTCGATTCCCCCACCCGTGACGATTATGATGAATAAAAGTTGTTCTTGGCATTAATGCAGATTATACTCCCTTCTCTGATCCCGAATATTCCGAGCATCTACCAATTGGCAGCTGCTGATTAATCAACTTCCTTGGGTAAAATCTTCAATTCCAGAAAGCGGCCATAGAGATTCCCATCCAAAGCTAGAAAAATACCCAGTGGCAAGTACTGCGAAACCAGGTGAACACAATTTTCATCGGGGATACAAAGATGCGGTACATATATTGCGCTACATGGACTCCGTAACAACCTTCTCAAAAATAGACGCTTAAACCGCTTCTGTTCAAGGGCGTCTGTACTAACACCATCATGTCTGTTTTCTTGCCCCGGAGGGTCTGTAGCTTTTTTATCTATAAAGCCGCAAGTCTCTTTTTTCAAAAGCACCATGAAAAATAATAAACCTTGTAATAACAGAACAATGAGTCATTTTAGCCGGCCATTGGTTTTCGGTTCACGGCAATTTTTATCCGCAGATGGCATTGAATTTTATCTGCATGCCGTGTTAATAATGTTGTGCAACACGATTAGACAATTCCTTACCACAAAAGGTGAAAAAACACGCTATGGCCGCTGCAAAGAGAAAACGTCACACCCTGCGCAAGACTCCTTATATGGTAATTCTATTTTTTCTTGGCTTGTTTCTTGCCGGAATAACTGCGGCTGAGCCTGCACGAGTTCTGGAACAGGCCGTCCAGGTCTGCTTAAGCTGTATTGGAATCGGCTAGCAATGGAATTTATCAGAAAATGGATACAAACGATTTCGGCATTCCTTGTAAACGGTTCCCTGGTTTTTCCCTTCAGCCGCACCATTTACCAAGGTCCGCTTAAAGTTATCTGTTCTCCTGGGTTAAATTGTTATTCCTGCCCGGCAGCTACAACATATTGTGCCATGGGCTCTCTGCAGCAATTAATGGCCGGCATCCGCTTTTCCCTTGAAAATGGGCAATATTTTCTCGGATGGTACGTAGTGGGATCCATCGGTGTCCTTGGTGGTATTTTCGGCCGCATGATCTGCGCCTGGTTATGTCCCTTCGGTCTCATCCAAGAGCTGCTTCATAAGATTCCCTCTCCGAAGCTCCAGGTTCCCCGCATACTACGCTTTGTTAAATACGGCATTCTCCTCGTAATGGTGGTTTTGTTGCCATTACTGGCAGTAGATGAATTTGGCGGCGGCACTCTTTGGTTCTGCAAATATCTCTGTCCCGCCGGCACCTTGGAAGCAGGAATTCCAATGCTGCTTTTGCAGCCTAAACTTCGCGAAATTGTCGGGTTTCTTTTCTTGAGTAAATTAATCATTATGGTAATCTTTATTGGCTGGTCCATTCCGGCAAGCCGCCCTTTCTGCCGAACGACCTGCCCGCTGGGCGCATTTTATGCCTTGTTTAACAAGGTGAAACTGGTAAAAATGAAATTTCATGCAGATAAATGCACCCGTTGCAAGGCTTGTCATCACGTATGCCCCATGGGAGTGAAGTTTGACGAATCGCCGGATGATATGGAATGTATCACATGTCTGGCTTGCATGGACAAGGCCTGCCACTATGATGCTATTTCTCTTGATATAGGAGGTATTCCCCTGGGAACATCCCCTGCACCAGACAGTCAACCCCGAATGAAAAAGGTTTATCATGATGTTGCATAGATATTTAAGACATTCCGACATGATCAGACAATCGTGGTTAGTTTTATTGATAATCATCCTTTTTGCCGTTCCAGCCGAGGCGGCAATGGTGAGTATCGCCCAAAGCAAGGTGAATATGCGATCCGGGCCGGGGACAAAATATGCCGTACTTTGGGAATTGGGCAGAGGGTATCCCCTTAGAGTCCAAGGCTCCAAAGGAGAGTGGCTGAAAGTCTCAGATTTTGAAGGTGATACCGGCTGGATCTTCAAAAGCCTCGCTGCCAAGAAACCTCATCTCATTGTTAAACGGAAAAGAATCAATGTGCGTAGCGGTCCCGGCACCAAATACAAAATTGTCGGCAAAGCCAATTATGGTGTTGTTTTCAAGACCATGGGCAAGAAAAAAGGCTGGGTCAAGGTGAAACACGAGAACGGTCTCACCGGCTGGGTGATGAGGAGCCTCCTCTGGGGTTGGTAATGTCCCTTACCAAAAAAGAATCCTGAATAAAACAAAAATGCCCGACATTTCTGTCGGGCATTATATTTTATGGCGGAGAGAGAGGGATTCGAACCCTCGGTGGGGTATAACCCCCACACTCGCTTAGCAGGCGAGCACCTTCAGCCAGCTCGGTCATCTCTCCGGACTGAAAAAAAATGGCGGAGGAAGTAGGATTCGAACCCACGGTACTTTCGTACAACGGTTTTCAAGACCGCCGCCTTCAACCACTCGGCCATTCCTCCGAAGCGCGAATGCTTATCTACCATCTCAGGGGAAACATGTCAATACAGACATGATGCAACCAATCACGACGCAAGCAACTGAGGCGAGAACTTTCCCCACCCTGTAAGTGATTACAGGGTGGGGAATCTGCTTTGTCATCGCTTATGACATAATTTATCTATCCAATGACATCCATGATCTTGTTAAGGGCAGATCATTTCTGGCACCGGCTGAGAACAATAATTGGAAAACATGCATATTTCCATACCAAAAGGATGCAGAACAACTTGCAAGATAAAACCGCCACATCCTGACAAACCGATCGTCAAACATTTTCTTGATTTCAGTGGTATGGTTTTCAAAGCGTTCATGCCATTCATCAAGGGTTCTTCCGTAGTGAATACGCAAATCCTCAAGATCAATGAATTTAAGCCGTGAATTGAATCCTTCCCTAAATAATTCCGGGAGCCCTGGTATATAACATCCTGGGAATATATATTTTTTTATCCATGAATCAGTGGGCTGATCGACCACCTTGCCAATGGTGTGCAATAAAAAAAGGCCACCCGGATTAAGAACCTTCCGCACCAAAGAAAAATAATCATGAATGTTTTTTTTGCCGACATGCTCGAACATGCCCACAGAAACAATCTTATCAAATCCCTTGCCAAGTTTTGGCAACTCCCGATAGTCAAGATAGAGAATCTTTAATCGATCGCTTAAACCGGCTTCCTTAATGCGTTGCTGACCGAATGCTGCCTGTCGTTTGGAAAGAGTTATCCCTATACCGTTTATTCCATATTTTTGAGCTGCCTTGAGCAAAAGACCTCCCCAGCCGCAGCCGATATCGAGTAGTCGCTCTCCAGGCTTAAGGGCCAGTTTTTTGCAGCAAATTTCCATTTTCTGCTGTTGCGCCTCTTCCAGGGTGTCCTCTTCGTTTGTAAAATAGGCACAGGAATAGACCATTTCCTTACCAAGCCAAAGCTTGTAAAAATCATTGCATATGTCATAGTGATGGGCAATATGTTTGCGATCATACTTTTTGGTATTTTTTTGCCTCATGTTTATGAGCGCGGCAAGGCACCGCTTCTTGAGGCTGTCTTGGTCTGCCATAGCCTCAATTAAAAAACCAGCTCGCATAAAACATCGAAGGTCCCCTTCCACTTCGATATCTCCATCAACATATCCTTCACCAAACCCCAGCGACACATCGGCAAAAATTCTTTTAAAGGCTTCTCTACTTTTAAAGCGAACAACAAATTCAATTTCCTTGCCGAAACGCATCTCACTGTTGTCCCAGAAGATGACTTTGAAGTTTGCTTCGGGATGCTCTTCAAAAAGGGATTGAAATATCCATCTCAAATCTACGATACCGCGGCTTATATTAGGCAGTGTCCTTTGCTTAGACAACCTCGTTGCTCTCTCTGTTCCTAACATATAACGCCTCCCTTCACATACTATTTAGCCGTATCCACCAATTCTTTTTTTCATGATATATGCCTCTATTAATGAATTTCAAGAACAACTGGTGAGAAACAAAAACAAAATCAACAGAGCACCAATTTTACCAGTATTTTAGTGTAATAGCGCAAATTCTTACAGTAAGATATAAGGAATAAGGAAAATCCTGTTCAATGTCTTCCGCTGGCTGCAGTAATCCACAAAATTATCTTGAATATTTATTGGTGAACAAATTTGTTATGCGGATTAGAAGTACGCCATTCAATTAACTCACCACCCAAACGGCAAACTCACTGCTGCTCCGCACGATCGTATTGGAAATGCTGCCAAACAGGAATTCCTCGGCCTTGGATACCCCCCGTTTGCCGACCACGACGGTACCGTAGCCTCCATCGTTTCGCACGTGCAATATGGCATCGCTGATCGTCTCGCCTGCCGTCATTTTCGATGTGCGTTTGATGTTGTCCAGTTGTATGCCGTAACCGGTAAGTATATTTGTAGCTTTCTCAAACGTCTGGGTGGCTATTTTTGCCCTTTCCGCCTTATATTCATCCAAGGTGCGGCCCTGCTGCTGGTAATTCGGAGGCGGCTCGGGGTAGATATGCAGGAGGTTGACTTCCAGTCCTTGGGTGCATCCGGCTATTTCACCGACGTAGCGGACAGCACGCATGGATGTCTCGGTTTCATCAACTGCTACCAAGATTCTCTGCCAGTTGCCCATTTTAACTCCATTTTTCAAGTTGTTCAGCCTAAAAGCCTTTTTCGAAAGCACAACCCTTCAAACTCACTATTCAAATCCCTCCTGCCATTTTTCCAGAAGTTTGACGATCTGAATAATCGTATGATGAGTCGGCAACTGAATCCCTTTTTCCTCTCCATACTGGCAGAGTGCGCCGTTTAAGGCATCAATTTCCGTCATATGCTTGTTTAAGATATCCTGCAGCATGGATGAAATATTGTCGTAAGTGTGCCTGCAAGTATCAAACAGAAGATCATACAGGTCATAGCATCCGAGCTGAACGGCTGAAGCCTCGGCAACTTCCCTCCCTTCATCCACCAAGCGTTTCATCAAGTTCACCGATTCCATTTTTTCAAGGAGTTGGCCGTTTTTAATGCGTAATATTGCGGTGACCGGGTTGATAGCCGAATAGACTATCACTTTGCACCACAGACTGCCGATTATCTGCGGCAAAACTTCACACGCTATGCCGCACTCATTAAAGACCTTATTCAGCATATCCACCCTGGGGGATCTTTTGCCGTCAAGCGCGCCGATTTTGGTTTTGCCAAAGCCGCCGTGCCGGACCTGCCCTGGCCCCAGAGCTGCTCCAGCCATATAGGTAAAGCCGCCCACTATATCCTTCCGGGGCACAACCTTTTCCATGATCTCAATGTTGCCCAATCCTGTCTGGATGCTTAAAGCAGGAGTATTACCGGTAATTAAATGGGCAATGCTCTTTATAGCCGCCAAGGTGTCATACGACTTGACTGCAATTATTACAGCATCACAGTCCTTAATTTCCTTTCCGTCAACAGAGGCCTTGGCCGGAAAATACGTCATTGCATCAGAGCCGGTAGCGCCGATATCCAAATAGCCGATACCTGCATCATTAATGGCATCGACCACCTCCTGCTTGGTCTCGACAAAGGCAACTTCATTGCCGCCCCTGCTCAGCAAGGCCCCGAAAAGTCGACCGATAGCGCCGGCACCAACAATAACAAACTTCATATCACTCCCCTCTGAACATGCATAGCGAGCGTGGTACACATAAAAACTTCATCATAAACAGAGTATCCCTGCCACTCTGAAACTGGCCGGCAGGGAACTTTACTCTCCTTCCTTCATAACACCCCAAAAAAACGGCAAACTTCTTTATGTACTGGTCACACTTTATCATATTCACTTGTTTTTAAAAAAATCCACCATATTTATTTCATTGTAATTCAGAGTTGAATGCGCTTGAAAAAATAAAAAAAACCATACATGAGGGAGGAGATACCAAGTTACATTCAAAGAGGTACCTAGGCGGTAAGGGGGAGGCCCCGGAGGTCTGCCGCGGATTGAGGAAACCCACAACGCGGCAAATTCGGTTCAATCCCCCCTTGGGGCAAAGTAAAAATTTGAATGCGACTTGGTATGAGTTTCTGATTTAGATAAAACACAGGGAAAATGACTGATTGAAAAAATTTTGATTTGCGGCTGTGATATCCTTTCTCACCTATAAGAAATAAGGCCCGCTCCAAGTTCCGACGGGCAAGCCCGAAATTCCCTCTACGGCGCAATGCCTGGCGGAAAGAATGATTGCTTTTTCAAAAGACCTCCAACGCCTCACTCAAAGTCTGCACGGTGTGAATGTCAAGTCCTTTAATCCCTTTTCGGGGCGCGTTATCCTTAGGCACAACTGCTCTTCGGAAACCATGTTTCGCTGCTTCACGGAGTCGGTCCTCGCCGCTGGAGACCGGACGTATTTCCCCGGCAAGGCCGACTTCGCCGAAAACCACCAGGTCTTGCGGCAAGGGCTTGTCCTTCATGCTGGATACAACCGACATCAACAGCGGCAGGTCCGCACCGGTTTCAACCACCTTTACCCCGCCTACAACATTGGCGAATACATCCTGATTATAAGTAGACAAGCCACCATGCTTGTGCAATACAGCAAGGAGCATGGCAAGCCTGTTATGCTCAAGTCCTACAACGACGCGCCGCGGATTTTCAGCATAACTCTGATCAACCAATGCCTGCATCTGGACAAGCAGCGGCCTGCTGCCTTCCCATACCACCATAACAACGCTGCCGGGCATGGGATCTTCAAGACGGGACAAGAAAATAGCCGAGGGATTGCTCACCTCTCTAAGCCCCTTTTCGGTCATGGCAAAGACGCCAAGTTCGTTCACGGCGCCAAAACGATTTTTCACTGCTCTCACTAACCTGAAACGACTATTGTTGCCTTCTATGTAACACACTACGTCAATTATATGTTCGAGAACCCTGGGGCCGGCAATGTCTCCCGTCTTTGTGACATGCCCCACCAGGAATATAGCGGTACCGGTCTGTTTGGCGAATTGGGTAAGTTGGGCTGCACTTTCCCGAACCTGAGAAACGCTTCCCGGCGCGGACTGGCTTTCGGCAACCTGCATGGTCTGGATGGAATCAATGACAATAACATCTGGACTATCGCGCAAGGCAGTGTCGCATATATGCTCCACCTGGGTTTCGGCAAGCAGCAACATGCTCTGCTCATGGAGACCAAGACGTTTGGCTCGCATGGCAATCTGCTGGGGTGATTCCTCTCCGGTTACATAAAGAACCTTTTTTGTCTGGCTGAGATTGCAGCTCACTTGCAGCAGACAGGTGCTTTTCCCGACCCCCGGATCTCCACCTATTAACACCACCGAACCTGGCACCAATCCGCCGCCAAGCACCCGGTCAAGTTCGGACATATCCGTGCTGAAACGGGGCGCGCTCTCGGTCTGCACCTCAGCCATCGACTGCACCATGGCCGGAATTCCTGCATACCCGGCATATCTTTTCCCCCTGGCAGATGGGACAACAGTGCTTTCAGTGATGGTATTCCATTCCTGACATGTCGGGCACTGGCCGGACCACTTACTGAACTCGGCTTTACAGGCTGTGCATGCATATATTTTTTGTTCTTTTGCCATCTATCATTCCCTTCGGGCCGATGCCTATTTGGCAAGCGCAAAAACCACTTTACCATGGTTTATCGTTTCTTCAATGTTGATAATCAAACCAGTTTGGCCAGCACCTGATTGGCAACAGGCAAACCGTTTATTGTAAGCCGCAAAAAACCTTGGTCTAGCTCGACAAGATCATGATCAAGGAACTCCTTGAGGTTCTGACCATAATAATCAATTATCGATATGCCGAAACGCTCTTTAAGGGTATTTATATCAACACCTTCAAGCATGCGCAATCCCATGATCACGGTCTCGCGGAACCGTGCCGCCTTTGCCAGAAATTCTCCCTCATCAAAGGGCATGTCACCGTACGCCAGCAACCGGCAATACATTGCCGGATCAGCTATGTTGCGGATGCGGAGCCCGGAGAGGCATGACACTGCCGCAGCCCCAAGACCGAGGTACGAACCGTTCCGCCAATAATTGATATTATGACCGCATCTGAATCCCGGACGTGAATAATTCGATATTTCATACTGCTCAAAGCCTTTTTCCCCCATAAACGCCCTAGTCAACCCTTCCATGGCAATCACAGTATCTTCTTCCGGAAGCTGCAATTTTCCCTGCCGGGCCAAAAGGCCAAACGGTGTGTCCTTTTCTATGGTCAACTCATAGAGCGAGAAATGTTCCGGCCCAAAATCACCTGCAGTTTCAAGGCCGTGCTGCCAATCTTCCACATCCTGTTCCGGCAGGCCATAGATAAGATCCATGCTAATATTGGCAAACCCTGCCCGTCTTGCCATCTCAAGGACTGTCAGAGCATCCGCCTTAGTGTGCGAGCGTCCCAAAATTCGAAGGAGTCTATCGGAAAAAGACTGGATGCCGATGCTCAAACGGTTAATCCCTGCCTCTTTCAAGGCAGTAAGTTTCGCAAAGGAAAGGGTGTTGGGATTTGCCTCTATGGTAATCTCGGGCTGCTCTGTAAAAGTAAAAAGCCTGAGACACTTTGAAAGTATCCTATATAGTGACTGTTCATCGTAGATGGTCGGCGTGCCGCCGCCAATAAAGAAGCTTGCAAAAGTTGCCTGTTGAACCCATGGATGCGCAGCCATTGTCTCCGCCTGCCGCAACAGGCATTCCAAATAATCTCCTGGGGGGGCATCTCCACAGGCGAATGACGAGAAGGAGCAATAGTTGCATTTTGTCCGGCAAAAAGGGATATGGAGGTACAGTCCGGCTTTGTTCATCTGGCCTGCAAATATTTTTCGCTGTTACAATATTGATGATCCCGTAAAAATTTGGGAAAGCGGTTAACGTGCCATGTAATTTTAACTAGTTACAATGTAATACATCGATGAACTGGCAATAGCTTTGTAAGAAATCCCGGCTGAACGTATCGCCCTTTTTATCGCAATAAATCAAAGTGGTCAACGCGTCCGCGTAGCAGACAAATCGTATTTTTTACGATTTCATCAATATTGAGCGGCATTCCTTCTTAATATCATACATCATGCCATGATCTGCAAAGCTGTAAGGTTGTCCCGATCCCCCCACAATCAGGTGATCGAGAAGTTGGATGTGCATCAAAGAACAGGTCAGAAAAAGATTACGGGTAAGCCGCACATCCTCTTGTGAGGGAAGGAGACTTCCTGATGGATGGTTATGGGCTACCACCATGGCAGCACTGTTATGTTTCAGAGCCAGTTTTATGATCTCACGGGGATATATGGTATTGGCGGTAATGGTCCCTTGGGCCACGGTTTCCAAGGCGATAATGGAATGGCCGGCGTCAAGAAAGATGACCGTGAATACCTCATTTTCCAGATCCCGCATGGAATGGATAAGATACTCGGCAACCTCTTTTGAAGACCGGAGGTACTTTTTATTTTTAAGCCGCTGTTCGAGATAGCGCCTCGCTACCCCATGGATAAAATGAATGGCAAATCCATTATTGGGACCGATCCCCTTGATTCCTTCCAGTTCCGACTGCGAGGCCTCCAACACTGCGGCCAGGGAACCGAAACGGGACAAGGCGTCTCTCGCCTGCTCTTTGCAGTCTTTGCGGGGCGTGCCCAAAGCGAGCATCAGTTCCAGCACTTCACTGTCGCTGAAGGCGTCAATCCCTCTTTCCAGGAACTTATCGCGCAGGCGCTGGCGATGGCCGGCTCCCTTTTTCTGCCAGTCTTCCTTATTCATGGGCAAGGCACCAGATTCTTACGATATATATTTATTGGGAAAGTTCCTTGGCAAAAAGTTCATTGGCCATCTTGGGATTTGCCCTTCCTTTGGTTTTTTTCATCAACTGACCGACAAAATACCCCATGAGCTTGGTTTTCCCTGCCTTGTACTCTGTAACCTGGCCGGGATTCTCGGCAATGATTTCCTGCACCATTTTCTGCAGATCACCCGCATCGCTCATCTGGACCAGATTCTTTTCCTTGACCACGGTATCGGGATCCTTGCCTGTGGCCATCATTTCCTCGAATACTGTCTTGGCAATCTTGCCGCTGATTGTGCCCTTGTCAATCATATTTAAAAGAGAGGCCAGATTATCTGGGGTCACGGGGCACTTACCTATTTCAGTCGCGTCCTCGCCCTTCAATTCCCGCATCAGTTCGGTCATGATCCAGTTGCTGAGCTTTTTGGCATTGGCGTATGCAGCCAGGGCTGTTTCAAAATAATCCGCCACTTCCCGGGATGAAGTCAGCACTTCCGCGTCATAGGCTGGTAAACCAAGTTTATCGATAAATCGTTCCTTGCGCTGATCAGGCAACTCGGGCAGGGTCTCTTTAATTTTGCTGATCCACCGATGGTCAATGATAATCGGAATCAGGTCAGGATCCGGGAAGTACCGGTAGTCATGGGCTTCTTCCTTGCTGCGCATGGAGGTGGTCACGTTCCGGTCAGGGTCCCACAGGAGGGTCTCCTGCACTATCTCCCCCCCTTCCAGCAGGATATCCCGCTGCCGTTTCACTTCATATTCAAGGGCTCTTTGCACATTGCGGAAGGAATTCATGTTTTTAAGCTCGGTACGGATGCCGAACTCCTGCTGGCCCAGCGGCCGCAGGGAAATATTGGCGTCGCAGCGGAAGCTGCCCTCCTCCATGTTGCCGTCACAGATATCAAGATATCGCAGGATGGCATGCAGTTTTTTCAAATAGGCTGCGGCCTCTTCCGAGGACCTGATATCCGGCTCACTGACAATTTCGATGAGCGGCACCCCGGTACGGTTCAAATCCACATAACTTAAAGGTTCCCGCTCATCATGCACCAGTTTGCCGGCATCCTCCTCCATATGAATGCGGGTTATGCCGATCCGCCTTGTGCTCTCCCCGACTTTAATCTCAACCCAGCCATGTTCCGCGATGGGCAGGTCAAACTGGGAAACTTGATATCCCTTGGGCAGGTCCGGGTAGAAATAATTTTTCCGGGCAAACTGGTTGGTCCCCTGTATTTGGCAGTTGGTGGCAAGGGCCATTTTCATGGCATATTCCACTACCTTTTTGTTTAAAACCGGCAGGACACCGGGCATGCCCAGACAGACCGGGCAGACATTTGTGTTGGGACTGGCGCCGAATGCTGTCGTGCATCCGCAGAATATCTTGCTGTCGGTAGTAAGCTGGGCATGAACTTCAAGCCCGATTATGGTTTCAAACTCCATCAACTGTCTCCAAATAGTTGAAGCTCTCCGCAGTCCGCCTGAGACGGATGGAAAATCTTGGCAAGAGAGGTGCTTTTTTTATTTTTTTACCTGCGCGGCCTTATCTCCCGCAGGGGGCATAAGTGCACTATGGGTATATTCCCCGCTATGAGCAACAGGGAGGATGCTCGCTATGGCCTTATAAAACATGGTCTCGCAAATGTGACTTCATTGCCTTATCAAGCCGGTCGCCCCTTGTTCACCCAGACCCTGATCTTGGCGATATCCGTCTGCCAGTCAGGTCCAAGCCGAACCTGCAAGAAGGCTCTGAAAAGTTCATCAATGGTACGATGCACCAATTCAAACATGGAGATACGGTCGAGGATCCTGCCTTCCATAGCAGCCGGGTCATCACTCTCCTCGGTGGAAGTCATGGTTTTAGGCAACCGGACGCTTTTGAGTTCAAGCAGGCTTCCTTTCAGGGTAAGGCGCCATTCATAATTATCCCGGGTGAGCAATATTCTGGCCTGTTCAATCTTCTTGCCCATGGCCAGGCCGGTCCGCGCTTCTTTGAGTTCCGCCTGCAGTCCCTGGCAGATAACCTTTTCATGGGATTCGCCCTCACCGTACTCAAGCAGCATATGCTTTTCAAAGACCAGCTGGATATCCCCAGCTTCCGGCAAATAGACCGTGCCGCCGCGCTCTTCGCTCTTATACCATAGCCAGGTCAAAAAATCCTGGCCGAGAAATCCTTTTTCCATCATCACATCAACAAGATCCATACCAACCACCCAACCTTAAACAAAAATTTCAGGTTTCAAATCTGCAAGGATATTCTGCTCATCAGGTCCTACAAGATGCATGGCCGTGAGATAGGGGACCTGCAGGACAAGATACAACCCGAAGGTCTCTTTAAAATAATCTTCCAGCAATGCCTGCGCTTTTTTATTGGTGGAAAAGAACAGGAGGGTGCCTTCAGACAGGTTCCAGCATAGGTCATAAACCGATGGGATGGGCACCGCTCTCTTGGTCAGCATAAGCTTCATGTTTTCCTTGATTTCCAAGCGCTGGCTACGGTTGAGCCGGGGAATCTGACGCTCTTTTTTGATCCTTTCCTCCTCCTTGAGGCAGAATTTCTTAAGGGCAGCCTTGGAGACCTTGCGCTCGTCAATACGGAGGGAAAGAACCAGGTAATCACCCACGGCATAGGAGGAATATTCAAAACTGCTGTCAAACATATTATGCACCGAGACCCAGCCCATGGACTGCTCCTCGTAACTGTCATCAATATCCCGAAACGAATACCTGGCAATTTGCCCTGCCGCAAAATCCCAAAAATTTTCAGGCAGTTCTCCTTCCACCGCATAGCGGACGAAACTAGCCGAACTTGAAAAAAGTCCCATCATCAAACCTCAAAGTATACAATCATAAGAACGAAATACATGCGTAATCGCTTTGAAAAAGAATCTCATGATATAGCAGACCGCCCCAAAGCCGACAAGGTTTTTTAAACCAGGGTTGATTACAGTTGGGTTCAATAGTGGCGACCATAAACCTGGACTGTAAAGTTTTCCCAGCAATTTGCTTTTCAATAAAAAATTTTCATGAATCCGGAAAAAATGATATAAAAAACATCAAAGACAAAAACCAAATACTTGACATGCAAGACCGTCTATTGTAAATAATCACGTTTCAATCCGGGGGTCGTTAACTCAGTCGGTAGAGTATCTGCCTTTTAAGCAGAGAGTCGCTGGTTCGAGCCCAGCACGACCCACCAGCAGCGAAATGTGGTTTTTACTTTTCGTCCCCATCGTCTAGCCAGGTCCAGGACACCGGCCTTTCACGCCGGCAACACCGGTTCAAATCCGGTTGGGGACGCCATTTATATAGGGGAATCAGTCTAATACTGGTTCCCTATTTTTTTTCCATGCCCAGGACATCCCGCTTGTCCAAGCGGGACAACACCGGTTTCCCGCTCTGCGGGATTGGGGACGCCAATATATCGGGGAATCAGTCTAGCACTGGTTCCCCATTTTTATTTACTAGGTCCAGGACATCCCGCTTGGACAAGCGGGACAACAATGGTATATATACGGCTTATAATCTGTTATTTATAATAATATTATAAACAACTATAAAAGAACCGAGTAAAATAGTTAGGACACTGGCCCAGGGCTGGTTTGATTTTCAATATCAAGAGGGGTATTTGATTATTGCGAACAATCTAAAAGGCACTTCCTAGAATAATCAGGGGATAGACACCCTATTTTGTTGAAAGTGGATGATTATAAGCTCAAACGGGAGGTGCCATTTAATGGGTGACTCCTTACACGATCCTTTAATCCCTAAAGGTGAATTGCACTTAAATGGCTGCACATCGTCAGCTCCTCAACCTATTTCTGCATATGCCTGCGTCGCCTCCTCCCCAAAGGCCTTGTTATCCTTTTGAATGTAAATTCGCATCAGAAGGTCCAGATCAATGTCACCATAAGTCCTTTTGATACCCGCGAGAGCGTTGGTACCCAGTTGGGAACTTGTTTGCCAAAAAGTCGCCAGGTATCGAAAACGGCGGGAATTGACATGAGTAACGCAAGTTTGTCGGCTGAAATACCTGTAGCACTTGACATACCGACTATATCACCATCAGCATGGCCTTTTAAAAAAGTAAGATATGCTGCAGTGGTGGCGAGATGGGCGAATATAAGTCCGGCGTCAAGGTTGTTCATTTGTGTATCTGATTTGCGATGTTGATTTTTCAGAAAGACCACTTCGGATACAAGCCATTGTACTTGGAAGCCGGCTGACGCAACCTCAAGATGATCCGAATCAGACATTTCTGCATCCGGATACACAATGCTTATTCCATCATAATCGACGCTATATCCTTTTGACAGAGCAACAGCTACATGCCCTAATTCATGGGCTGTCAATCCTCCTGCAAACCCCAGCAAAAAACTTCCCAAATCTTCCTGCAAACTGGAAAGGGGCCATTCCTGGGCATACACAGGAGAAGAGAGGGAAATAGAGAGAAGAGCAATAATCAGGTATTTTTTCACAAAGATACTCTAGGGTTGAACAAACACCATTGCAAAGGAATATCATACGTTTCATTGGTGAGAAGCCGGTTATCAGAAAATTATACACCATTTGGGCTTTTAACCAGAAGAGCAGAATCCAACTAACAACAAAAAGAATCCAAGGGCCAAAGCAATTTCCATTGAAACAGACGAGATAAAGATGAATTTTTCGGCAGCATTTCCGACCAACCACAAATCAAATCTGCGAATACCCAATTGCCGAAACTGACATTATTTCATGACACCATTCCACAATTGTCTTGCAATTATCAGGGATTGCCAGAATCTCTTGACCACGATTACAATTGATCTACGGCCTGAAAAACCTAACTAGATTGAGGATAAATTACCTTACGGAATAAGGACCATTTTATCGAGAATGCTTTCGATTGTATCGTCTTTTTGTGCATAAACCACCCCTTTATCCATAAGGTCAGCTACTTTTTTTGCCGTAATCATGGACAAGAGGGATCGGACGTGAAAGTGGGGCCTATGCCGCGAGGCGATGACATGGCGGATCAGCACTCCCAGAGAAAGATACCCCTGCAGCCTCCCTCTTTCGTCCACCACATAGATTCCCCGGACTTGCGGATTCTGGGCAACCTTTTCCGAAGCCTCTTCCAGTGAGCACTTACCAGAAATTGCCAGGTATGACAGCTTGAAAATTGAATCGAGCACTTCCTCAAATTTCATTATCCCTCCTATGCGGCAGCAGTTTCTTGCACCTTTGTCAGCGCATACTTTACCAGCGGTGGAGAAATCAGTTCATTGATTATCACCGAACCAATTATTGCATTGACAAGAATATTTGCCACATGAGGCGACTGAAATATTCCCTGGCCGATAAGCACCAAACCCACGGAGACCCCTGCTTGTGGAAAAAGCGCTAATCCCAGATAATTCTGCACCTCTATGGGGGAACCGGATAACTTTGCTCCGGCCCAGGTTCCCATGTGCTTGCCGATCATGCGGACAACAAGCACAGCTACTGCCAGTAATCCAGCAGATTTGAATACAGCCAGGTCAATATGCGCCCCGGCCAAGCCGAAAAACAGGCCGAACAAAGGTTCCTCAATCTCTTCAATAACCAGGAAGAAATCGCGATGCCGTCGTTCCAAATTGACAATGGCAAAGCCAACCACCATACTCGCCAGAAGCGGAGAGAGATTGAACTGTGATGCCACCCCAACGGTGGTAAAAATGATACCAAGGATGACCATGAGTAGCGCTTCACGGCGGCGAACTACTTGGGCAGTAAATTTAAGCATTACTCCGGCCAGAATGCCAAGAAGAACCGAAAAGCCGATTTCAGCCACGGCTTCGCCCAGCATTTCACCCCAAGGGACAGTACCGGGATGCATCAAGGCATGAGCAACAGCACTGGATAATGCAAATACCATAATTGCCAAAGCATCATCAAGGGCGATAATTCCCAACAAGATA
>CALZHT010000050.1 GCA_945787445.1 uncultured Desulfobulbaceae bacterium
CCTGGCGCCTGCCGCTGTACAGAAGGAATTTAAAAAATATTTTAATGGGGGGTAAATGAGAAGTATGAAAAAAACAATAATCGCAGCACTCAGCACTTCATTAGTTCTAGGCTTCACCGCAAGCGCATTCGCAATCCACGGCACCATGCCAGCTGAAAAAGCAGGCGTTGTTGCCTCAGAAGGCGTACGGGTCGCCATTGATGGCGCTCTTCGTTTCCGCGGCAGAACCCAAAAAGACACAAATAAAGATTCTTCAGCCAGAGAATTCTATGATGGCCGCGTCCGTCTCGGCGTCAAAGCCCAGACCTCAGATGCTGCATCAGCATATGTGCAGCTGGAAACCGGTGATAATAATGGGGACACCTGGACCTGGGGGCAAAATACCGCTGGTGGTTCCGGCAATGCCTCAACTTTGAACCGAGGCGGCACCAAGGATGACAATGACCTCACCTTGCTGCAGGCTTGGATTAATTACGATCCCGGAGTTGTCGGTTTGAAAGCCGGTCACATGCCTCTGGCATTGGGCAACAACCTGTGGTTCGATCACAGGGCATCCGGCGATGACGCCATCGTTGTTTATGCCGACCCTTCCGCCAACACCCATATCGGTTTGTTGACCATTAAGCTGGATGAAGGTAACATCTCAGAAGGCGCATTCCCTACTGGTGAGAATATCACTGCACGTGCCGCCAATGATATTGACGCCTACGTTGCCCTCCTGAACCAGAAAATGGGCGCCATGAGCCTGGGCGGCGATATCACATTGCTTAAAAGCTCCGATCTTAACCTTGAAATGTACAACATAGGTGTCCGTGTGGCTGGCAAAGGGAAAGTTTCCTGGAAGGCCGAAGTTGACTACCAAACCGGTGATGCGGGATTAAATATTGATCAAGATGCTTATGCCGCATTAGCAGAAATATCTGTTGACCTTGGGGCACTCAAAGTTGGTGGCCTGGTTGGTTATGGTACCGGTGATGACAATGCGGCTGACACTGATCAGGAACAATTTGTCAACTTCCTGTCGGATGTTCGCTATCAATCCACCTTGATGGGCTACATTTATGCAATACCTACATTGGCAAATCCCGTTACTGGTGATCCTATGAATACCGGTCTTGCCAACCTATTCCTTATTCAGGCCAATGCCAGCGGTAAAATCACCGACGATATCTCCTGGAAGGCTCGGTTAAACTATGCAACGCTGAATGAGACCGCTCCCGGCCAGGATGATGCCCTTGGCATCGAGCTTGAAGGGTTCCTGACCTGGAAGCTTTCCGCCGGTCTCTCCTATGGCATCGAAGCAGCATACCTCATCGCGGATGACGCCTATGGCACAGATCCTGATGATGCCTACTTCCTGCGCCATAACTTAACATTGGCATTCTAATTTATTCTGTTGAATTAGAATAAAAAACCTATACAATAAAAAACCCCGCTCAGGCATGCCCTGCGCGGGGTTTTTTTATAGCTTTACGAAATCGACAAGGTGGTTACGATGGCTATGCCATTTCATGGGGCTGCTGAGAGTTACTTTGGGTATTCCCAAGGAGGAGTATGCAACTGTTTGCGGCGGTTGTGAGATTACCCACTCGAGCTTCACCCGCTTGGTTGCAAAGAAGAGTACAGCGTCATTGCGAAGGAGGCATCAGCCGACTGAAGCAATCTCAATGAGACTTGCCGCGTCGCTTCGCTCCTCGCAGTGACGTGTTGCCTTTGCAAGCTTTCAGCGGTATCAATCACGATAACCTTCGCTACAGCAACTTGCCGGCAATGGCGGCCGCAGGGAGTTGCAATGGCTCATTTCCTCCCTTAAAACGGTATTGGGAAAGTTAAAATTGTGGCTTCCGGAGACTTTAACAGGGTGTCTTCCTGAAGCTGCAATCCGACATACAGATTACCTATTTTACTGCCGTCATCACTTTTTTTGATGCGGAGCTGGTAGCCAGGGATGGAGCCGTCAAGCTTGTTGGTCTGCCAGAAAGGTTCAAGAGCCAGTCCGTTCCAGGTCAATGCTTCCACCAGGCCGCTGGGATAATTTTTCACATTCTCTAAGATCCGATAGCCAGTTGCATATACCTTTTTCACTATAATATCGGGCTGGTTGTCCTTGTTGAGGTCTGCAACTATTATTCTCGAGGGAACATAGAATTTCGGTTTGGTTACCTGGTCCTGCTCTGTCCAGTCAAGATCCCCTTCCCCGCCAATAAAACGTTTCATCCCGCCATAGAGGTCGCTGCTTGCCCAGAGTTTTTTGCCGTTCGCTGTATGTACCCTGAGATGGTCGGAGTCATCGATGGCAATTATCTCGTGCAGGCCGTCTCCATCCAGGTCAGCCATGGCAAAATTAAACAGATTGATACCCTGCGGTACTGCAAGCTTCTTTCCGGCTGTTATTGAACCGTCGTTTTGTTCTACGCGGAAAAGCCCCGGTGCAATGGCGGTATCCATTCCCGCTCGCTGGCCCACCAGAGTAGTCCCCTCATTGGGGAGATTGATAACTTTGATGTACCATTGGGCATCATTGAAAATATAGTCAAATGAATTGTTTTGCCATTCCAGGGCAAAAGAATTGGGTCGTTCGCTGCCGGCAGCGCTTACATAAATCTCCATAATGCCATTTTGGTTCAGATCCGCCACACTGATGGAATGGATGTGAAAACGTGCCCCTGAGGAAAAAGTCTTTACCTCCGACAGCTTGTCTGCTTCTTGTTTATAGATGATCAATTTTGATTTTTTCGCCAGGATGATTTCGTCTTCACCGTCTCCATCTACATCACCGGCATCCATGGCCAGGATATCCATTTTAAAATTCTGACTTTTGGTAAAGGTAGTGCCGGATGGGCTAGTTTTCGGGACTGTTGGTACAGCCACAGTGGGCGATGCAATAGCGGGTGCACCTGCAAGGAAGGCCCTGTCCGGATGGGCCGTCTGGAACGGGATGGTTTCCGGTTTCGGCTTGGTAGAGGGGGTGGAAAGTGGTTTACCAGGATGTTTTGCCTGAACCTTGAAGACTTGTAGAGAAATTTCAGCAGCCAACTGATCCAGGGCGGAGAGTACTTCATTTTCATTGGCGGCACTGGCAAAAAAATATTGAGTATCGGCCGGTTCCAGAGCATGTATGACCTTTGCATCAATACTCAAGCTGGTCCCCATCTGGGTGATGCTGCCGGTTACCAGGTATTGGGCCGCAAGTATTTGGGCAATCTCCAGAAGATCATAGTGATGACCGGTTTCACTTGGTATTCCCAAAGTTTGATCAACATTGGCTTTGTTAATCACGGAAAGCTTGGCATTGGCGGCCAGCCTGCTTGCCAGCATGTCACGAATACCGTTTTTCAGATAGGTCAGATCCTTGGCAGCGTGTATTTCAAAAGGAAGAAAGGCTATGGTAACGGGAGAGGATTCCTTATCACCATCCGCATCCGCGGCCATTGCAGAAGGAAGGATTAGAGAAGAAAAGACGACAGAAAAGACAAATAACCTACGGAAAAAGAGACGGGATGTTTGCATATCGAATAAATCCTATTGAGAATTTGGTTTAATTTAAGTAATAAGGGTTCCTCTGGAACATTACTATCTCATGGTGAGAGAAGGCAGCCTCATCAATCCGCCTAGGTAGCTTTGAGGCAAATTATGGATCCAGAAAGTTCCTATTTTCTTCCACCATGCTGCTGCAAAAAGAATTGAAGCCCCCCGCGGCAAACCGCGGGGAATCTCCGTACATAAGGTATTTTTATTATTTTACAAGCGCTCGACAACCCCGCAGCAAGCTACGTGGAATGCGCTCGCTGATTGTGTTCCCACCATAGCAGATCAGTAAATTTTTTCCAATAGGATGCAAATGGAGACACGAATCTTTTTGGCACGACATGGCGTCACCCGGGCGAACATAGAAAACCGCTTCGCAGGACGAACCGCGGAAGCACTTCATGCACAAGGGATAGCGCAGATAAAAGATCTGGCAGAAAAACTACAAGAGAAAAATATAGAGGTTGTTTATACGGGTCCACTGGCGCGTACAATTCAATCAGCTGAGATCCTTGCTGGAATCATTGGTGTGCCGGTTTTTGTGGTGGAAAATCTCAATGATATCTATTTGCCTCACTGGGATGGTTTGCTAAAAGAGGAAATTCGACTCAAATATGGAGATGAATATCCTACCTGGCTTGCTGAACCCCATGAATTTAAAATACCGCATTGTGAGACCCTTGCCGATGTGCAAAAACGAGCCACCTGTTTTACCGAAGAACTGTTTTCCAATCATGCAGGGAAAACAGCCCTGATAATCAGCCATCTCATAGTACTGCGCTGCCTTGCTCTCCATTATCAAGGCAGGGCGATTAAAGATTTCAGGTTAATAAAAATTAATAATGGAGATGTCGGGTGCCTTTCAACAAAAGAGAGAACAGGCCCTGTTGCAATTGAATTTATGCAATAACCTTAGAAAAAAACAGGAACAGTATTGAATGGTGTTTAGCCAAGGTTTGGCTTTTTTCTCAATTTAGATGGCAGGATACCAAGCTGTTCACGATATTTGGCCACTGTTCGCCTGGCAAGTTTGATTCCTTCGTTCTGGAACTTCCCGGCTATTGCGTTATCACTAAAAGGTTTGTCATGGTTTTCCGCCTGGATAATTTGCCGGATTCTGTTTTTGATGCTTTCTGAGGAAAGTGCATCCCCGCCTTTTTGTTCTATTGCAGTATTGAAAAAGTATTTTAGCTCAAAAGTGCCTTGCGGCGTATGAACATATTTGTTGTTTGTCACCCGGGAAATTGTTGATTCATGCATGCCGATGTCATCGGCAACATCTCGTAACACCAAAGGTTTGAGGTGGGAGACGCCGTGTTCAAAAAAGTCTGTATGGAACTTAATCAAGCTTTCCACAACGCGATAAATAGTGCGTTGCCGTTGCTGGATGCTTTTGATCAGCCATGCTGCTGATCGAAGTTTCTCATTAACGTAATCCTTTATGGAATTCGTGCCGGATGCGTTGTTTTTGAGGATATTTTTATAGTACGAATTTACTTTGAGCCGCGGCAACCCTTCATCGTTTAGAAGGATTACATACTCACCTCCTATTTTGTGGACATAGACATCGGGAATAATATATTGGGGCTCCTCGTCGGAATAATATCGGCCGGGATAGGGATCCAGGCCGGTAATAATTTTAATGGCTGCAAGGATATCTTCCTGGCTCTGCCCTGTGGTTCTTACAATAGCCTTGTAGTTCTTTGTTTCAAGGAGGTGAATATGGTCACGGACTATTTTTGCAGCCAAGGATTCACCAAGGCCTAGCCGGTCAAGCTGTAAAAGGAGTGATTCCTGAACACTCCTTGCCCCGACCCCTGGTGGATCCATCAGCTGGATTTCAGAAATCATGCACTCAGCCGTTGTTTCATCACAACCTGTTTTTTCCATAATATCTTCGCAGCCAACCTCGAGAAAGCCGTCTTGGTTCAGGTTGCCGATCACATAATTACCCACCCTTTTTTCGTCATCACTTAAATGAGAGAAATTGAGCTGCCATTGCAAGTGGTTAAGGAGATCAGGTTTTTTCGTGAGGATGTCGAGACGAGAAGGGAGATCGGATGATTCAGATGGAGAGGAATATGAGGAACCGCTTTCATATTCGTTTGCATAATCCATCCAGTCGATTTCTGCGAGGGTCGAAGAGTTTTCCATGGTAACCGCAGAAGTTTTTTCAAGTTCAGTCGGTTGAGGCTCAATTTCAGAATCAATGCCTTCAGCGTTATACTCCGTCGACTCAGATTCATTGAGGCCGATTGACTCTTCCAGGGCAGGATTTTGTTCTATTTCCTGCTGAATCATGGAGGCCAGTTCCAGTCTGGAAAGTTGAAGCAACTTAATCGCTTGCTGTAACTGGGGTGTCATCACCAGTTGCTGTGAAAGTTTAAGCTGTTGCTTGATTTCCAGTACCATCTGACCGTAACCTTGTTTAGATGAATTCCCTAAAACCTATAAAATCATTTATGTAATGTCCCTCAAGGGGATTTCTTCACTGACGCTCCGGGCATGTTGTAATCCGTTGAAATTACAAAGCACAGTATCCGCCTACCGGAATTGTATCGGGAATATCTTTTTTCAATTATTGAATTGTTAATGCTTTACTTCTTTTTTTAAAGCGAGTCTATCGGAAAAAGTATCATCAACCGATGCATGCGGTTTAATGCGTAACACTTCGGTTTCATGACAAAAAATATTTCGCTCTCATGGCAGTATTAATTTGATACTGTGATACAGTATCTATAAAATCAAAAACCATTCGAACTTAGATGTATTATATCAGAATAAAAGAAAGAAGACACCTACGACGTTTCGTTTCACATGGCAAAATTTTCTCCGAGATACATCTTCCGGGCTTCTTCACTGTTGATAAC
Source organism: uncultured Desulfobulbaceae bacterium (assembly GCA_945787445.1). Taxonomy (GTDB): domain Bacteria; phylum Desulfobacterota; class Desulfobulbia; order Desulfobulbales; family CALZHT01; genus CALZHT01. Next base: position 6,399 of record CALZHT010000050.1, read on the forward strand.
CTCTTGGGCGGAGCCGCTGGTTAATATTTTGCCCTGATTGACGATATAGGCGTAATCGCACACGGAAAGCGTTTCGCGAACATTGTGATCGGAAATAAGGATCCCGAGTCCTTTTGTTTTCAGCTCTATGATAATTCTTTGCAAATCTGCAACGGACAATGGGTCAATGCCGGCAAAGGGTTCGTCAAGGAGGATGAACTGGGGATTGGTGGCCAGGGCCCGCATGATTTCAACCCGGCGCCTTTCACCTCCGGAAAGGGAGAGGGCGCGATTGTTCGCCAAGTATCTGATTTTCAAATCGGCAAGGAGCCTCTCTATGCGTTTGTTTATTTCTTTGGAAGACAAACCGAGGGGCTCGAGTATTATGCGGACATTTTCTTTTACCGTGAGTTTTTTAAAAACCGAAGGCTCTTGGGCAAGATAGGAAATACCCTTTAAGGCTCTTTTGTGGATGGGCAGTGAAGAGATGTCCTGGCCATTGAGCAGGATTTTTCCGGAATCAGGCTTGATGAATCCGGCAATTGAATAAAACGAAGTGGTTTTTCCGGCACCGTTTGGCCCAAGCAGCCCAACCACCATGCCTGTTTCGACCCGTATGCTTATTCCATCAACTACTCGGCGTTTTTTATACTGTTTTACAATATTGCTGGTTTCAAGTACTGCCAAAGGTGTGACTCCATATTTTGAATCATGTGCAGGGGCATTTGATGAAAAAAATCGAGGCGTGCAGTATCATGATGTGGATTATCGACATGCACTCAGCATGTTCATTCGGATGTGTCGGGGTAAAAAAATCCTTTCACCCGGCCATCTTTATGTTCAACAATGCTTTTTCCTTGGTCAAGAAAGTAGATAACCCTATTGCCGGTGATCATATTGTTGTCCTGCAATATTTTCGCATTTCCGGTAAGGATGACTTTTCTTTCCTTCTCGAAATATTCCACGTTATCACCAGTGGCAATCCATCCTTCCTTGACTATTTTGATATTGCCTGTGGCAGTGAACTTATTAATCTGGGCCAATTCCATGGCGGATTGGTTCTTATCAGCAGAGGGTTTCTGATAATTGACTGTTATTTCATCTGCATAGATGATAAGGTCTGCCTGTCTTGCTTCAACTTTGCCGGTAAATGTGACAGTGCTTTTGTCCTGATTGGATTCCATGCGATCTGCTTCAATTTGGATAGGTTGGGATGTCTGTTCCGCAAAACATGCAGATGCAAAAAAGAAAAATACGATGTTTAAGGAGCAGAAAAAGAGCAATAATAACAGTTTGTTTTTTGTCATTGTTTTCATTTGGTAACGTTTATTGTTAAGGCATGTATTACATACACAAAAGCGTAGCGGCTGTCTACGATATTGTAAAGCAAAGCAAAAAATCATGCGTTGGAAGGATAAAAGACCAGTCATAATAAAAGGTCGCTCTTCATGTTCTTTACAGATGCTGCTGGTTTGCGGTATATAGCAACTTCCCATCCGGAAAATCGAAGACCTTGCGGACACGGGAATATGATGTTTCCAATTCGGAAAAGAGTTTCTTTGCACTATAATGCAAAAATTCAAAGATGGCTTTATGATAACTACCCACAAAATATAAACGAGCATCAGATTAAGGGCATTAGCCGTTTTGGGCAGCGGCAAGCTTCAAAATTTTGCAGACGGAATGATCCATGAAACAAGGTATTGAAAAAGCAAAAATTTTGGTTGAGTCTCTTCCTTATATCAAGGAATTTTACAACAAAACCATTGTTATCAAGTATGGTGGACATGCCATGGTAGACGAGGAGCTCAAGAAAAATTTTGCCCTTGATATAATCCTCATGAAATATATCGGTATCAATCCAATCGTGGTGCATGGCGGAGGGCCCCAGATAAATCGTGTCCTTGATAAGATGAATATCAAGCCCAGCTATGTGCAGGGACTGCGGGTTACAGATCACGAAACCATGGACGTGGTTGAGATGGTGCTGGGCGGAAAGGTTAACAAGGAGATCGTCAGTCTAATCAACTTTCATGGCGGCAGGGCGGTGGGGCTATCCGGCAGGGATGGCGATCTTATCCGAGCCAAAAGAATGAAAGTTATACAAAGTATGGCGGAAGATGCGCCGCCGGAGCTTATCGATCTTGGTCGAGTTGGCGAGGTGACTCATGTTAATGCTGATGTGCTGACGACCCTTGATGCCAAGGATTTTATTCCGGTAATTGCCCCGGTTGGCGTGGGTGATGACGGTCAATCCTTGAATATAAACGCCGACTTGGTGGCAGGGGCTGTGGCAGCCCACCTCAAAGCTGCCAAGCTGATTTTGCTCACCGATGTTGAAGGGGTAATGGACAAGGATGGCAAGCTTATTCAGAGTCTTACCGGCAAGGAGTCGGAAAAGCTCATAAAATCAGGGATTGCCGGTGGCGGCATGATTCCGAAAATCAAATGTTGCATGAAGACGGTACAAGCCGGGGTTTCCAAGGCTCATATAATTGACGGACGAGTGGAGCATGCCCTTCTCCTTGAAATTTTTACCCATAAGGGGATCGGTACGGAGATAGTCAAATGAGCATGAACGATGTAATCGAACGGAGCAACAAAGTGTTTATGAATACATATAGTCGATTTCCAACAGTGATTACCGAAGGAACCGGTTGCCGCCTAAAGGACGCAGAGGGAAAGGAGTATCTTGATTTTTTAGCCGGGATAGCAGTTTGCAGTCTTGGCCATTGTCATCCGGCAATCACCGAGGCTGTCTGCAAGCAGGCGGCAAGACTGGTCCATGTATCCAATCTATTTTATACGGAACCACAGACGGAATTGTCTGAACTGCTGGTTACCCATTCCTTTGCCGATAAAATTTTTCTTTCAAACAGTGGAGCTGAGGCCAATGAGGGTGCCATTAAGCTGGCCAGGAAACATGGCGGCGAAAACCGCTATGAAATAATTTCCCTGGAAGGATCTTTTCACGGCCGGACCTTGGCCACTGTTGCCGCCACTGGCCAGAAAAAGTTTCATGAAGGATTTGAACCTTTACCGGAAGGGTTTGTCTGCGCCCCATTCGGCGACATTGCAACGCTTAAAAGCATGATCACTCAAAGGACATGTGCTATTCTCTGTGAACCTTTGCAGGGCGAAGGAGGCGTGCGTCCTCTGGAAAAGGGGTATCTCAAGGCTATCCGTGATCTCTGTGATCAGCATAACCTGCTCCTTATTTTTGACGAAGTGCAGGTGGGAATGGGCCGCACAGGCACGCTGTTTGCCTATGAACAGCTTGGCGCAGTGCCTGATATATTGACCTTGGCCAAGGCCTTGGGTAATGGATTTCCCATAGGTGCGGTGCTTGCCAAGAAGGAGGTTGCCGACGCATTCGGGCCTGGCAGTCACGCTTCCACCTTTGGCGGCAATCCTGTTGCCTGCGCCGCAGCAATTGCTGCCGTGAAGACCATGCTGGCCGACGGTTTTCTTGAAATGGTAGTGGCAAAAGGGGAATACCTTTTTCAGAAACTTTTGGACCTGGCTGAAAAGTATCCTGAAATAGCTCAAGGCGTACGAGGAGTAGGATTGATTCAGGGACTTATCCTTCAGCCAGCTGCAGTTCAACATGGTAACGCTATAGTGAATCGTGTTTTTGAAAAAGGTGTTATTTTGAATTTCGCCGGCAACACTGTTCTGCGCTGCCTGCCTCCCCTGGTGGTCACCCTTGAAGATATTGATGTATTTGCTGCGACCCTGGATGAAGTCTTGGGAGAATTTTCTAATAAACAGGAGTGATGATTTCGAAAAAACTCTTTTTTGGGCAACGGAGGTCAGGATTATGTGAGGAATATTTCGAAAAATTATTGCAAAAAAATAGTTTTCTTGTATTGATTTGCATTTGGCCCAATTTTGCCGTCGGTTCTAAACCGCGGACATGATTGGGCCGGTATTTTTTTCAGAATGAGAGTTATTGTCATGGCAAACCATCTCTTAGCACTTTGGGATTTCAACAAGGAACAGCTCGCTGGGTATGTTAAACAGGCCTTGGATATGAAGGCTGAAACCAAATCCGGCATAAAGCTCAGTCATCTAGGTGGCAAGGTTCTTGGGATGATTTTTGAAAAACCTTCCACGCGCACCCGTGTTTCCTTTGAGGCAGCGATGTACAATCTTGGCGGACAAGTTATTTACCTGTCCGGCAAGGATACGCAACTTGCCAGAAATGAGCCCTTGAAAGACATGGCGCGGGTCATGGCCCGATATGTCGATGGACTGGTGGTAAGGACATTCGGCCAGGAGATTGTTGACGAGCTGGCAAAGTATTCCTCGGTGCCGGTGATCAATGCCTTGACGGATCTTCATCATCCCTGCCAGGTATTAAGCGACATCATGACGGTTCTGGAATGCAAAGGGGACATTGAGAACCTGAAAATCACCTGGATTGGTGATGGTAACAACATGGCTAACTCTTGGATTCAGGCAGCGAGTCGTTTGGGCTTTGCCTTGAACCTGGCTTGTCCGGAGGGCTATGATCCGGATCCCGAAATCCTCAAGAAGGCGCAGGATGAAGCGGTCAAGCCCATTGAAATTGTGCGCGATCCGCAAGAGGCGATACGAGATAGCGATGTCATTAACACCGATGTCTGGGCCAGCATGGGGCAGGAGGGTGAAGAGAAACTCCGGAGAAAGGTATTCCAGCCGTATCAAGTTAACAGCGGACTGCTTGCCGGGGCCGAGGCCAATCCCATTGTGCTTCATTGTTTGCCTGCGCACCGGGGCGAGGAAATAACCGACGAGGTGCTTGAGAGCAAGCACTGTGTCGCTTTTGACCAGGCAGAAAATAAACTGCATATCCACAAGGCCATTTTGGCCGAACACCTCGGATAATTTTTGATGAAATCGTAAAAAATACGATTTCATCGATGTATTACGTTGTAACTTTTTGAAATTACATGGCACGTTAACCGCTTTCCCGACTTTTTGCGGGAGCATCAATTTTTGGCTGGTAAAGAAGATAAAGATATTTTGAGAGAAAAGCATGACCTCAATAAATAAAATAGTTTTGGCCTATTCCGGCGGCCTGGATACCTCGGTGATCCTCAAGTGGCTTAAGGAGGAATACCAATGTCCCATAGTGGCCTATGTCGCTGATGTCGGTCAAGATGAGGACTGGGACAAAGTCCGGGAAAAAGGCATGGCTACGGGTGCTGAAAAAGTTGTGGTTGCGGATCTTAAGGAGGAATTTGTCAGGGATTATGTTTTCCCGGCTTTCCGCGCCAATGCAATTTACGAGGGCTCCTATCTTCTGGGCACCTCTCTGGCCCGGCCGGTCATTGCCAAAGAACAGGTAAGGGTAGCTGAGGCCGAAGGTGCGGATGGAGTTAGCCACGGCGCCACCGGCAAAGGAAATGATCAGGTCCGGTTTGAGCTGACCTATATGGCGCTCAATCCAAAACTTACGATAATCGCACCGTGGCGCATCTGGGACCTCAACTCCAGAACAAAACTGATGGCCTATGCTGAGAAACATGCAATTCCGATCCCGGTTACCAAGGAAAAGCCATACAGTTGCGATGAAAATCTGCTCCATATAAGCTTTGAGGGAGGTCTTCTCGAAGATCCCTGGCATGAAACGGACGAGAGCATGTTCACCTCAACGGTTTCACCTGAAGCAGCACCAGACAAACCCACCTACATCGAGATAGAGTTTGAAGGGGGAAATCCTGTTGCAGTTAATGGCGAAAGATTTTCTCCTGCCTCGCTTCTTGCCTATCTTAATAAACTGGGAGGAGAAAACGGGGTCGGACGGCTTGATATGGTTGAAAATCGTTTTGTGGGCATGAAGTCCCGCGGTGTTTATGAAACACCCGGAGGCACTATTCTGCACGCAGCGCATAGAGATTTGGAAACCATCACTTTGGACCGCGAAGTGATGCGGATTCGGGACAGCTTGGTTCCACAATATTCCACCTTGATATATAACGGCTTCTGGTTTTCGCCGGAGATGAAATTGCTGCAGAAAACCATGGACGCAGCCCAGGAAAGAGTAAGCGGCATTGTGCGCCTGAAACTTTACAAAGGTAACTGCATGCCGGTGGGCCGCAAGTCTGACCAGTCTCTCTATCAGGAGAGTTTTGCCACATTTGAGGAGGATGAGGTATATACCCAGGCAGATGCCGGTGGGTTTATCCGTTTGCACGCATTGCGCCTCAAGCTGCAGGCCATGGCGGGAAGCAAAAAAGGATGATCTTGCTTTAGCAGGGTTACAAAATAAAGTGCCTAAAGTGCACTAAAGTTCGAAGTGCCTAAAGTTAAAGGAATATCTGATAAAATAAGTACATTATCTTTAGGTACTTTTTTTAAGCTAATATTTACGGTTGAGAGCATTCTGAGTATGGGCCGGAAAAGTAATAAAAAGGAGCATTCCACTGAAAAGCCATGGGGCGGCCGTTTCAGTGAAAAGACCGCGACTTCGGTTGAGGCTTTTACTGCATCAATCCATTTTGACGCACGCTTGTACAGGCATGATATTGCCGGCAGCATGGCCCATGCCCGCATGCTGGCAAAAAAGGGGCTGATCAGTCAGAAAGAATGCGACCGGATCCTTGGTGGACTTTCGGAAATCCAGCAGGAAATAGATGAGGACCGCTTTGTGTTCCGTCCCGAACTCGAAGATATTCATATGAATATCGAAAAGGCCCTGGTGGAAAAAATCGGGGCGGCCGGCGAAAAGCTTCACACCGCCAGGAGCAGAAATGACCAGGTGGCGCTTGATATCAGGCTCTATCTGCGGCAAGAAGCACAACGGATTATTGGCCTTATTACCGAGCTGCAGAAGGTTTTCGTCGCGCTGAGCCGCAAATATCTCGGGGTGGCGATGCCGGGATATACCCACCTGCAGAGGGCGCAACCGGTATTGGTATCACACCACCTTCTCGCCTACTTTGAGATGTTCGGCAGGGACAAGGAAAGGCTTGAAGACTGCCTGAAACGGATCAATGTAATGCCCTTGGGCTCCGCAGCCTTAGCCGGGACCGGTCTTCCCATTGACCGGGATTTCGTGGCCCGGGAACTTGGTTTTCCAGCTATAACTGCAAACAGCATGGACACGGTGGGCGACAGGGACTTTGCCGTTGAGTTTGTGGCGGCCTGCGCCCTTATTCAGATCCATCTGAGCAGACTTGCTGAAGAGCTGGTGCTCTGGTCCAGTGAGGAGTTTTCGTTTGTGCGACTTGCTGACAGTTACTGCACCGGGAGCAGTATCATGCCCCAGAAGAAGAATCCCGATATCCCGGAGCTTATTCGTGGCAAAAGTGGTCGGGTTGTGGGGCACCTGGTGTCGCTGCTGACACTGCTCAAAGGTCTTCCTCTTACCTATAATAGGGATTTGCAGGAAGACAAAGAGGCTATTTTTGATACGGTGGACACCATTTCCCAATGTCTTGCCATTGCCACTGAAATGCTTTCCCATATGCAATTTATGGAAGATCGCCTGCCGGAGGCGGTTAAAGGCGGTTATATGACAGCTACGGACTTGGCAGACTATCTTGTCTTAAAAAATATCCCGTTCCGTTCAGCCCATGCTATTGTTGGCAAAACCGTTGCATATGCTATTAAAAAAGGAAAGGATCTCTCCGAATTGAGCCTTGCGGAGCTAAAAAAATTCTCCCAGGTCATTGAAGAAGATGTTTTCATAATTCTGTCGGTAAAAGGATCGATTGACGGCAGGATTTCAAAGGGTGGTACCGCATCCGCTATAGTGAACGAAGCGATTGAAAAGGCGGAGCATAAACTATCTAAAGCGTAAACAGTTGATTAACTCGCAAATAGTCACGGGATGGCTAAGCAAAAAGTTCGAAAAACAAGGAGTAGAGGTGTCGAGGGCGCGGAGGCATACTCAGGTATGTCGAGCACCCGAGAACCCGCTACGAAGCAGGAGATCGGACTTTTTGCGACGCCATAAACAGTTGCAGCGAATTTGACGTGATACCATGGGGCTCCTTTCTCGTTTTTCCTATATTCTGCTGCCGCTATTATCATTTTTGCTGGTTTGGGGCTGCGGAAGAAAAACTTTGCCAGTTCCACCACAGACCGTAGTGCCGGCACCTATTGAGGATTTACGGCTTTCTATGGACGAAAAGGGAGCTACCTTGTCTTGGTCGCGGCCTGGTAAGGCTGAAAATGGTGAAAAGATAAAGCATATAGAGGCATATGAGGTGTGGCGGGCGGAAATCGACCAGAGCAAATATTGTGATGGATGCCCTGTTACATATACGCTGTATGAAGAAGTTATACTTATTTCCCAAGAAAGCCCAAAAAAGAAAATCAGCTTTCTAGATTCGGCTCTTCGCCCTCAGTATCACTATTTGTATACGGTGCGCTCCAGAATCGGCTGGCGTTTGGTGAGCAAGGAATCCAAGCCGGTTTCTATGCGTTGGCTTACGCCGGCGGCTATGCCTGAAGATTTTATGGTCAAGCCCGGCGACCAGTTCCTTTCCCTTGCCTGGCAGCCACCCAAGGCCCTGATTGATGGAGCCGCCGTGACCGAGCCTGTCGGCTATGCAATTTACAGAGGAAGGAAGGCCACGGAATATAAAAAAATTACCGAGACAGACACCACAAGTTATAGGGATATAACTGTTACGAATGGTGAGCAGTATTTTTATCGTCTGCGGGCATTTAGAGTTAGCAGGGGTGATAAAGTGTTTGGCCCTGTAACAGAAGCAGTTGCTGGAATTGCTAGAGATTTTACCCCACCCTTACCACCACAGAATGTAAATCTTGTAAAGACTGAAGACGGGATTACGGTGTTCTGGGATGTTGTTCAGGAGGAGGATCTTGCAGGATTTCGGATTTACCGCCGCGCAGGAGATGCCAGGCCAAAGCTCTTGGGAGAAGTTCATGTCCCCTCTTTGTCTTTTTTGGACAAAAGCTCTCCTGCTTCTCAAGAAACATGGTACTATTCTGTTTCAACTTTTGACCGGGCCCGGCCCCCCAACGAGTCTGTTTTTTCCAACGAGGCGGTATTGCCAGGCATAATGAGAGCAAAAACAAAAAAAACTGAATGAAACCAATCAGATCAAACCATGCATTATTATACTTATAAAAATGACATTCTCCATTGCGAAGATGTCCCGTTGCCTGAAATAGCAAGGAATGTCGGCACGCCTTTCTATCTATACAGCACAGCCACCCTTACCCGGCATTTTAAGGCATTTGACGGTGCCTTTGAGGGTATACCCCATATAACCTGCTTTGCAGTGAAATCGTGTTCAAATCTTGCCATCCTCCGGCTGTTTGCCAATATGGGCGGAGGCGCCGATATCGTTTCGGGTGGCGAGCTGTTCCGAGCCCTTGAAGCAGGGATTGACCCGAAACGCATTGTTTATTCCGGTGTGGGTAAAACAGAAGAAGAACTGCGCTATGGACTGCAGGCAGGCATTCTCCAATTCAACGTTGAATCGGAGCAGGAGCTCTTCAAGCTCCAGGACGTGGCAGCAAGCCTTAAAAGCGTAGCTCCTGTTTCTTTCCGAGTCAATCCTGATGTAGATCCAAAAACCCATGCCTATATTTCCACCGGGCTTGCCCAGAACAAATTCGGCATCGCCATTGCCGACGCCGAACGTATATATCGAAATGCCGCAGCAATGCCGAATATACATGTTCAGGGGGTGAGCTGCCATATCGGATCGCAGCTTACGAAAATTTCGCCGTTCGTGGAATCCCTCCACAAACTGAAATTGTTTGTTGGCTGTCTACAGGAATCAGGAATAGAAATTTCATATCTTGACCTGGGTGGCGGGCTGGGTATCACGTATGGTGAAGAGGAGCCACCCCATCCGCAAACATATGGCGATGCAATTAAAAAAGAAATGGAAGGTTTGCACTGTACCTTGATCCTGGAACCGGGACGGGTGATAGTCGGCAACGCCGGGATCCTGGTGGCAAAGGTGCTGTATACCAAAGCCGGGGTGAAAAATTTCATTGTGGTGGATGCGGCCATGAATGATCTTGCCCGGCCGAGCCTTTATAACGCCTACCACGCCATTCAACCTGTGATAGGCAACCGCCAAGAGAAAATGATTGCAGATGTTGTCGGTCCCATCTGCGAGACCGGAGACTTCCTGGCCAAGGACAAGGAACTTCCCGCTTTTCAGCCAAACGATCTGCTAGCGCTTATGAGCGCCGGCGCCTATGGCTTCACCATGTCTTCCAATTACAATTCGCGACCACGGGTGGCGGAAGTATTGGTGAACGGTAATGGCTACCATGTGATCCGCCAGCGTGAGACCCATGAGCATCTTATTGCAGGAGAATCCATCCCTGAATATTTGATAGAATCGTGAAAAATACGATTCTATCGATGTATTACGTTGTAACTAGTTGAAATTGCATGGCACGTTAACCGTTTTCCCGACTTTTTGCGGGATTATCAATATTTGATGGAATCGTAATAAAAGTTAGAAATTCCGACTTCCCGCCTAGGGCTGTGAATTATTTAACTGAAAAGAAAGAGAGGACAATGCGTTTTCCAATCCCTTTTACGAAAATGAGTGGCAGCGGCAATGACTTTATTATCATCGACCACCGGCAGCCCCTTATACCTGAAAAAGAAATGGTACATTTTGTTCGCGCCGTCTGCCGGCGTAAGTTTTCAGTTGGAGCGGACGGCCTCATTTTTATTGAATCTTCGGATAAGGCTGATTTTGCCTGGAAATTTTTTAACGGTGACGGCAGTGTCGCAGAAATGTGCGGTAATGGAGCCCGTTGCGCGGCGCGCTATGCATTTGCCAAGAAAATTGCTCCCGTCACCATGCGGTTTCTCACCCTGGCCGGCGAAATAGAGGCGCAGATAGTCAATGGTTCTGTAAGGATTACACTGACGCCGCCGGAAGAGGTCAGGTGTAATCTAACCCTTACTGTGGATGGGAAGGAAGAGACGCTACACAGTATCAATACTGGTGTCCCCCATGTTGTTCACTTTGTTGAAGACATTGACAATGCCCAGGTTGATGCCTGGGGCCGTGTCATCCGTTTTCATGAGATGTATCAACCTGCCGGCACTAACGTTAACTTTGTGGGTGTAGTGAATTCCAACACCCTGCAAGTGCGGACCTATGAACGCGGGGTCGAGACAGAAACCTTGGCCTGCGGCACCGGCGCTGTGGCATCCGCTATTATTGCATCGCTACAGGGTTTCGTAACTCCCCCGGTAAAAGTAATTACAAGCGGGGGGGAGCAGCTGATTATCCATTTCTTTCTGGAAAACCGTTCAGAACCTGTTATAAAGGATGTATATTTGGAGGGGACGACAAATTTCATATATGAAGGCTTGCTTGATCAAGAGGCCGTTCAGGGATAAAAGGGATAGACAGAAGAGTTTGCTCTAAAAAATATCTTTGATGAAATGTGCAGGAGGAGGAGATATGAGTCAGTTTCGTGGAGCCTTTGTCGCAATCGTCACGCCTTTCACACCGGAGGGTAAGGTTGATGATGAGGGACTGAAAAATTTGATTGAGTTCCAGATTGAAAACGGTATGCATGGTATTGTTCCCTGTGGAACCACGGGAGAGTCCGCCACGATGAGCAATGAGGAGCATCACCATGTGGTGGAATTGACCATTAAGACAGTAAACGGCAGACGGCCGGTATTGGCCGGGGCCGGGTCCAACAGTACGTCGGAGTCAATTGCTCTGACCAAGCATGCCAAAGAAGCGGGAGCCGATGGGGTGTTGCTGATCACGCCGTATTATAACAAGCCATCGCAAGAGGGACTATTCCAGCACTTTAAAGCCTTGGCCGAAGCGGTTGATATCCCGATCATCATGTATAATGTGCCCAGCAGGACCGGGGTGAACATGCTACCGGAAACCGTTGCCCGGTGTGCCCAAATCAACAATATCGTTGGCATAAAGGAAGCCACTGGTAATCTCAATCAGGTGAGTGAGGTCATTCGCCTCTGCCCTAAAGATTTTGCCGTGCTCTCCGGGGATGATTTCACCTCCATGGCAACCGTGGCCATTGGCGGTAAGGGAGTTATATCGGTCACCTCTAATGTTGCTCCCAAGGACATGGCTGACATGATGGAGGCAGTGCTCAATGATACTATGGATAAGGCAAGGGAGTTGCACTATAAGCTGTTCCCCCTTATGCAGGCCATGTTTTTTGATACTAATCCCGTGCCGGCAAAGACAACTTTGGGCCTCATGGGGAAAATCAAAACAGATGCGCCGCGGCTTCCTCTTTGCGGTACAAACGAAGCGATCCTAGCCAGACTGAAGAAGGTTATTGCAGAGTATGGCCTGATTTAAAGAGAACCCTGAATCCGTGAGCGTTCGTTAGTGGTCCGGATGCGCGAAGGGAACGAATTCGATTATCCTTGTGTGATATCGAAAAGTTACCGACAAAGCAGGCGGGCGGCTGACGGGCGCCCCAAAGGGCGGCGTACCGACAGAGAGTGAAAGCGTAGAATATGGCACCATAACTATATTCTTAAATTATATAAAATATTTAGGTATAAAATTTATTGTTTGCCGTCACGGATTCAGGATAACGGGATAGGACAGTTTACCGGGAACACGGTCTCCACCAGAGATGGGCATGTTTCCGGTATTTGTTTTGTAAAGGATAGGGAGGAAAGACAAAATGACCAGGGTCATCGTCGCAGGCGCAGCAGGGCGCATGGGCAAACGCATCAGTTATATGGTTCAAGAAAATAAAGAGCTGCAACTGGCCGGTGGCTTCGAGCAGGCTGACCATCCTGATGTGGGTAAAGATATTGGTGAGGTAGGAGGCTTTGCTACAGTCGGAGTCAAGATTACAGGTAACCTGGCCGCCATAATCGATCAAGGTGATGTTATTGTAGATTTTACCTTCCATGAAGCCACCATGCACATAGCAAAAATTGCCGCAGAACATAAAAAAGCCATGGTTATCGGCACAACGGGCCTAAACCAACAACACCTCGAAGATCTTAGCACCTTGAGTGCCAATTTTCCTTGCGTGCAGGCGCCGAACATGGCGGTGGGCGTTAATGTGCTCTTCAAGGTTTGCGCAAAGGTGGCATCGATACTTGGTGATGACTATGATATCGAAATCGTCGAAGCACATCACCGCATGAAAAAGGACGCCCCCAGCGGTACGGCATTGAAACTTGGAGAAATGGTGGCGCAGGGGGTTAACAGGGACCTGGATGAGGTGGGAGTCTTTGCCCGGCACGGTATGATCGGCGAACGCACCGATCGGGAAATCGGCATCCAGACGATCAGGGCCGGCGATATTGTTGGCGAGCATACCGTCTATTTCGCCGGTGCCGGCGAACGGTTGGAGATCACCCATAGGGCTCACAGCCGGGATAATTTTGCCAGAGGCGCGGCAATGGCTGCCGCTTGGGTTGTCGGGCAGCCGAACGGCATGTATACCATGTTTGACGTCCTCGGCCTGCAGGATCTGTAAAACGAAAGGATACATGGAATGAGGCGGCGATGCGGATTGTCCGATGTAAAACCGCACAGGGCATAAATTACGGGATTATTGAAGGAAGTCGCATACGGCTGCTGGATGGCGATCCCTTTGCTGACTGGAAGGTAAGAGGATTTGCTTCCCTTGAGGATGCAACGTTACTGGCGCCCTGCACCCCAAGCAAAATTGTGGCAGTGGGGATAAATTATGAACCACATGCTGAAGAAATTCAATTTGCTATTCCACCGGAGCCCCTTATTTTCTTGAAACCGCCTTCTGCAGTTATCGGGCCCTGGGATTCGATTGTTCTGCCGGATATGAGCCAGCAGGTGGAATATGAGGGAGAGCTGGCAGTTGTCATGGGCCGGCGGGCAAAGAATATTTCTGTAGAAGATGCTCTCCTGGCTGTGCTGGGCTATACCTGTATTAATGACGTCACGGCGCGAGACCTGCAAAAAATAGATGTGCAGTTTACCCGCTCAAAAAGTTTTGATACATTTGCCCCGGTCGGGCCCTGGATTGAGACAGATGTTGCCCCTGGTAATCTGCAGATTGAAACAAGGCTCAACGGCCGCAAAAAACAGAAAGCCAATACATCATCCATGATACGGCCGGTGGAGGCCTTGATCAGTTTCATTTCAGGAGTGATGACCCTGCAGCCCGGCGATATTATTGCCACAGGTACACCGGCAGGTGTCGGAATATTGTCCCAGGGTGACACGGTATCAGTAACCATTGAAAAGATAGGAACATTAACAAACAAGGTAGAAAAACATGATAGCAATTGAAAAAGCGAATAGGCTCAAACAGCTGCCGCCGTACCTTTTTGCCGAACTTGATCGGAAAAAAGCTGAGGTGGAGGCGCGCGGCATTGATGTCATTGACCTTGGGGTGGGAGATCCTGATCAGCCTACCCCGCAGAATATTATTGATAAGCTGACCGAAGCGGCTCAGAATCCTGGTCATCATCGCTATCCCAGTTATTCAGGCCTCAATGATTTTCGAGAAGCGGTGAGCCGCTGGTACAAAAAAAGGGCCGGTGTTGATCTTGATCCGCTGAAGGAGGTCGTCTCCCTGATCGGCTCTAAAGAGGGTATTGCGCATATACCGCTTGCTTTCATCAACCCTGGAGACGTGGTCTTGGTTCCCAGTCCGGCGTATCCTGTTTACAAGATCTCTACCCTCTTTGCCGGAGGCACGCCTTATGAAATGCCTCTTCTGAAAGAAAACGATTTTTTGCCGGATCTTGATGCGATTCGCGGGGATATGCTTGCCAAGGCTAAAATGATGTTCCTGAACTATCCAAACAATCCCACTGCCGGACTGGCTACCGAAGATTTCTTTAAAAGGGTGGTAGCCTTTGCCGATAAACACAATATTTTGATTTGCCATGATTTTGCGTATTCGGAAATGGCCTTTGACGGCTACAACCCCCCCAGTTTCCTTGAAACGCCTGGAGCCATGGAGGTTGGCATGGAATTCCATTCTCTTTCTAAGACCTATAATATGACAGGTTGGCGAATTGGCTTTGCAGCAGGCAATGGTGAGATCATCAGCGGTCTTGGCCAGATTAAGAGCAATATTGATTCAGGTATTTTTGAAGCCATTCAGGTGGCAGGTATTGAGGCCATGCGGGAGGACGCGGCCTGGCTCGATAAGATGCAAAGCCTATATGCGGAACGCCGTGATGTGCTCATGGTAGGTTTGCAGAAAATGGGGATTCAGGCCAGATCGCCCAAAGCTACTTTTTATGTATGGGCCGAGGTTCCCAAGGGTTACGATTCAAGCGGTTTTGCCGGCCATCTCCTTGAAAATGCCGGTATTGTGTCGACACCGGGCAATGGTTTCGGGGATCCGGGCGAAGGGTATTTCCGCATGGCATTGACCGTTTCCAAAGAAAGAATACAGGAAGCGGTTGACCGTATGGCAGAGGTCGGTTTTTAATGGCTATAGCCTTTATCGGGCTTGGATCAAACCTGGGTGACGGTCCCCGTAATCTTTTGGCGGTGTGGGAAAGGCTGGGAAAATCGGAGGGTATTTCCCTCCTTTCCTTATCAAATCCTTACCGGACAGAACCGCTCGGCATTGCAACACAACTCTGGTTTACCAATGCCGTGGGCAAGGTCGAAACTAGCCTGTCATGCGAGGATCTCATGAAAGTCTTGTTGCGAATTGAACGGGAAATGGGTCGCGACCGGACTTCAGGGCCGGACAGGACGGTTGATCTTGATATGCTGTATTATGACGGTCTCGTTCTTGAGTTTGAAAATCTTAGGGTGCCGCATCCTGAAATTCAGAATAGGCTTTTTGTCCTTGCCCCACTGTTAGAGATGGCGCCTGATTTTGTCCATCCGGTTTTGGCAAAGACAACACGCCAAATGGCAACAGAGCTGGCAGGCTCGAGCCAGATGGTGGAAAAATTGGATTGGTGATGGATGGAGGAATTCTTTGAGCCCGGCGCGACTCTTAATACTTTTTATTTTACTCTACATCCTATATCGCTTGGTTTTCGGCGGTAGGAAAAAACGGAAAGCTCCTCAAGCGGGCCAAGGCCATGCTGCCCATCTGCAGGCCGATGATGTACTGGTCGAGGACCCTGTCTGCCATACCTATATCCCAAAAGGTCAGGCCCAGGTGCTTGAAAAGAACGGTGAGACCTTTCATTTCTGCAGTGAAAAGTGCCGCTCAGCCTTTATTGAAAGAAGGCAAGCGGATTGATTTTACAAAGGAATATGGTGTCTGCACCCCTCTTTCACGAAACGGACCTGGTAATAGAGGTGAAAAATTTTATATAATATACATTATGGGTTTGAAATGTTCGTTTATAATTCATCTTCTATTCATCCTGGTGTGCACATTCTTATCTACCAATAAAGGTGTTGCCGCCATGTATACATTTGTTGATGAACGCGGTAGTATCCATTTTACTAATGTACCCACTGATCCAAGATGCCGACCATGGATAAGGTCTTTTTCAAATGATCCCGCAAGTTTCGAACGGATGATCAGCGGTGCTGCAAGGAAATATAAAGTTGATCCTCTGTTGGTCAAAGCCGTTATAAAGGCTGAGTCTAATTACGACTATCTGGCTATATCAAAACGGGGCGCCAAGGGACTCATGCAATTGATGCCTGCCACGGCAAGGGATATGAAGGTTTCCGATCCTTTTGATCCAAAGGAAAACATTTTTGGGGGCACGCGATATCTTAAAAAGCTTCTTGGTTTATTTAAAGGAAACCTGACGCACACTCTTGCCGCCTATAATGCCGGACCAAACTTAGTAATGGAGCATGGGGGTGTGCCGGATTTTCCTGAAACTACTAATTACGTCAAAAGGGTTCTGCACCATTACAATAAGTTAAAGAAAGACACTTAAGTTTGTTATAAATTAGGAAAATACCTTTCTAATGACCGGAAATCGTCATTTACTTACTCTTCCAAATATCCTTACCGCTTTTCGCTTTGCTGTGGTCCCATTCCTCTTGCTATGTTTTTATGAAGGAGCAAGCAAATGGATAGGGCTGTTGGCATTTACCCTTTTTCTTTCAGCAGCCTTGACTGATCTTGCAGATGGTTATTTTGCCAGAAAGCATCAGACTGAATCGGTATTTGGCAAATTAATGGACCCGCTGGCGGATAAAGTTCTTGTTGCAGCCGTTCTGATTATGCTGATACCCTTGGGAAGGGTGCCTGCCTGGCTAAGTTTTCTTTTGATTGCCAGAGAGCTTGGTATCACGGGCTTACGCGGCATTGCCGCCTCTTCGGGCATCGTTGTCGCAGCGAGCAGGCTTGGCAAAATCAAAAGCGTATTTCAATATACTGCCCTGTCAATTCTGATTTTTCCCCAAGAGCTGCTGCCGATCCCCAATTTGCATATATTGGGCCTTGCTGTTCTGTATGTTTCACTTTTATTATCCATATGGTCCGGATTGGAATATTTTTTCAAGCTTAAGAAGCTATTTCTGCCCAATTTCTAATTCACCCCCATCACGCACAAGCGGGCGCTTCTGCCCGTTTGCGGGGCAACAAATCATCAAAGTTAAATTCCATTACCTTTATAGAACCACAGAGGCCACGGAGATTTTTTAGAAGCTGTTGTTTATTCTTTGTGTCCTTTGTGCATTCTATCATGAAACTTTCATAGAATAATCCAAGAAAGCCTATCCGTGCTTTGTCCTTGACAGCCTTTGACAACCCACCTATATTGTTTTCTTTCAAACAAACACGCCGGAGTGGTGAAACTGGTAGACGCACGGGACTCAAAATCCCGCGGGGGCAACTCCATGTCGGTTCGATTCCGACCTCCGGCACCAGTAATAAAAACAAGGGGTTATGCTAGATTTTATCAGACTGGTATAACCCCATTTCTTTTCTTGAGATTATATTTTGTCCCCTGCATAGTCCCCCTCCTATAAGAGCATCTACCGGATTTCATAAAATAAGAAATAAATATTGGCCATCTGGTCACTTTAAGATTTTCCCGAAGAATTTGTTCAGGCAAATGCTTACA
>CALZHT010000051.1 GCA_945787445.1 uncultured Desulfobulbaceae bacterium
CAGTCATGTCCGTGGCTATTGCTATGCTGAAACCACCTGGGCTAGCAGGTGTTAAAAATATTGGATAATCAATAAGTTAAATCAACTCAGAAAGTTCAGAAATAAAGATATCAAACCGATAAAAATAGAATAATAATGGTGCCTATCACGTATACTTTTTGAACTTTCTTTTTCTTTGATAGACCAGTATCCGAACATAAAGGCAAAGACAAAAGAAAATATTATCGGATGCTTAGAATGCATAAAATAATATGGTTGAATGAAATATCCATTATATTCTTTGTCGGTAAAAATATCGATTGTCATGTTAAGAATATCATCAAGAGCTATTGGCAGTAAAAAAGCTATTAAGGCTGCATTTAGAAAATAGCGACATACTTTATTCATGATATCTAACCATTGATTATCAGGTCAAATTGACCTGATACCTTAATAATAGCCTAGCAATTCAATTCATAGTTTTCAAGCTTTCATTTAACCTGGAAAGGAAAAAGCCCTGGATAGAATGGTGGCCTTGGATGGATAGCAGGAAGTTACAGGTACCCCTTGCAGGTGAGACATGGTAAAACAGCACAGGTTTTACCCGTCGAACTCGACCGGTTGGTAGAATCCTTATTGGTTAGAACCTCTAATTATTTATTTTGGAGAAAAAAACCATCCTCATGTCTATTAGGTGACTCAGATATTGGTCGATTAACTTCGTTTAATGCTTCAATTTCTAGGATATAGAAATGCCCGGGTTCTAGATTTATGCCCATCTCTTTTGTTGAGATAGATGTTTTTGGTGTTGTAGGTCTGTCATTGAACGTTTGAAAAAGTGGGCGATAATCGATACCTCGTAGGTTTAAACCTCTGTCGATTATTTGGATTCTGTATAATTTCGTGTCATTAACTTGAGACCACTCTAGTTCAATATTTTCTGTGTAGGGAATGATGCCCAGAGGTCTCAAAATTTTTATTGGGTCTATGAAGTTTAGTGATGGGCCTTTTGCAATTTTATTTTCAGTTACTTCAATATTTTTAGAAACAAAGTGCAACTCTGGTTCTAGGATTTTTCCGGCAAGATGCTTGTCGGCTGTTTCATGGTCTATCTTCCATCCGTCGATTCGGTATTCACCATAAGGAACATTTATTATATATTCACCGTTTACATCAGATGTTGCTAACTCTGAGACAACATTACCGTTAAATAGAATTTGGATTTTTATACCTGGGCATGGGCTACCATGTTTTAATATGTGACCCTTTATCTGACCTTCGCCTGGTATTAGCTCTTTTTGATTTTTCCAGTCAAACTTTCCTGATGTAACACCGACTGATCCTAAATACCTTTCCTTATCTTCTTCTTTTTTAAATACAGGTGGGGCACTAACTTCCTTGGGTGCTTCGTAACTCTTAAATTTGAAATATGAGTAGCCATAAATTCCAGCTATAAAGAGGATAATCCCACCAACTGCAGAAGAGAATATAATGAGTAATAGTTTTACTTTGCTCATGTTGTCGTAAATTATATTTGGTTCTAACTTATTAATTATTCAGCTGCATTATTTGCTGAAAAATTGTGTCATTTTTTTGTTAAAATAGCAAGCTGTTGGGGTTGATCAAAGAGCAGGGTTAGTTTTGATTAAACCTGGAAAGGAAAAGGCCCTGGAGAAAACCAAGGCCTTTGAAGGATAGCAGTAGTTGAAAGGATCATATAGACTTTGCGAACCGCCTAATGCGGACCCGCATGCTAGGTATTGTGGGGGCTGGGCAAGAAAATGCCCTCGCTACTCGATTAGGTGATTTTCTTATTATTTCGAGTAGTTATCTGTTGTTTTCAATGTCTTTATTGATGCCTCTTTTTTTGAAAAACCAAAAAATTGAGAATAGGACAAACCCAGAAATTAGACCTATGATCATATAGAATGGATTTGGCTGACCTGGTACTAATTTTTCTGGTGGTTTTATTATATAATCTCCCACGAATGCTCCAAATAGCATTGAGCATGTTAATAGAACTGGTGGAATTGTATTTTTCTTGTCCCTTTGTGCAAAAAGCATAATTAGTCGGTCTTGAAAAATAATATAACACTTTGAAATAATTTAGAAATATGTTAAATTCATATCACTATAAATTGCAGGAATATTGCACTTAACCCTCATTTTTCTGGTGATTTGAATGCAACCTTTGAGCAAGAAAGAAGACACCCGGATGGAGCTTTTTCGTGAACGACTTGATAACATCCTGAACCGTCGCCATGAACTTTTCAGGCTCGCCGGGCTTATCGATTGGAAAGCCTTTGAGAAGGAGTTCGGTCAGTTTTATTCTGCCAAGAAGGGACGGCCCGGGATTTCTATCCGGCTTATGGTTGGTCTGAGTTATCTTGGTCATGCCTATGGTTTATCCGATGAAGCTGTGGTAACGAAATGGGTTGAAAACCCCTATTGGCAATACTTCTGCGGAGAGACCTACTTCCAACATCAACTCCCCATTGATTTTTCCAGCCTGTCAAGATGGCGTAAGCGTATTGGTGAAAAGGGCTGCGAACTGATTCTTTCGGAAACACTCCAGGGCGGCCTTCGCAGTGGCGCAGTGAAAGAGACAAGCTTGAAGCGAGTCAACATAGACACCACCGTGCAACCAAAGGCAGTTCGATATCCCACAGACTCCCGCTCTTACAATCGATGCCGCGAAAGACTGGTTCGTCTGGCCCGGAAGTTCGGCATCAATCTTCGGCAGACCTATTCCCGTCTTGGTCCCAGAGCATTGCGGAAAGCGTCTTCATACGCCCATGCCCGCCAGTTCAAGCGTGCCAAGAAAGAAATTCGGACATTGAAGACTTATCTTGGGAGAGTGTACCGGGATATTCTGCGGAAGGTATTGCCTGATCCCGACCTCCATGCCGAATTCCATGAGGAACTTGAATTGACAGAACGAATGCTTGATCAACAGAAGCAGGACAAGAACAAACTATACAGTATCCATGCGCCGGAGGTTGAATGCATTGCCAAGGGCAAGGTTCACAAGAAGTATGAGTTTGGAGTCAAGGTGAGCGTAGCCACCACAAGTCGGGATAATTTTGTTGTCGGCATGCAGGCTCTGCCGAACAACCCCTTTGACGGCCACACGCTCGAAGGCGCACTGGATCAAGTGGGCCGAGTGACCGGAGTTATCCCTGAGCGGTGTTATGTTGATCGAGGATATCGCGGCCACGGGGTGGAGAAATCATCAATTTTTATCTCAGGCCAAAGACGTGGTGTTACACCGACAATCCGAAAAGAACTGCGACGCCGAAGTGCCGTGGAACCAATCATCGGACATATGAAAGAAGATGGGAAATTAGGCAGAAACTGGTTGAAGGGAAGCATCGGAGACAAAATCAATGCCATCCTGTGTGGCGCCGGTCATAATTTGAGAATCATCCTCAGAAAACTGAGGGAGTTGTTTTCCTTTTTTGTTCTTATTTTTCAGTTTGTAAAAATATGGCAACAGAGAATCTGCCGATCAAGAGGAATTGAATCGGCCATCTGTGGTTAAAAATGGCTTTTTTCAAGATCGACTAACTTAAGGCACTTAAGGAACTTTTACGAGCATTATCAATGCTCATTTCATCGTAAAATCCTCGAATTCACGAAATCTGATATTGAAAAAAAGAGAGGCGACGTGGCCAATCTTGACCCACTCGCAAAAAAGTAGGGAAAGTGGTGAACGTGCCATGTAATATCAATGGATTGCATGGCCATACAACGATGGGATAGTAATATTTACGATATCATCAATCTTGATTTCTGAGGATACAAAAAAAATTAAGGATTCAGTATATCAAGAACTAAGCCCGCTGCCTTGCTAAGGATTTCTCGGTTATGATGCCTTGTTATGGAAAAGCGCAGCCTGGCTGAGCCCCTGGGAACGGTGGGCGGTCGTATGGCAGTTGCGAAGATCCCTTGCCTTCTTAATTCTCCGGCATTGTGCAGAGCTTTACCGCTCTCGCCGACCTTTATAGGCACTATCTGGGAAGGCCCCAGATCCATTTTCAAGCCCCCTTCTAGAAGGCAATTTTTAAAAAAAGTAACTTTGTCCTGCAAATCCCTCCGAATTTCCGGATCTGTCTGGATAATATTGATGGCAGCCAGGGAGGCAGCGAGCACAGCCGGCGGTAAAGCCGTGGAATAGATAAAGCTGCGCGCTCGGTTTGTGAGGTACTGGATCATTGCTTTTGCTCCGGCTACATAGGCGCCATAGCTGCCCAGCGCTTTTCCGAAGGTTCCCATGGCAATGTCTACATCTGCAGAAACACCTTCTTCTTCAATAATGCCCCCGCCCTTTTCACCATAAACTCCGGTTGCGTGGGCCTCATCCACCATGAGCAAACATGAGAAGCGTTTTTTGAGATACACCAACTCTTTCAGGGGGCAGCGGTCTCCATCCATACTGTAAATAGATTCTGCAACAATAAGACAATTTTCCTTCTTGCCGCGGTTCTTGCGGAGAAGGTCTTCCAAGTGGTTGAGGTCATTGTGGTGGAAGCGCATTAATTTTGCGCCGGAAAGGAGGCACCCATCATAGATGCTGGCGTGATTCAAGCGGTCAGAAAAGATGCGGTCCCCACGCCCAACGAGTGCAGGAATGACACCGGTGTTGGCCATATAGCCGCTGCCGAAGACCAGGGCGGCTTCTTGTCCTTTCAGTTCTGCCACTCTTTTTTCAAGCTGATGATTAAGTTCAAGATCGCCGCTCATCAGGCGGGCCGCCCCGGCCCCGGCCCCAAATTTTTCTAAACATTCTCGGCTTTTTTTTACAATATCGGGATGTTCGGATAGTGCCAGGTAATCATTGGAAGAAAAGTCCCATAATATGCCGGCCTCAGGTTGTTCAACAAGGGTAATGCGGCCGCCGCCAAGCCGAATAATTGGAACGAGGCGCCTCAATGAACCGGAAGAGCTCTGTTCGTTGAGCCAGTTGGTCAGGCGGTCCATAATTTTTTAATGTCATTGACAAGACAGTGATCTTCTTCCGGCAGTCGGCCTCGCTGGGTAAGGTAGCCGCCGATCATCATCCCATCCGCCCCTGCCATAAGGGCCATGCCAAGAAAATCTTTAAGAGCAGTTTCTCGTCCAGCAGCAAGGCGAATGGGCACCGCATTAATTATGAGCCGGAAAAGAGCAATTGCCCGTAGAATCTCTTCAGCCGAAAGAGGAGGCTTGTTTTCGAGGGGAGTCCCCGGAAGGGGGATAAGAACATTTAACGGCACAGAATCCACCTCATATTCACCCAAAGTCAATGCCAGGGAAATGCGATCATCCTCGGTTTCTCCAAGTCCGAAAATGCCCCCAGCACAAACTTCCAGCCCGGCCTTTTTTGCAGCCTCAATCGTCGCAATCCGTTCTGCAAAAGTATGCGTGGATACTACCTCAGGGAAAAACTCCCGTGATGTTTCGAGATTGTGATGGTATCTGCTAAGCCCCGCTTCCTTGAGAAACATCAAATCCTCATAAGACAAAATGCCTACAGAAGCGCATACTTGAATGTCAACATGGCTTCTTATTTCAGAAACCAGTGCCGCGATCTCAGCCACTTCGGTGGTATCCATGCCTCGGCCGCTGGTAACAATGGAAAAACGGTGCGCGCCTATATTTTTTGCCTCATGGGCAGCGGCAAGTATTTCTTCTTTTTCTTTTAAGGGATATATGGGGGTATCGGTTTTATATCGGCCGGATTGTACACAAAAGGAGCAATCTTCACTACATCGGCCTGATTTGGCATTGATAATACTGCAAAGGGAAAAGTTTGTTCCACGGTGGGCAAGTTTGACCCGCAGGGCTTCTGCCATTAAATCTGCCAGGGACAATGATTGTAATTTTTTAATTTCTTTTGTGTTCATTTCTTTTTTAATCCAAAAATGCCACTACGACTTTTAATAATAGCTGGTGTTCGGCTAGGGCGGCCGGGCGTTCTTCTTTTTCTGACGGGAAGAGAGGTAACTTTTACTCTATCAATGGCTTTGCCCCCTGTTGATTCCCGATAGATTTTAAAAAACTGATAACCGTCGCCAAAATAACTTTTCCTGGTAAGCCATTTGGGCCAGCCTTTCTTTTTATTATTATTCACAAAAACCGGGAGGAGGCTGAGGAGGATGGCGATGGCCTCCTTAGCTGAATTTTTAATGTTAAGGTATGTAAATATTTCATCAAGCCTCTGCCTGATATTTCGAGACAATCTAAAGAGATCTCCCTTTTTCTGGGCAGCAATTTGTAAAAGATTCATTTCCTCCTTTGCCCAAGGAATAAGAATTAAGGCAAGAAGTATATGGTCTGGAATCGATTGGCCTTCTTGGTGAAGACGGTCAATAACCTTAAAAATATTCAATAAATCCGAAAGGGATTGGTTGTCTTGGATAGTAGTACCATTGTTGTCCTGCATATGAGAGAGCTGTTGTTCATAACAGGGGAATATAACCGGAAAGAGGCCGGATAAAATTGCCAGTTTCACCCACTCCTTGCTGGACCTGCTTTTCAAGTCATTAAACAATTCATCCCGGATCCGTGAAACAGGACACAGCTGCAATTTTTCACCATGCCTTTGGATCGCTTTCCAGGTATTTTCCTCGACAGAGAAACCATTACGAGAGGCGTGCCGAATTGCCCGCATCATACGGACCGGGTCTCTGGTAATTCTACGATCCGGATCACCAATAATCCGTATGGTCTTATTTTTTAAGTCCGCAACGCCTCCAACATAGTCAATTACCGTAAATTTTTCTATCTCGTAAAATAGGCCATTGATAGTGAGGTCGCGACGGAAGGCGTCCTCAGGCAGCGTCCCAAAAGTGTTATTGGAAGGCAGGACGGCATCTTTTTCTAAGATATCGTATTCACTTCTGCATCGCAGGGTGGATACCTCAATTATTTTTCCGCCACGAAAAAACACCTGGACCAGTCTGAAACGACGACCAATTATGCGGCTGTTTTTAAAGATGGAGCGAATTTGGCCGGGCCTGGCATTTGTACTAATATCAAAATCCTTCGGAATCTTTCCCAAAAGAAGATCCCGAACCCCACCTCCCACCAGGAAAGCGGAATGACCGGCATCACGCAGTCGGTACATTACTTTTAGAGCCTCACGGTCAAGGTTCCGGCGGGAAATTGGGTGTTCAGCTCTCGGAATTATAAGGGGGGTGGGGGCCTGAGGTTCTACTATCACGTCAAGTCTTGCCAAGGATTGATGATTTCGTAAAAAGCCTGGGCCACAGTGAATGTGCCATATACTTTTAAACGAATGTTTTTTTTATTTTGGATTGTGTTCATGCAGAAAGTCACGTTGCTGACACATAGGAAGTTACATAGAGAGAGAAAGCTAACGAGGCTTATTAGTGTATGTAATAGATAAGTGATTACTATCAGCCGACACTGACAAGCACATAAAAGGTCTGGAGAACGGCTCCTGTTCCATGTAATTTCTAGTAGTTAGAGCCCAATATATCAACCAATTGGGAGTTTTTCCGAATTGATCAGATAATTAATAGGCGGCTGTGGGCTCCTTATAGACTGATTCGGCTTGGGAGACAAACTGGTCAAAGACCTCTCGCACCGTCAAAATATCTTTCATTTTATGAACATTCTCCCCTGAAAAGAACAAACCATCCTCATAGTCCCCTTCACGGGCCTTTATTAGATGCTCTGAAATGCAGTAAATATGATCGCATTTCTTGAGGCATTTATAGACGCACTCCTTGGCCTTAAGATTTTCTTTATTTAGCAGTTTTTGCACAAAGGGAGTTTTCAATGCCCGGCCCGGAAGCCCGACAGGAGAGCGGATAAGGATAACATCTTCCTTTTGGGCATTGAGCATGGCCTGTTTGAATGTGTCGGAAACATCGCACTCTTTGGTCAGGACAAAACGGGTAGCTATCTGCACGCCGTCAGCGCCATACTTATCCATCATTTCCGCCATCTCAAAGCCGTTGGTAACTCCCCCTGCAGCAATAAGAGGAACTTTTTTCACTACTTTTCTTATTTCAGGAAACAATTCCCTTAAGGACACATCAGTGCCGAGATGTCCGCCGGCCTCTTTCGCTTCCACTATAATTGCAGCAGCACCGAGTTTTTCTGCCAATCTGGCAAAAGCGGGCGAAGAAACAATGGAAACTATCGGGGTATTTGTTTCCTTACCGATTTTAAAAATATCTCTTGAAAAACCGGCACCAGTGACAATAAGATCGACTCCGGCTTCAACAGAGGCCATGACTAGGCTATAGAAATTTTTCATGGCAAACATTATGTTTACCGCTATGATTCCCTTGGAGGCCTGTTTTGCTTTCTTGATATCTGCTTTTAATTCATCAATAGGTATAGATGACCCACCAATAGTACCAATTCCACCACAGTCTGCTACCGGCGCAGCCAAGGCTGATGTGGATACACGAATGGACATGCCGCCCTGAACGAGAGGGATTGGGGCGGTGTAAGGGCCAATGACCAATGGGGGAAGTTTCATGCTAAAATTAGGCTCCAAAGGATTAGAAAATGCATCCGACAATATGCCGCGCATGGTGTGGTTTGTCAAGCTTTGGAGATGGCGGGCTTATGACAAATGAGATTTAGGGATTTTTTGGTATTTGCAGTAAGATTCACTAAAAGCTTTTAGCGATAGAGGTAATTGCCAATCATGGCAAGATGTGGTGCAGCTATAAAAGCCGCGCTATCCTTCCGGTCTGGGAAGGTAATAGTTGCATTACATATGCAAATCTGTTTGGCGAAGTAGAAAGAATATATTATAGGAAAAGGCATGAACATTCATCCCAGTATGATTGGTTTCGATATTGACGGTGTAGTGGCTGATACTGTTGAAGCCTTTATCTCTCTGGCCAAAAACGATTATGGCATAGACTCCATATCACCACATGACATTACGGACTTTATGGTCGAGGAGTGTTTGGATATGGATGTGGCGATCGTCACGGAAATATTCGATCGCCTGATGGAAGAGCCTATTGCCTGCGCCTTAAAGCCAATGGCGAACTCTATGGAAATATTGCATTCGTTTGCACAGGTAGCCCCACTCACTTTCATTACTGCAAGGCCGGATAAAGCTCCGATTGCCGCTTGGCTTGAGAAACATCTGGGAGGGACCATATATAAAAAAGTACGGCTTGTGGCCACTGGGGAACATGACGGCAAAGCCGCTTTTATTAAAGAAATGGCCTTGAAGTATTTTGTCGATGACAGAGTAGAAACCTGCGTAAAGCTCGACCGGGAGGGGATTATCCCTATTGTTTACAATCAGCCTTGGAATCAGGGTAAGCATAATCTTCCTTCAATTGAAAATTGGCTTGCAATTAGAGATCTTTGCGGCACGAATTATTGACATACTGCAAACTTTTATTGACGCATTGCACGGAATCTTTACTATTATATGAATGAAATGTCCGAAATGTGGAACGGAATGCCAAGCGCCTCGCAATCCTTTTGTCACGGTTGATGTGATTATTGAGATTGATGGTGGTATTGTTTTGATTGAAAGAAACAATCCACCATATGGATGGGCCCTTCCCGGCGGGTTTGTAGATTATGGCGAGACACTTGAGGAGGCTGCAAAACGGGAGGCACTTGAAGAGACAGGCTTGGATGTGCGCCTTATAAAACAGATGCATACCTATTCCGATCCGGAGAGAGACCCGCGGCACCATACCGTGACAACGGTTTTTATTGCAAGGGCGCAAGGAACTCCCCAGGGCAATGATGATGCAAAACAGGCAAAGATTTTTTATCAAGGGAAATTCCCTGAATTGATTTTTGATCACGAAAAAATTCTCAATGACTATTTTAGCCAACACAGATCCTCTTGATGGAGCAAAAGGCAGGATTCTTATCGTTGATGATAATCCACTGATCAGGGAATTACTGGAGTTCTCCGTTGGATCCTTTGGGTATCAATATGCCTCGGCAGAGGATGGTAGACAAGCTGTTGAATTGCTTAAGAATGACCTTTTTTCAATCGTTATAACCGATATGATTATGCCCCATATGGACGGCATGCAGTTACTCAGCCATATCAGGGAAAAGTACCCCCGTTTAGGGGTGATTGTGGTTACAGGATATACCGGGACCTTCAGTTATACTGATGTGATTAAAGCTGGGGCGAGTGATTTTATCTCAAAACCGTTTAACGCGGATGAACTCGAAGCAAAAATTAGTCGGCTGGTACGCGAGCAGAGCCTTATTCGTGAATTACAACATCTTTCAATGTGCGATGCGTTAACCGATCTTTATAATCGGCGGTATTTTGATGTAAAGATAAAAGAAGAAGTGCACAGGGGGGACCGGCAAGATTATCAGGTAATATTGGGACTAGCTGATGTTGATAATTTTAAGGAATACAATGATACATACGGCCACCAGGCAGGCGATCAGGTCTTACAGGGAGTAAGCAAAATACTTCTCCGGTGTACCCGTGAAAACGTTGACTGGAATTTCAGGTACGGAGGAGATGAATTTGCCATTATCACGCCATATATAAACATGAACCAAGCTCTTCAGGTTTCGGAGCGCATTCTTCAGTGTTTTAGGGAAGGTGATTTTGGCAATACGGGTTTGAGCATAGGGTTGGCCAAGTTTATAAAAAATGAGGATTGTGCCATAGCAGAAGATATCATCGATCTTGTCCGCCGAGCTGATAACGCGCTTTACAAAGCAAAGGCCGAGGGCAGAAATAAGGTCGTGTGTGATGGAGATGGGTGAATGAGAAACACTTTTGAATTGTGATGTGGTGGAAAGGTTTTAGAGCGAAAAATTTTTTAAACAATATTATCGTCTTAAATTTCTTCAGGGCATCTTCCTGACAATTCCGCTCCTTTCTTTAATTTACTGTTGTTTTTGGTCCTTGTCTCTGGTATATAAGCCCGATCTATATTCTCGTAAGGAGGTTTTTTATTAATGGTTAACACGGCAACAAAAGAAAACAACATGGAAACCGATCATTCCACGGAAGAACAAATGAGTTTTGCTCAACTTTTTGAAGACAGCCAGATCACCGTGGCAAACGTTGGTGAGGTTGTAAACGGAAAGGTGATCGAAATCACGGCTGATGCTATTATTGTGGATATCGGCGACAAATCGGAAAGCGCCATCCCTCTTGCTGAATTTAAGAGCGAAGGAGTGGATGGTGAGCTCAAGGTCGGGAACACAGTGGAGGTTTTTGTTGAAAAAAGAGAGGCCGAGGGTGGTCTTCAGCTTTCACGTGAAAAGGCAATTGGTATAAAAGTCTGGGAAGATATTGCCCGAATCCAAGAAGAGGACGGCACAATTCAAGGCCGCATTGAAAATCGAGTCAAAGGCGGCCTCTCAGTAGACATTGGAGTGCCAGCATTCCTGCCTTATTCACAGATTGATCTCCGGCCTGTCAAAGATCTTGATACTCTCATCGGTCAATCCTTCGATTTTAAAGTTCTTAAGTACAACCGAAAACGAAACAATGTTGTTATTTCCCGCAGGGCGATCCTTGAAGCTGAACGAGAAAAATTGAGAGAGGAAATGCGGGCCACGTTGGAAGAAGGGTCGGTTGTTAAAGGAACCATTACAAATATTACTGATTACGGCATATTTGTCGATCTTGGCGGCATGGACGGACTCTGCCATATCACTGATCTCTCATGGGGCCGAGTTTCTCACCCCTCCAAGCTTTTTAAAGTCGGTGAGCAGACTGATGTCAAGGTGTTAAAGTATGATAAGGAAGCCGATAAAGTCTCTCTCGGCGTAAAACAGCTTAAGGATGACCCATGGGCCACTGTACAGGATCGTTATCCCATTAGCACCAAAACCCAGGGCAAGGTGGTCAGTGTAACCGATTACGGCGTTTTTGCGGAGCTTGAAGAAGGCGTGGAAGGGCTGATTCATGTTTCGGAAATGTCATGGTCCAAAAAGGCAAGGCATCCATCGAAAATCGTTTCGGTCGGTGAAGAGGTCGAGGTTGTAGTGCTCAACATTGATGTCGACGCAAAACGGATTTCATTGGGAATGAAACAGCTGCAACCCAATCCTTGGGATCTTGTAACTGAGAATTATCCTGTGGGTTCTATCATCGAGGGAAAAATCAAAAATATCACTGATTTTGGGGTATTCATTGGAATTGAGGAAGGAATTGACGGCCTTATCCATGTCTCTGATCTATCCTGGACCGAACGGATCAAACACCCATCTGAAAAATTTGCAAAAGGTGAAACGATTCAGGCGGTGGTTTTGAAAATAGACCGGGAAAATGAACGCTTTTCGTTAGGGATTAAGCAATTGGAACCTGATCCCTGGCAACAAGCCATTGAAAAGTATCCCATCGGTTCTGCGGTTGAAGGAAAAATTACAAATGTCACTGATTTCGGAGTCTTTGTTGAACTCGAGGAAGGTATCGAAGGTTTGGTCCATGTCTCAGAAATCAGCAAGGACAAGGTAAGCACTCCAGTGGGCCTGTATACTGTAGGGGACGATCTGCAGACCAAAGTAATTAACGTTTCTGCAAAAGACCGGAAGATTGGCCTTTCCATCAAAGCTCTTTCCGAAGAGTCTGCTGAAGAGGATATGGGAGAATACAAGAAGAAACAGGCAAGCAGCGGACCTTCAACTCTAGGCGATCTACTCAAGGAAGAGATGGATATGAAAGACAAGGAAGACGATTCTACTCAGGAAGACCCCGATACTTCTGATAAAGAAGAGGAATAAGAGCTTTCGAGCTTTCCTGTGGTGCCTTACATTTGATGAAATCGTAAAAATACGATTTGTCTACTACGCGGACGAGTTGACTTCTTTGATTTCTTGCGATTAAAGAGGCGATACGTTCAGCTGGGATTTTTTAAAAAGCTATTGCCAGTTCATCGATGTATTACTTTGTAACTAGTTGAAATTATATGGCAAGTTAACCAGTTTCCCGACTTTTTAGGGGAATATCAATATTTGACAATGACCAAAAGGGTATTCCGGCAAGAACATCCGATTTTTATGGGTCTTTTGATCCTTGGAGCAATTTTTTTGTTCTTCTGGGCCGGGATGACCTTTTTCGTTTCGCTGGTTGGCCGTCCTGACAGGACTGAGCTGTTT
The DNA here is from genome assembly GCA_945787445.1 of uncultured Desulfobulbaceae bacterium. Classification (GTDB taxonomy): domain Bacteria; phylum Desulfobacterota; class Desulfobulbia; order Desulfobulbales; family CALZHT01; genus CALZHT01. The sequence continues at coordinate 13,066 of CALZHT010000051.1, forward strand.
GCTGCCGGCAAAGACGGGATCGGGGTTGTCGAAATAAAGGGTGTGATCGTTTCTCCGGAAAAGGCTTTAGATGATCTGGTTGACTTTCAGCGCAATGAAAACATCAAAGCCATTATAATACGGATCGATAGCCCGGGGGGCGCTGTGGGCGCTTCTCAGGAGATATTTGCAGAGGTCAAGCGCACAAATGCCAAGAAGCCTGTCGTTGCATCAATGGGTTCGATTGCCGCCTCAGGGGGATATTATGCAGCCTTGGGTGCTGAAAAGATTATCGCCAGCCCAGGCACATTAACGGGAAGCGTGGGTGTCATTATAAAATTCGCAAATCTCAAAGGTCTTTTTGAAAAAATTGGTTACCAGGGTGAGGTTGTAAAAAGTGGGAAATTAAAAGACCTGGGATCGCCGGACAGGCCATTGACCCCGGAAGAGCGCGCCCTGCTGCAGAATTTAATCGATAATGTTCACGGACAGTTCGTTCATGCCGTGGCCCATAATAGGAATATTCCCCTGGAAAAGGTAAAAAAACTGGCTGACGGCAGAATTTTTTCCGGGGAACAGGCAAAGCAGCATGGCCTGATCGATCAGTTTGGAAATTTCCGTGATGCCGTAGCTGTGGCTGCCAAGCTTGGGGGGCTTTCGCCAGATAAACCCCATCTGGTCTATCCCAGAGAAAAAGATTTTTCTTTGTTCAAGATCCTTTCAGGCGATAAAACGGAGAGCTTTGTTAAGAATTTGCTTAACGTTTCCCCTGTGCTTTCCTATGAATGGAAGGTGTTTTGATGACTGATTGCAACTCAATATAATTGTAACCTAAATCTGCTAATGATGATCCCATAGTAATTCTGGAAAGCGGCTCATTAGCCCTGCGGTTTTATGGATTGTAACGCAAAATAGCGATGATCCTATTGTTTTAAGTATTTCATCAATAATGGAGAAGAGAATTTATAATGCTAAAACGAGACCTGATTAATGAAGTTTCGAATCAGACCAACAGCTTATTAAAAAAAGATGTTGAAGAAGCGCTTGATATCATACTGGATGCCATTGGTGGTGCCTTGTCGCAAGGACGGAGGGTGGAAATCCGCGGATTTGGGAGTTTTGCAGTGCGGGACAGGAAGGCTCGGCAGACCAAAAATCCAAGGACCGGAAAGGTAATGAATATTCCACCGCGAAAAACAATCAACTTTACCATGAGCAAATCGCTTAAAGCCCCTCTGGTTGAAAAAAATTGATGAAATCGTATTTTTACGGTTTCATCAAAAGATGCTGGTATCACCCTTTCCTACGCGGATGATTTCTGGGCTGTCATCTACCAAGGAAACAATACTTGACGGCGATGGATAAATTGCACCTCCATCAATGACAATATCAACGAGTTTTCCCAGTTTTTCATCTATCATAAAAGCTTCAGACAAGGGAGCCTCGTCATCCTCGAGAATGGCACTGGTTGTCAGAATAGGATTTCCCAGACCCTCGACGAGAGCCTGACAGATCGCGTTGTCCGGCACCCTGATACCCACTGTTTTTTGTTTGGTGGTTAAAATTTTAGGAACTATTTTTGCAGCCGGTAGGATAAAGGTGTATGGTCCGGGAAGATTTTTTTTCATAATCCGGTAAGCTAAGTTGGAAACGTGACAGTAGTTGCTAGTATTCTTAAGGCTGGAACACATGAAACTGAAAGGTTTGTGTTGCGGCCTTTTTTTTATTTGGTAAATGCGCTTAATGGCTTTTTGGTTAAAAATATCGCATCCGATCCCGTAAACGGTGTCGGTTGGATAACAGATCATTCCGCCCTTCTTAAGGCACTCAACTACTTGTTGTATAAGCCGTGGTTGAGGATTATGGGAATTAATGGAAAGCAGCATATCGTACCAAAAGCCAAAGGAGTAAATTCTTTTTCAGTACCTACTGTATTGTACTATCGATCAGGAAAAAATGATGAAATATTTTCTGTCCTGACAAAGGATGCTGCCGTTCAATATGCAGGCTACACCGGTAATCTGCCATGTAGTTGTGAAAAACTGTAATCATATACCGAGGCGGATCGGGAATTTTTATGAAAATGATCAGCGAGCTTCAATTCATTATAAAAAAGGTATGGTAAAGGACCAGCGATTATAATGTAAGGCAACGACTTGGAATTAATCATGAAAGCGGCAGGGATTGATCTGGGGAGCAACAGCTTTCGCCTTTTGGTGGCCGAAATTACCGCCAGAAGTTTTCAAACCATACGGAAAGAACTCGAAACCGTTCGGCTGGGTAAAGGCCTCATTGGCACAAGGAAGCTTGCCCCGGAGAATATGGCCAGGTCCTTTACTGTTCTAAGAATTTTCAAAGATATATTGTTGGCCCACAAACCAACATCAGTGAGGGCATGCGGTACAGCCGCACTCAGGTATGCAGAAAACTCCGCGGAATTTTTACAAAGAGCTGCCGAAATTTTGGACATGGAGGTTGAGGTGCTTAATGGCAAGGACGAAGCGCTGTTAAATCTCTATGGGGCACGATTTTTCATGGATACATCGATCAATAGGCCCCTGCTTCTCATGGATGTCGGCGGTGGGAGCACCGAACTGATCCTTTCTCAAGATTGGATAACAGCAATAGAATATGTAAGTCTGCCCATCGGAGCAGTGGGACTGACGGAAATGTATCTTAAAAATGAAATAGTCGGCCCGGGTGAAATCACGGCGATAAATAGAGCTATAAAAAGAACCCTTGCAGAGGCCCTGGTGCAATTTTCTTTGAATACCTTACCTGCTCGCCCCCATATTGCTGCTACGGGAGGGACTGCCACGGCACTTGCAGCCATAGACCTTAACCTCAGGGAATACGATGAACAGCGGGTGCAAGGACATGTTATTGCGAAAAAAAGGATCACTGATATATTTGATCGTCTTTGCCGGATGACGCCATCTGCCCGCAACTGTATGCCAGGCCTGGAAAAAGGGCGCGGTGAAATTATTCTTGCGGGGGTGAGCATTTATCGTGTTTTGCTTGACCTTATCGGGTCCTCTAAAATGGAGGTCAGTGATGCCGGTTTGCTCGAGGGAATTGTGTTAAGCACTATGCCGGAAGAAAATCTTAAGACATTTACTATTAGGCACGAAAAACAGTAAGGCAGCTTTATGAAAAACGGCTTTACAAACTGGAAAAAATTCCATATCACATGTAATGTTTTTTAAAACTTTCCTGAACCTGTTGACAGGGCATTTTAAATAAATCATGGACATTTCTGTATGCTGCTGCATGCAAGAATATTTCATTAAAGGAGACCACCACGATGCCAGTTGAAATAGAATACGCATATACTTTTGATGACCTCCTATTAGTCCCAGGTGAATCCAAGGTGCTGCCTTCTGAGGTGGATTTGTCAACTCACCTTACAAATACCGTCAAGCTTAGCATTCCATTGGTAAGTGCGGCTATGGACACGGTAACCGGTCACCGGACAGCCATTACCATGGCCCAGGAAGGAGGCATAGGCATTATTCATAAAAATATGACAGTTGAAGAACAGGCCCTTGAGGTCATAAAAGTCAAGAAGTCAGAATCCGGCATGATAGTCGACCCAGTTACTGTAGAAGATGAACAGATAGTAGGTGATGTAAAAATGATCATGCGCAACTACCGCATTTCCGGAGTGCCTGTTTTGCGTAATAATAAACTGGTTGGTATTGTTACCAACCGTGACTTGCGTTTTGTCACCGATTTGAATTTAAAGGTGCACCAAGTAATGACCAGCGCAAACCTGGTAACCGCCAAGCCAGGTATTACTCTTGAAAATTCAAAAAAACTTTTGCATGAGCACAGGATCGAAAAGCTGTTGGTTGTGGATGAAGAGGGAAAACTAAAAGGCCTCATCACCATAAAAGACATAGAAAAGATTAGGAAATATCCCCATGCAGCCAAAGATCATCTGGGCCGCCTTCGGGCCGGTGCCGCCATAGGCATGGGGAAAAACTGTCTTGCCCATGTTGAACGGCTTATCCATGCAGGAGTTGATATTGTGACGCTTGATTCGGCCCACGGCCATTCCCAGAATGTCATACATACCCTTAAGGAAGTGAAATCCACTTTTCCGGAGGTGCAGGTTGTCGCAGGGAACGTGGCAACGGCGGATGGAGTAGAAGCCCTCATCAGAGCTGGCGCAGACTGTGTAAAAGTAGGAGTGGGGCCTGGTTCCATTTGTACAACACGAATTGTGGCAGGTGTTGGAGTTCCCCAGATGACAGCTATAAAGGACTGTGCAAAAATTGCAGAAAAATATGGTATTCCCATTATCGCAGACGGCGGTATTAAATTTTCCGGCGATGTCACCAAGGCCATTGGAATCGGAGCGCATTCGATTATGATCGGCAGCTTGTTTGCGGGAACAGACGAAACCCCAGGAGAGACTTTTCTCTATCAGGGCAGAACATATAAAGGCTATCGCGGCATGGGTTCCTTGGGCGCCATGAAAAAAGGCAGCTCCGACCGTTATTTTCAGGAAGAAGTTGACACCTCTTCAAAACTTGTGCCGGAAGGCATAGAAGGAAAAGTGCCTTACAGAGGGCCTCTTTCCACTACCATATACCAGCTCATGGGTGGCCTGCGTTCAGGAATGGGGTATGTGGGGGCGCGGAGCATTGAAGAGTTGCGCCGCAAGGCCAAATTTGTAAGGATCACTGCTGCAGGGCTTCGCGAAAGCCATGTGCATGATGTGATCATCACTAAGGAAGCCCCAAATTACAGGCTGGGGTAATATTCTTGGCGACATAAATAATTACTCATCGTTGAAGAACCGCAGAATAAAGTTTATGCCCCCTTGCAGGGCAAACAAGGAATGTCGAAGTAACTCCTTCAAGATTCTGCGGTTCCTTGTTCGATATTCAATATGAGTCTCAGCGCAATTATTTATGACGCTCAGTATAAATTCCAGCTATTGCATCGCGTGCCGGAGTACTAGTGAAATCCCTCTTCCACTGGGCCGCAGGATTAATTCATAAAATAGATTACGTCGAGGTTTTTGATGGACATCCATAATGAAAAAATATTGATTTTAGATTTCGGGTCGCAGACCACCCAGCTTATTGCCCGCAGAATACGCGAGCAGAAGGTATATTGCGAGATTCATCCATTCAATATGAGTATTGAGCGGATCAAGGAAATGGCGCCCCAAGGGATAGTGATGTCCGGCGGACCATCCAGTGTATATGATGAAAATGCGCCGCACAGTGATCCTGCCCTCTTTGAGCTTGGCATCCCGGTATTGGGGATCTGTTATGGTGCACAACTCATGACCCTGCAGATGGGCGGCCGGGTGGAAAAAGCTGCAAAGCGGGAGTTTGGTAAAGCTGATCTTGAAGTTATTTATACCAGTGGAGTGTTTGCCGGCCTGGAAAAAGGCCGAGCAGAGTATCAGGTTTGGATGAGTCACGGCGACAGGATAGAGGAGATGCCCCCTGATTTTGAAATTTCAGCACAGAGCGAACATTCTCCCCAGGCGGCGATACGGCATACCCAGAAACCTCTGATCGGCGTGCAATTCCACCCGGAAGTGGTGCATACCCTCATCGGTGTTGATGTGCTGCGCAATTTTATTTTTGGCCAATGCGGTTGTCACCCATTATGGACCATGCAGTCATTTGTTGAAACAACAGTAAGTGAGATTAAAAATAAGGTTGGGAACGAGCGGGTAATCTGTGCCCTGAGTGGCGGGGTGGATTCATCGGTGACCGCCGCCCTGGTCCACCGGGCAGTCGGTGGCCAGCTTGTCTGTATTTATGTGGATAACGGTGTGATGCGCACCGGTGAAACTGAGAGCGTGCTCCGTTTTTTTGAGGAAAAAACCGGTCTTCATGTTGTGCATGTCAACGCAGTGGATTTTTTCCTTGACCAATTGCACTCAGTGATTGATCCGGAGGAAAAGCGGAAAATTATCGGGCATGGTTTCATTAAAATATTTGAGGAAGAAGCAAAGAAACTCGGCGATGTCAAACACCTTGCCCAGGGAACACTGTATCCGGACGTGATTGAAAGTGTGTCATTCCGAGGACCATCGGCGATAATCAAATCACACCATAATGTCGGTGGTTTGCCCGAGGTCATGAAGCTCGAATTGCTTGAGCCCCTGCGGGAGCTGTTTAAAGATGAAGTGCGGCAGGTTGGTCTGGAACTGGGACTTCCGGAAGAAGCCATTTTCAGGCAGCCGTTTCCCGGGCCCGGATTGGCTATTCGCATCCTTGGTGAGGTGACGGCTGAAAGGCTTGCTGTTTTGCGCCAGGCTGATGTTATTGTTCTAGAGGAAATGAAACGTTCCGGCTACTACCGCAAAGTCTGGCAGTCATTTGCCGTTTTACTACCTGTCCAGACCGTCGGGGTTATGGGTGATGAGCGGACGTATGAAAACGTTGTGGCTCTCCGCTGTGTTGACTCCGTTGACGCCATGACCGCAGATTGGTCTAAATTACCATATGATTTGCTTGGCAAGATTTCAAATCGTATAATAAACGAAGTGCGCGGGGTGAACAGGGTTGTATACGATATCTCATCAAAACCTCCAAGCACCATAGAGTGGGAATAATTGGCTATATATACAGAATTCCTGAGCTCGAAACCATATTTAAAGGAGTTACAAAACGTTCATAGTTTTAGCGGGTCGGTCAACTTTGAATAATAAAGGGAGAAGTGAATAGATGAATAAAGGTACCCCGGGAAAGTCAGAAAAGTTATTGGCAGATCCGGAAATGGCTGTCAATTTACTTGGCAGCGTCTCCCAAATAATAAATGTTATTAACACCAAGAGGATCAGGTTTGACGCCCGGATGGATAAGATACTATGGATTATCCTTGAATATCTTGGCGTTGAGCAGGGTTCAATTATGGTCCTCGGCAAAGGAAAGTACTTGGAGGTTGTTGCGGCCAGCAAGCCTGAAATTGTCGGTTTCCGCCAATCCCTTGAAGAAGATACCGTTGCAACCTGGGTGGTTAAAAACAAGGAACCGTTATTTATTCCGGATATCTCAAAGGATATCCGTTTCCAGAAACGCGGCTCCAAGTACAAAAAAAATTCCCTGCTTTCCGCCCCGGTGTTGAGTGAAAATCAAGTGGTGGGTGTTATCAACGTTACCGATAAAAGCGGCAACAAGGATTTTTTCAAGGATGATATTGCCTATCTGCTTAATTTCAGTTCCGTTATTCTCTGGTTGGTTCTGCAGCAGAGGCTTCTTGATGAATTGAAAAAACAGAAAAATACCCTGAGGAAAAGAAATAGTGAGTTGCGAAGGCAGGAAAAGGCCCGAGCGGAACTCGCCAAGATGTTGATTCACGACCTAAAAGGACCGCTTTCAGAAGTAATTGCCAACCTTGATGTACTGTCCTATTACATAGCCGACGGTGAAAACGCCCAATTTCTGGAGTCCGCCCAGGTAGGCTGCGAACGGGCCGAGCAGATGGTCTCCAATTTGGGAAGCATCGATAAGATTGAAGATGGCAAGCTGAAACTCATTAAGGAAAAAGTCGATCCCGAGACTTTGTTGCAGGAATCGTTAAGCAGTATTAAAGGCCTGGCAAAAATAAAAAATATTGAACTGGTCCATGAAAAGTCCGGAACTCTGTTTCCCCTGATCCAACTTGATCGAGTCTTGATCCTTCGAGTTCTGCAGAACTTGCTGAGCAACGGCATCGGCCATTCGCCTGCCGGCACCAAGATTACCATAGGCTGTAAGGCAGTCCCCCAAAAGAAACGCATTGAATTTTATGTGCATGATCAAGGTCCGGGCGTCCCCCTTAGCAAACAGAAAAGCATCTTTGAAAAATATTTCAGAGTGTCACACAAGCAGGATTCTTTAATCGGGTCAGGCCTTGGACTTTATTTTTCCAGGCTTGCGGTTGAAGAACATCGCGGCAAGATTTGGGTGGAAAGCTCACCAGGTCAAGGCAGCCGGTTTTGTTTTTCACTGCCATTGCACTAAATTGGGATGAAATGAGAAGGCAGGGCGAGAATGAAATCACCTCGTGACATGAATTTTTTGATTGTAGAAGACATGCCCAACATGCGTCGTTCTATACGGGCAATGCTACAGTTGATTCGTTACGGCAAGGAATACTTTGAAGCGCAAGATGGCTTCGAGGCCTGGAATTTTCTGGAAAACGACGACTGTACCATTGACTTTATTATTTCGGATTACAAAATGCCCCATATGACTGGGACGGAATTGCTGCACAGGGTTCGATCCAATCCAAAGTATCATAATATTCCTTTCTTGATGATCACTGCCGAGACCAATATGGAAGTCGTTGCCGAAGCTGCCGAACATGATGTAGATGCGTATTTGACAAAACCATTTGTCACGGCAACCCTTGAGCAAAAAATTAAGGAGTTGCTCATCCAGCTCGAAAATCCGGATCAGCTGACTCTGTATCTCAGACAAATTTATGATTACCGGGAAAAGGGTGATGTTGATCGCGCAATTGCCGAGGCCAAGAAGGCTACAAATGAATTCAGCGAATCGTCCAGGCCATATCGCGAGCTTGGCCGGCTTTACATGGAAAAGGGCGAGCAAAAAAAGGCCCTGCAATGCTTTCTGAAGGCAACAGAGACCAACAGGCTGGATGTTGCCTCCTACCATTATCTGGGAGAGTTATATTTCATTCTCGGCAAGACGGAAAAGGCTACCGAAAGTTTTGCCAAAGCCATGAACATCAGCCCCCGACATTCTGAACGTGCTTTGCATTTTGCAAACCTCCTTTTTAAACAGCGGCAACACAAAGAGGCTGAAAAGGTCTTAAAGCTTGTTCTACGCAACAACAACCATAATACCGACTTGAAGGAAAAGATAGCAGATACGTGCAAAGACAAAGGATTGCCCGAGCTTGCCGTGAAAACCTACCGTGAAATATTAAAGGAAGATCCGGAGCGTTTCTATATCACAACAAATCTCGGTATCGCCTTGCAGCGTAAAGGAGATAATCATGAGGCCATACGGGTTTTGGAAAAAGCCGTTGAATTTTCGGGACATAATATCGAACTCTTGCTTTCCCTTTCTCAGGCCTATCTGAATACCGGCAAATATATTCGGGCGGATAAACTGGCAAACCGAGTTGTTTCTATTGACCCAACTAATACGCTGGCTCGTGAGATACTTACGAAATGCTGCTGATTTTTTTCAGATCATTGCGCGGCGCAGGGTTTGCAATACACAGAGTTGTTGATGATAACCGCCTTGGGCTCCATTACTTTTTCGTTACATGCAGAACAATTGATGCTCGGATAAATTCTTGCTTTTGCGGGTAGAGGGATTACCATCTTTTTAAAAGTAAAAAGTTCACCTTCTTTTGCTGCCAGGATTGCTTTACGTTTTGCCGCTTTAAGGATTTTGACGGCTTCCAGAACATTTTGAGAGCGGTCATCTGCCATATAGCGTTTCCACATCACCGCCTCCTTTTTTCCCTGAGGGGGTGACCACGTAACCGCGACACGAACTGCCTCGCCTCCGGGCCGTTTCATAAACGTATACACCTGCTTGCCGTAGTCCTTGAAAATCAAGTTCCCTTTCCCAAAAGTACAACCTGTCATCATTTGAATGGCATCAACAGCACATGACTTGTTTTCCACAACGGCTACCACCTCTTCATCTCTTGAATGGTCAAGAGTTAATTCTCTAATTGCCAGAATGGAAGCCCGATACCCCATAGCAAGACCGGGACAGGCGTGGCCGTGGAATGTAACTATATCATCAAAGTTCATTAATGTTTCTCAATAAAGATGTTTTTAAAATTTAGGAGCATATCTTAATGTGACATGCAATTAACAGTTAATTATGGCGCAACATATCAGTGAGCATGTACTTATTATGAATTCATCAATAAATCTAAACGTGTACTCATCGATTGCAGAATCAGCTCCAGCACCCGGAAACAAGGAGTTATATCACAACAGCTCTACGTTTCGTACTTTTTATGAGTTCATCAATACTGTTTTCATAAAAAAAGAAGAGACATAGTCGATCAGAATGTCAAACGCTCAAGAGAAAAGATACTTCTTTCATAACATAAAAATATCTTCTTAAAAGATTATCCATGATGTTTTAAAGAAAATTATTAAACCACCAGATAGTAAACAAAAGTTCTTGAGAAGTATTTCGGGCCAGTTTTTTATTACAATAATAATTTATTTCGTACCAATTGAAAGTTTACTCTTGACAAGCGAGGTTGCGGTATTGTAGGAGGATAGTAATTTGTGTTCAGGAGGCCTCTGTTGCGTAGCTATTTTGCAATGATTTATCGTTACCAGTTGTTCTCAATGTACAAAATTCTTCTAAACACTAATTTGAACAACCGTAATGGGCGCATCCACTGGAGCTTGCCGGATTTAAACAGAGATTTTATTTGAGATGGGCTGTCGCAAGCTTCAACTTAATAAAAAAGTTTTTGATGTTAACCTGTTGAAATGGTGAATATTGTTCTTGCGCAGCATACCACATTGTGGTATTAGGAAAGGGTTTTGTGGGGAAAATTAGATATATTTGGTGTTAACAGGTCGATTTTCTTGACAAATACTGATATTGATGCAATAATCTTCTTCAAAGTGTATATATTGTAGACAGTGTCGGCAGAAAAAAATGTTGAAATTAAAAGGTGTTAACAAGGTTTACAAGGGCAAAACTCTGGAATGCTTGTCCTGAACTGAGCATTCAGGAAAAGGAGGTGCGAAGCTAGAAGACGAACCAAATTAAATATTTGTTATTCGTTTACTAACGTTTGGGCGGTATTCCAAAGTGTACATATCGTCTTTGGTCATCCCAAGATAAACGGCGCGCGCTATACCCTGGCGCCTGCCGCTGTACAGAAGGAATTTAAAAAATATTTTAATGGGGGGTAAATGAGAAGTATGAAAAAAACAATAATCGCAGCACTCAGCACTTC
>CALZHT010000052.1 GCA_945787445.1 uncultured Desulfobulbaceae bacterium
CATGGAGCCCTTTAGGCATTAAGTCTTGATCCTTGAGGGAAGATATACTGAGCCCGATGCCGAATTCTCCCTGCTTTGTTTCGATTCTGTTTTCTGCTGCAAGCCTGAATATTCTTTCAGAGCTCCCGAAATCCGGAAAATACATAATGCATCCACAATTCAATTCCTCAGGCAGTTCCATTTCAACTCCAAGGTGCACAACAAAACCTGAAGCCGATTGCTTCAATTTTTTGATTTTTTGGGTGTATTTTGTGCTCAGCTGTTTTTCCCCAACCAGGGAAAGAAAAGTTCTTTTGGTGTCGGCGTTGGATATAATATGTTTGCCCGAGATCACTTCTCCGTTGCTGAGTTCAACTGCCGTTGCCCTTCCACCCTGCGTGATGATTCCGGTGACTTCTGTTTTTAACATGAGTTCTCCACCTGCTTCGCGAAAACATTCGGCAACTGCATCGGACATTTTCTGGTACCCGCCCTTAGGATACCAAGCACCGCCGGCGTGATATGACATGTACATTCCAATCATATATAAAGCTGATATGCGGGGATTGTTGATTCCGAGATACCCCCAACCGGATCCAAGAATCTCTTTCAATTTTTCATTTTCAAAAAAGAGATCAAGGAAATCCTGAAAGGTTCTCTTGTTGTACTTCACAAGATTTGGAAATCGTAAAGGATATAAAGCTCGCTGCAATAGAGTAGGTAGATAATAGGAATGCAGGATTTCCTGCCAGATATCCTGCATGGTCTTGAAATATTTCTTGAGACTGTGCCGTTCCTCGGGAAAATATCGTATAAGCTCCTCGGCGTACCTATCGATATCTGTATAGCAATCAATTGTTAATTCGGGATACATGAACCGAAATACTTTTTCTATCTCGATAAATTCAACTTTTTTGTCCACTCCCAAGTAGGAAAAAACTCTTTCAAGCGGCGCATCTTTTTTCATCCCTCCAATGGCATGCACGACGTCAAATAAAAATTTCCCCCTTTTATAAGAAGTAACATATCCACCAGGCTTCATGTGCTGCTCGATAAGTATTGTTTTCAGGCCATGCTTTGCAAGAAGCGCCCCGCATGTCAATCCGCCAATGCCGCTGCCAATAATAACTGCGTCGTATGTTTTCATCTTTTCAGTCCAATAATCAATACACAAAAACTCTGCACATATAGGTTATAAGAGGGCCTGGCCCGGTGCCATGTAATATCAGGAGCCAAAAAATGTTATGTGTTCTTTATCTACATGGAAGAGTAAGAGCAAAATGGGACACTGTCTTGAACAAATGCGACATCGGATCATTAATTCTCAGAAAAGCCATTTCAAGAGGTTTCATTGAATTGAGATAGGTTTCAGGGCTACGGCCGGTAAAAAAATTACATTCCCGAATAAGATGAGCCTGGTCGCTATAACCGCAGGCGGCAGCCACATCGGCCCAGCCGTGGCCTGGGAATTTTGTATGGTATGGAAACACGGTTGCAAACCTCTTAATGCGGCAGAAACGCTTGGGAGAAATCCCGACAGTTTTTACAAACCGCCGTTCAAACTGCCGCCGGCTTAAGCCGGAATTCTCCGCGATTTTCCGGATACTGATTTGTCCTCCTTGGGCAGCCATTACCTTTAGCGCTTCCTGAATTTGAATGTCAACATTAGGATATGAGGAAATATGTTTGAGAAAAAAGTTGTCAAACACACCGACGATATCGGTGAGATCATGGGAGTTGCCGGTTCGTTCCACAAGTCTTTTTGCGGCCGACCCCAAAACAGCCTCACAGTCAATATTTTGGTCGGAAAGTTCTGTGGCTGGAATATGGAAAATTGTCGAAAGCCCACCAGGCAGAAACCTGACTATGGCAACAACGCTATGACCAAACGGCTTCACCAGCAGGTTTCGAGAGATAGGTCCGATTACCGTGCTCGCAGAAGATGGCGCGAGGCTCTCCGGATCAACACTTGCGGCAACTGGATCGCCCAAATTAATAATCAATTCGGATCCGCCGTCAGAGGGAAAATGCATAACGGCTTCTTCTGCAGGCACATCAAGCGTTCCCCTGAAGATATTATAGGAAAAGATATATGATCGCAAAGCCGGATGCGGAGCAAATTCATGATATTGCACGGCAGGTCTCCCTGGAATTAAGGCCTAGAAGCGCAATGAAAACAAATTTTATAGCCGTATTGTTTTCCTAACAGAAAACCGACAATAAACCAAACATTAATAAATATTTTGTGGTCATAAGGTGTGGAGAGATGGAGGGATTAAATCTTAGCTTGATTCTTAACCATGCTCGGAGGGAGGGGAGTTAGGAATCGTATTATTAGATTTTTTATATATCAAGAAACGGTTATGCAAAGGGCTTAAGCCTGCCTTTTCCCCTTTCTGCGGCTGAAACACAATAATTCTATTCTTTCTCTACAGTTTTCCCTAAGCGGTTTCTTTTTTTGTCGTAACGGACTCTGTCACCCACCTCTAGCGTCGGCCGCCTGGTTTTCTCGATTGATACAGTTACCCCGCCGCCCTTACTTTGCAAGGTAATCCTTTCCTCGGTGACCTCCACCACATTGTACGTCCTCCATTTCGCAAAAACAGGGTTACCTGAGAGGATAACAAACAGTAGAGACAGAATGATGACAGCGGTTTTTTTTATGGTGCACCTCAATTTATCTTTTTACTTATATATCTCTTCAAACAATAAGCAACAATCCTTTCACAGTGAATAACAGTTGTGTCTATAAAAAGGGTATCCCTCCTAAGATACTAGGGTCCACACATTTGACAGGCTTTGATACGAATTATTTTTTCTTTAATTATCAGCAAGATATGCAGGTAGTCTTGTCAAGTGTGTAGAGGCTATCCCAATATTCACCACTGAAATTTTCAAGGTAAATAATATGGGGCAGCAACACTTGCCCGTTGTCGCCATCTCTTTTCAAAAACTTGAAAAATTCTCAAATCCCACCCTTTACAAAGCAAGTAAAGCCGGCTTGGATTAATAGTCGGCAAAAATTCAACACTAGATGCTAAAACCTTTTCGTCAATTTCATAGCTATTTGCTCTTTATAAATGGCACTGTGAACCATTACTATGTTGTTTTCCTGAATTATTCTGATAGAAGGCATCGAGACCTACTAGTTATGCAAATCCAAAACAGTTCCTTTTTCTCTTTCCACAAGCTCTCTTTAATCGCACCCTTACACGTTTACTTTTCTGAGTCTGTTATTTGTCCCCTACTTGACATACGTTTACTTGCCATGCGAACATCAAAAATATATAGCGAAATACTAATGGTATGGAAGTTGAAAATATCATCAGTCCGGTATCGAGGTAACAGGTTGAAGATGGATGGCAATTTTCTTTAGCTGACACAAACAGGATTTTTGAGAAATACCTTGACTTCTTGAGGCTTCGGATTTGTTCAGGTTGCAGGAACATATCTTGACTAAAAAGGTCAAATGGCGACTTGATCTCATTTGTCCCCATTGAAAAATGCTTTTGCAATTTCTCGCCTTGACATTTTTTAAGCTCTTGCACCATTTTTAAACCAGGAACCATCCACTTTGTCCGGCAACCGCACAACTTTGAAGTGACAAGGCCGTTGCAATGTATTCATACTTTGAAATAGGGTGCCTTTCCAGAAGATCCTTTCTCAAGGCGGGACTCGTCTCTGCCGTCGGGTTCTGTTTCGGTTGCCCGGTCAATCAGTCTGCTGCCGCTAATGCAGAAACATTGCAGGAAGCATGTTTTTATGAAAAGCAAAAAAACAAGAGCGTACGCTGCCACCTCTGCTTCCGATCCTGCACTATCAGAGAAGGGAAAAGGGGGTTCTGCAGGAACCGGGAAAACCAAGACGGCACGCTTTACTCTCTGGCTTACGGCCTGGTAACACTACAGCACGATCCAATTGAAAAGGAGCCCATGTACCATAATTTACCGGGCTCAACCATCCTTTGTTCAGGTTCGGCAAGCTGCAATTTCCGTTGCAGGTTCTGTCATAACTGGCATCTGTCGCAACGGACCATTGAAGAGCTGGCCCCAAATCTTTTACAGCTGACCCCGGCTACAGTCGTTGCGGAGGCCAGCAAACGGGGAGCAGGTCTCTCCTTCACCTATAACGAACCCACGGTCTTTTATGAGTTCATGTATGATGTGGCCAAACTGGGCGCCGCAAAAGGCATTAACACTATCTTCCATACCAACGGCGGTATGCAGAAAGAACCGATGAAGAAGCTTCTGCTCCATATGAAGGGAGTGACCGTTGACCTGAAGGGATTTACCGCAGATTATTATCGGAACGTGAGTTTTGCAAAGATGACACCGGTGCTGGAGACCCTGAAGCTAATTAAGGAACAGGGAAGATGGCTCGAAATCGTCAATCTCGTTGTCCCAACAATGAACGACAACCTCTCGGACATCCGGGAAATGTGCCAATGGATCGTAGAAAACCTCGGTCCTGAAATCCCGCTCCATTTCTCCCGGTTCTTTCCTGCCTATAAAATGAAATATCTCCCCCCTACACCCATAAAAACCTTGGAAAAAGCCCAACAAATAGCAACAGCGGCAGGTCTGCATTATGTGTATATCGGCAATGTACCGGGTCATAAGTTCAACAGCACCTACTGTCCGCAATGTAAGAAAAAAATAATCAGTCGCTCCCATTTTTTTGTCCACAGTGTTCAACTCCAAGCCGACAGGTGTAAGTATTGCGACCATCCGATTCCAGGCCTTTGGGGGTAATGCGAAAACTCTCTCCGGCTTTTGCTTGCAAGTCCGCCCTGCTGGTCATGGGTGGAACGGCAACAGCCGCCCAGATCCTGATCATCAGAGAGTTACTTGTAGTTCTGCAAGGTACCGAGCTGGTCATCGGCTTGATTTTGGCAAACTGGCTGCTGCTGGAAGCAGCGGGCAGTTACTGGGCACGTAAGCGGGCGCTTTTGGTAGAGAAGCCAGAGATTGTTTTTGCCCTGCTACAAATAGTTGTGGGGCTAGGATGCATCGTCAGTGTGGTATCCATCCGGACATTCAAGTTTCTCTTCCACCTTTCTACCGGTGAGCTTCTCAGTCTTCCGATTGTTGCGGTCGTGTCACTGGCAGCCCTTGTTCCGGTTGCCTTTGCCGATGGCATCCTCTTTCCTTTCGGTTGCAGGGGAATGCACCATTTTGCCAACAAGCGGGAGGCCTCGGCTCTGGTCTATCTCTTTCAGGCACTGGGTTCATTTTTTGCCGCCCTTGTCTTTGTAACCTATCTCCTTACCTATCTGAACAGCATCTACCTGGCTGTGATCCTGCTGTTGTTGTGCAGCTGCTCAGCAACAATCTATCTTTGGGCAGCAGGGCGCATGGTTCAAGCGAAACTCTGCATACTGTGCATTATCTGCTGCGGTCCTCTACTGATCTGGCAGAGTGACCGGCTGCATGATGCAACTTCACAGTTGCGCTGGTACGAACATAAAGTCCTGGCAACCAGGGACTCAGTGTATAACAATATCGCTGTTATTGAGGAAGAGGAGCAATTCTCCTTTTTCGCCAACGGCATCCCCTATGCATCGGCCCCACAGCCTGCCATGTTCTTGGAAGAAAAGGTGCATCTACCACTCCTCTTCCACCCCAAACCAAAAAATGTCTTGTTGATCGGTGCAGGTGGAGGCGGCGCCTTGTCTGAGATCCTCAAGCATCCGGTGGAAAGAATCGACTATACAGAACAGGACCCGCTTATAATCAAAACATTCAAAGAGTTTGCAATACATCTCACCGACCAGGAGCTCAGTAACCCAAGAGTTACAATCCAACCAATGGAAGGCCGGCAATTCCTCGACAACACCGAACAACAATACGAAGTTATCCTGGTTAATCTGCCGATCCCTTCAACCCTTTTATTAAACCGCTACTACACGGTGGAATTCTTCCGGGAAGCAGCAGCGCATCTTGCCGCCGGGGGACTGCTGGCCATGTCTCTGCCTGGTTCAGATACCTTCATCGATGAAGAATTACTCCTCCTGAACCAGCTCATCCATAGGTCTCTGAAGACAGCCTTTGATACGGTAAGGATTTTGCCCGGCAATGAAAATATCTTTCTTGCCTCTGCCACCAAGGAACTTACATACACTGACATCGCGATCCTCCTTTCCAGATTGGCACAACGCCGGATTACAGCTGGTTTGGTCACCGCACCCTATCTCCAGTACAAATTGGACCATTTACGGTTCAAGCCCCTTGCCGAAAAAATCCGCATGGGGAATGAACATTTGCGCAATTCCGATCTCCATCCATTGGCTGTCTTTCAAAGTATGATCGTTTTCCAGACCATTGCCACAGGTTCTGCCGGGTCTCTCAAATGGATAGGCAAAATAGCACAGCCCCTCCCCTTGGTTATTATTCTATTCATCCTCATGATTTTTCTGTTGAGACTTTGGCATGTGAAGAAGGGTGGCGTTATTTCCCTCTGTATCTTTTCCACCGGTTTTACCGGTATGTTCATGAATTTGACCTTGGTCATGGCCTTTCAGATCTATTTTGGTAATATCTACCATTACGTCGGCCTGCTTACCGCAATCTTTATGCTTGGCCTTGCAATGGGATCCTTTGCCGGCAGCAGGTTTTCAAGACCGATGCTAGTTCCTCTCGAAGCAGCGATCACTTGCCATATCCTGCTGGTCTATGGGTTCTTTTGCACTGTCCCGGCACACGAGCCTGTTACTGCTGCCACCATCTATTTGTGCTCCTTAATCTCCGGCATCCTCATCGGTGCCGAATACCCGGTTGCGGTGAAACTTGCCAGCGCGCGCAACGGCAATGACACTGCAACGGGCGGCAAGCTCTATGCCATTGACCTTGGAGGAGCTTTCTGCGGCGCCATCATCACCTCGGTATATCTTCTGCCGGTGACAGGTATAAAGTATGGGCTGCTCCTGCTCACTATCTTGAAGGGGGGAAGTCTGGTGCTGGCATGGCAAGGAGGGAGAAAGGGGGCTCCTGCTTTGACATCCTCATAGATAAAATCAAAATCAATAAGGTTTTAAACCTTGCGCAGAGGATGGTCGTGACAAACTCGTTTCTCAAGATTTATAGTTGTGCACTGATGTCCGGTTAAAAAGATTTACTCCAAACAAAGGAGTTTCAAGCTAAGCTGGGAGCCCGGATCACCAATTGTCCCATATAGAAATCCTTTCCCAGTAATCCGGAATTCAGCTGAAAAAATTAAGGTACTTTTTACTATTTTTTCATGCGCTCGCTGATCGTTTTCAACACTAGATGCTAAAACCTTATCGTCAATTTCATAGCTATTTGCTCTTTATAAGTGGCATTGTAAACCATCAATATATTATGTTCCTGAAAAAATACTGAGAATTGGCATGAAGTTTAAAGCAGAGCTGAACACAACAAAGGGGTCACCCATTTTAGATAGTGCAATAATGCCAGCCTGCCCTTTTGTTATAATATGACTGACTGATTGAAATGAATAGAGGGAACTGAATTGGAAAACAAACTACATCCGGGAATTTACCGCGAAAGAGAAAAAGACGCCTGTGCCATAGTTGCCTTTATCGATAAACGGGGACACAGCACCCACGCCAATATAGTCCAGACCATTGATGCCTTGCGGAAGATGGGGCACCGGTCCGGTGACATCAACGGCGAGGGGGACGGCTGCGGTATTTCCATGGACATCCCCCGGGATATATGGGCCAGACGTCTTGCCGGAATCCACCTGAGCCCCCATCTTGCCGAATCAAACAGTTTCCTGGTCGGACATTTTCTGCTGCCCGCCTCGGCCAGGTCACAGGCGAAGAAGATTATAGCCAGGGCCAGGCAAATCTTTAAGCGGCAGAGCGTCGATATTCTTCTGGAACTGTCCGGTAAAACATGTGACGCGGAACTGGGCCCTCGCGCCCGGCAGGATGCCCCCCTTTTCTGGCAATTAAGCGGGATGATCCCTGATACCAGCCGGGATGCTTCCCGCAAAAGGCTTTTCAGGCTGCAACTTGAAATTGAAAGTAAACTGCCGGAAGTACATATAGCCTCACTCAGCCTTGATACGGTGGTCTTCAAAGTACAGGGGATGCCGGACCTTCTACCCCGGGTCTTTCCCGAACTCCGTGATGAAGATACGCGTTCTGTCATAACTCTGGGCCATGGCCGCTATTCAACAAATACTTTGCCGACGGTAGAGCGATCGCAGCCTTTTTCGATCCTTGGCCATAATGGTGAGATCAATACGATTGAGCGGTTACGGAGCACAGGCCGTGCCCTCAAAATAGAGGCTGTTCCGGGCGGCAGTGACTCGCAGGACCTTAATCGTGTAATTGAAGGTCTGATCAATCTCTATGACCTGGATGTTCTGGAAGCGATGGAGATGGTTTTCCCAACTATCTACAGCGAAGTTGAAAAATATCCCCAAGAACTCCGGGATGTATATGCATTTTATCGGTGGTTTTTTTCCTGTTCGGCGCAGGGGCCTGCCGCCGTTCTGGCGCGAAGCGGCGATACCTGCATGGGGAGTGTCGATGCCCTCGGACTGAGGCCGCTCTGGTTTGGCGAAAGTGATTACAATTATTTCCTGTCATCCGAGAAAGGGGTTGTTGATATCGAACATAATATGAC
This sequence comes from uncultured Desulfobulbaceae bacterium, assembly GCA_945787445.1. Taxonomy (GTDB): domain Bacteria; phylum Desulfobacterota; class Desulfobulbia; order Desulfobulbales; family CALZHT01; genus CALZHT01. Next base: position 8,595 of record CALZHT010000052.1, read on the forward strand.
CGACCCGCGCCCGTTGGCACCGGGTGAAAAAATTGCCATCCTGGCCGGCAGGGGAAAACAAGCGGAAGTGCTGGACTACGGGGCCATCCAGGCACGTCTTGTCAAACTGCTTAGCAGCAGGCGGCGCACAAAAAAATACCTCAACTCGCTTTATACCGGTATTCCAAGCGCCGGGAAAAATACCTGGAAGAAAAAAAATGCGGTTATCTCCGGCCAGTTCTTGCGGGAAGATTTTTCTATCGCCGGGTTGCATGATCCGTGTTTCCTGGCAGCGCTTGGCTGGAGCAATTATGACCTTATGATTCGTCAGCGGGTAGCGCGCGACGGCAGGGAAGTCATCGGCTCCATGGGGCATACCGGACCACTGGCCTCGTTTGTTCCCGGAGCACTTCCCAATATTGCAGACTACTGTAAGGAAAACGTGGCAGTAGTAACGAATCCCGCCATCGACAGGGAGCGGGAATCCGAGCATTTTTCCACCAGGGTGGTCCTGGGAAGCAGACCTGATATCCGCGGTGAAAAAGGAGTTCCGCCACTGGGGCTGGAACTTGACACACCCCTGTTGCTGGGAGCACAGGCGTTTTCAGGTATTATTGAAGTTGACCGGTGCCGTGATATCTGCGCAAAGCATTCCACATTTCTTTTTGAAGATGTGATAGATTTTTACACATGTCAGCAAAGGGACCCTGGTCTGGTGAAGTTAATAGACGCTACCTATGTGCCGGCGGAGGGCTTGACGGCCAGACTGGAAAATCTGGCTAAAGAAACAAAAATGGCGGTAAAAGAGGGGGCTGTTCTTATCGTTCTCGATGATTCAAACAGCTTTAAAGATGAGAGGGTTTTTATTGACCCGGCCGTTCTTGTCGCCTATCTGCATGATTTCATGATCAGGACCGGTATCAGACGTGAAGCAAGCCTCATTGTGCAGTCTGCGGCCGTCCGCAATCTTCATGACCTGATGCTTATCACCGGGCTTGGCGCGGACGCTCTCCATCCCTACCTCATGTGGCATATTTCCAGTAAATACGCCGCTGAGAAGCAGGACACCGGCGTAGTCATTGACAATACATTTTCTGTTCTGCAGAAGGGGATGGAGAAGGTCATGTCGACAATGGGTATTCATGAGCTGTGCGGATATGGCCGGATTTTTTCTGCAATAGGGCTCCAGTCTGATCTTGCCGCAATCATGCGGATTCCTAATTTTTGCCCGTCGGATTCAGGAGGATTGAGCATTGCCGGCCTGGACGAGATGGCCACGCTGAGATATTCAAAAGCTGTGTCGGGCGAAGAACCGGTTATCTACAAAGAACCTGTCAGGAACCCGAAAGTAGGCCGTATACTCAGGAATGTCGCGGTGGGGAAAACGGGTTATCTTGAAATGGCACAGGAACTCGAAAAAGTAGCGGAAGATCTGCCCACCGGAATCAGGCATCTTTTAAAGGTTATCTCTGCAGCAAAAGTACAGCGTTTGACGATGGACAAGGTTGATATCTCCATTGGCAATCACGCCATGCCCCTGGTAATCGCAGCCATGTCATTCGGTTCCCAGGGAGAAAACTCATTTCGAGCCTATGCAGAGGCAGCGCAAAAGGCGAACATAGTCTGCATGAATGGAGAGGGCGGCGAAATTCCGGAAATGCTCGGCAAATACCGGCGAAACAGGGGGCAGCAGATAGCATCGGGACGTTTCGGAGTCTTCATGGGTTTTCTCAATTCCACCGATTTTCTCGAGATCAAGATTGGCCAGGGGGCAAAACCGGGGGAGGGAGGCCACCTGCCTGGCAACAAAGTCTCCGATATGGTTGCTAAGTCACGGCATTGCAAGGAAGGCATTACCCTGATATCTCCCTCGAATCATCATGATATTTATTCCATTGAGGATCTGGCCCAAATCATAACCGAGCTTAAAACCGCCAATCCCCACACCCGTGTATCTGTAAAAATCCCGGTCACAAGCGGGGTGGGAACAATCGCTGTGGGTATTGCCAAGGCCGGGGCAGATATTCTCAATATCAGCGGTTTTGAGGGCGGCACAGGCGCCGCCCGCGAACATGCAAAACGGTTTGTCGGTCTGCCGGCGGAGATCGGCGTGAGCGAAGCGCATCGTGCTTTGATCGAATCCGGCCTGCGTGATGGTATAGAAATCTGGACTGATGGCGGTATGCGAAGCGGTGACGATGTTCTGAAAATGATACTCCTCGGCGCCAACAGGGTTGGGCTCGGCACGGTGGCGCTTATGGGTGTAGGCTGTATCAGCTGCCGGAAGTGTCACCTCGACCGGTGTCCACGGGGAATATCAACCCAGCTTCGAACCAGGCAGGATGCTGAAGCCCGAGGAGTTAAAGGATTTACACCGCGCATCCTGGACGCGGAGTCTGAAAATCTTGCCCGGCTGCTTAATGCCATTGGTGATGAAATACGGATGCGGGTTGCCGAACTTGGAGAACAGCGGCTGCAGGACTTGGTCGGCAGAACTGATTTATTACGGCAATACAGGATGAATGATCTGCTTGACGCCGCCGATATTTTACGATCACCGTCATCATCATGCGATCCGGACAGATATCCGAAACCGCAAATTGTCAGAAAGCCCTTGAATTATCTGACCAGATTGATCTCTGACCTGGCCATGGACCGCTTTGAACAGGGAGATACCCTAGTCCGTTTTGCTGAAGAAGGCGTACACAGTACGGACCGGGCGGTTGGAACATATCTTGCCGGTGCTATTGAAAGGAAATACGGTGGTTCGAATCCGAATATGAAGGCGGTCCTGCGGCTCGGTTCTTCCGTTCCGGGCAATGGTCTCTGTGCCTTTATCTCTCAAGGCCTTGAAACGGTTGTCGAAGGCGGTTCACAGGATGGCGCCGCCAAGGGAAGCATGGGAGGTCTCCTGGGTGTGTTCAAGGGACAGAATGTTCTGGGGCGGCGGATTGACGGGTCAACGGGTAAAAGTTTCGCGTATGGCGCCATGGGCGGACTCCTGATGGTGCAGAACCTGGCTGACTCAAGGGCCTGTATCAGGATGTCCGGGGCGGATATTGTCTTCGGGAGAAGGATCACCGAACCGGTCTGCGACGATCTTACTTGAAAGGATTTGCCTTTGAGTATATGACCGGCGGCAGGGCCGTAGTTCTTGGTGATCCCGGGCCCTGGATGTGTGCCGGGATGACCGGAGGAGTCATCTATCAGTGCCTCTATCCTGATTACGGCTTCAACCGCGAAGCCCTGGAAAGGCGGATGGCACGAGGCGCCAATGTAACGATTACGAAAATTTCCAAAGATGGACTCAACGATGTCCGTGAATTATTGGGGAAATACATCGAAGAGCTGGAAAAGGGATTTCAGACCGATGAAGTGCAGGACGTTTCAGCAATTTTACAGGAAGCCGGCAAGCGTTTTGTAATGATCAATCCGAAACCTTTACGGCCGCCTTCAGCCGAATGATCCCTATCCCTTACAGGATCTACCTGATATTCTAGCGGGAAATGGATCAAGTCTCCGTTTGACTCTTGTGCACACTCCTGCCCAATTGCACGATTATTCTTGAGGTTGCCGGCGTTCACCTAACCAGTCCGTGTGAAATACACCTTCTTTGTCCAACCGCTCATAGGTATGTGCGCCGAAATAATCTCGCTGTGCCTGGAGCAGGTTGTGCGGTAATCGTTCACTCCGATAGCCGTCGTAATAATTGAGAGCAGCGCTGATCGCCGGCGTGGGTATACCGATCTGCACTGCGGCACTAACGACATCTCTCCATGCCTTCTGACTCATTCCCACTGCCTCTTTGAAATAGGAGTCGAGCAACAAATTTTCAAGCCCCGGATCGCGATCGTATGCCTCTTTGATGCGCTCAAGAAAGGCAGCCCGGATGATACAGCCGCCTCGCCAGAGCATGGCAATCTCTCCATATTTCAAATCCCAGCCGTGTTCTGCAGCGGCAGCCTGGAGCTGGAAAAACCCTTGGGCATAACTGCATATCTTCGACGCATAGAGCGCTCTCCTGATAGACTCGATAAAATCATCCCGATCCGTCGAATCACGAAACTTTTCAAGAGCACCGGCCGGCCCGGTCAGGATCCTGCCGGCCCGAACGCGTTTGTCTTTTTGCGCTGACAGGCAACGGGCAAACACTGCTTCTGTAATCAGAGTTGTCGGAACCCCGAGGTCGAGGGCAAGCTGGCTCGTCCATTTTCCCGTGCCCTTCTGACCTGCTTTGTCGAGGATCACATCCACCAGTGACTTATTCGTATCAGGGTCAATTACGGAAAAGATATCCCGGGTGATCTCAATAAGGAAGCTGTCCAGTTCCCCCCTGTTCCATTCTGTAAACACATCATATAATTCCTCATTCGACAGACCCAACCCTTCCTGCAAAAGGCTGTAAGCTTCGCATATAAGCTGCATGTCTCCGTATTCGATGCCATTATGAACCATCTTTACATAGTGGCCGGCCCCGCCGCCGCCAATCCACTCGCAGCATGGAATGTCATTATTAGGGCCTACCTTCGCCGCTATTGCCTGAAAGATCGATTTGACATGGGGCCAGGCGTCGACCGATCCACCGGGCATAATGCTAGGGCCGTGACGTGCACCTTCTTCCCCTCCTGAGACGCCGGTTCCCAGATACAATATGCCAAGAGGTTCAAGCTCTTGTATATGATGTTCCGTATCTTCGTAATATGAATTGCCGCCATCGATGATGATGTCGCCTTTTTCCATGAATGGTATTATTTGTTTGATGGTATGACTGACCGGATCCCCTGCCTTCACCATCATCATTACCAGCCGGGGCCGCTTCAGTTTTTTAACCAGTTCTTCCGGACTGTAACATCCCACAATTGCCTTACCTTGTGCCGGGCCTGCGAGAAAGTCGTCAACCTTACTGGTAGTACGGTTGTATGCTGCCACGTTGAAGCCATGATCCGCCATATTCAAAATAAGATTCTGGCCCATCACCGCAAGGCCGATAAGTCCTATATCGCATTGATCAGTCATAATTCATTCCACCCCCAGTCATGCCAAATTAATCATTGTAGGTTCCTGCCAGTCACCATGCTGAGTGATCAGATCACCTGCTTCTTTCGGACCCAACGTAAGCGCTCCGCACCTAAACATAAAAAATAAATTTGTTATGTTGTTTTTTATGTAACTAAATCAAACAATTACTTGCCATAAATTTAGCTCTGCCTTGAATAGCGGCGTAGCCGCGTTTAACACAAAATTGCATCAGTTCGCAATTTTGCGTAGGCCCTCTTCCTCCATCAAAAACTGGCAAAATGCCTGTATATTTCTGGCTATCATAAATAAAGTGAAAAAGGCAAGAGCGTAAAAAAGAAAATTGAATGACGGAGATGGGCAAGGAAAAGGATTACGCCTCCATTCAGGCACAAAAAAAGGGGCAGCGATAACTGCCCCGTTCATTTACTCCGCGTATCTTTTAAGAACGTTTTAATCCATATCATCATCTCCTGACATCAAAAGGTGAAAACAATTTCACCAAACGGCCCGCTGAATTCGACATTCGCAAGAACGTCCTCTTCGTCAATTTCCAGTTTTTCATACCGCCAACCGGCGGCTATTGCCATGGGCCCGAAAATCTTATAGCGAATGCGGGCGATTATATCGTAATAAGCGTTGTCGCTATAGCCAATGCCGCGTCCCTCTACTTCCAGGCCCAGCGACTCTATCGGCCGGAACTGGGCTGCCAGAAAAATCATGGGAATGTAGAATGTCTCGGAGGTCGATTCTTCCAATTGTACAAAAGTTTGCTGACTCACGCGGGCTTCAATGTCTACGATCCTGACATTGAGGCCGACTTCAACATTCAGTTTTTCAAGAGACGCGGTTTCCAAAAACGGCAGGCCGTAAAACAGGCAGACATCGTAATGGTTCAGTTGCAGTTTTGATTGAAAGTCAACGCCTCCATCAAAGGTTACATCACCGAAGCTGAATTGCGCTGACTTCCGGCCGGTTTCCTCGAATTCCATGGGGGTGGCCATGAGATAGATATTGGGCAGGACAAGGGGCATATCTATTTTCACCCGGCCGAAAGGCTTTATCTCATCGCCATAATTAGCTTCATTTTCAAGGTCAATGGAACTGTCAATCAAAGGGTCAGGTTTAAATCCCAATGTACCCTTTGGATTTTGCTGCCAACCGCCTACAGCGACTTCTAAGCCGATCCCGTAGGAAAGAGCCGGCAGCATGAGCAGAAAAGCAAACCCGATCATCACTGTTAAGGATCTTAATTTCATTATGTTTTTCCTCCGCGTTAGTGTTCTAACATTATTTTGAAATTCGCTTCTGTCTGCAGCCTTGCGGCAAACATTTTAAAATGCTGTTACAAGCAAAGGCATTCCCTAGCCTATTAAGGTCGTGCATGATATTACAATTTTCATAGTGTTAAAATTTCATATCACCCCCGAAATTCGAATTGAATCTTTGTCACTGTTATTAAAGTAGATACAACTGTGGAGAAAAAAGGAAGGTAAAAAATACATGTTGGTTGCTTTCAGGGATCAGTTCATATTGCCTTTGGAATCATAACCATCATTCATCCACTGACGTATTCCTCCTTTGAGAAAATAACAGTTGGTAACTCCTTCCCGTTCAAGATAATATTGGAGCCATTTCACTTGCTTGCGGGGAAAATTTGCGAAGAAAAATGGCAGTCGAATTTGCCTGCGGATTTAATAATGATGCCCTGTACAATTACTAAATTTTACTGGATTCAGGTGGTGAAATCAAAATGAAAGTGTAAAAAGATAAACGGTTTGGGCCTTCATTCATTTAGAAATGCTGCCAAAAGGAAGGCAGAGGAGATTAATTTTTTACGGTTGTCGCTTCTTTATAAAAATCACATTTATGGCAGTCATTCAGTTTCTGGGCAAAGGTGCCCTGCACTTTTCCTTCACATAAGGTACCCGCAACCGCCCAACAAGCTCTACCGAAATAGGGGTATGCCGGGCAGCGCTGTTCACTGTTGATATTTCGGCCGCACTTCATGAATTCCCAGCATGGTTCAGTGTCAATATCTTCCGGTGCCTGATATATTAAATATAGACTTACCCTGAAGCCCCCTTCGGATAGGTTCCCTGCCTTAATGAATCCGCCGTGTTCTTCAATAATCTTCCGACAAATGGCAAGGCCCAAACCAGTTCCCTGGCCGATTTTCTTGGTGGTAAAAAATGGTTCGTAGATACGGGAAAGCTCGCTTTCAGGAATTCCCGGCCCGGTGTCGGAAACATGGATTACCACATATTTCAAAAAGTTATATTCTTCCTCATCGATCACCAGCGACAGAATCCCGCCATCCGGCATGGCATCAATGGCATTTGCGATAATATTGTTCAGTGCTTCGCGCAATTGGGCAGGATCTATAAGCACGGACAACTGGGTGTTGATTTTTAGCTCGATGGTTATGCCATGATCATCGCAGATCTCTTTGGAGACAAGTATGGCATCCCTCACCACATCAGAGACCGGCATGCGCTCGAGACGATACTTTGCGTCCCAGGAAAAGGTCAGCACATCCCTCAAAATCCGTTCGAGCCTTTCCGCTTCGTTGACAATAATATCAGCATAGGTTTCCTGCTTTTCTGTAGAAGCAAGCTTCTGCAGCCTTCTGCCGAAACCGCCAAGGGCGGCAAGCGGATTCCTGATCTGATGCGCGATATCTGCGGTGAGCCGGCCCAGGGCAGCCAGCTTTTCCGCCTGAATAAGCTTCCCCTGGGCTTTTTTGATCTGCTCGGTCTTTTTATCCACTTCCTCTTCAAGGTTCTGGGTCCACTTTTCCATCTTTCCCCTGGAAGTGTTCAGTTCATCCGTCATGGAATTAAAAGTTTCTGCAAGTCTGCCCAGTTCATCCTCGGTAGTCACCGGCACCTTGTGTGAAAGGTCACCGGAAGACACGGTAACCATCCCATCAGACAGGGAAGTTAATGGCTTGAGGACAAGGATCCACAGGATATAACTGAGGGCCGATCCAATCAAAACAACAAAGGAAATAAGATACACAGTGGTGGCAATCTTCTGTTGCCTCATCCTGGCGTCAATTCCCTTGAGGGAAAAATCGGTCATCAGCAAGCCGAGAACCTTTTTGTCCTCAGGATGGGCATGGCAGACGGCGGTGGAACAATCGGGCTCATTATAAATGGGATCAACATAGGTAAGTGTCCGGTATTCTTCGCGCTGCTGGATGATCCACCTTTTTACCTCAACCAGCCGTTGTTCTTTATCGGTTGTCGAATAAAAATGACAATCCTTGCACACAATGTTTTCCTTTCCCAGGCTTTTTCCGACTTCATCCTTGTCAGACGAATAAAACACCCTGCCTTTTGTGCCGAATATTTTAACTCCCTCAACAATATCCGACGTGCCGATGGATTCCAGCGTGGGTTGGATGTCCTGCATGTTGGCGGCAAGCATGTCATACCTCAGGCTCTGCTTGACGACTTCGGAAGAGGAAGCCACAAAGTTTATAGAATCCTCAAGTAAATGCTTTTGCTCTTTTGAAAAAAACGAGAACCAGAATAAGAAGCTGCCCAGGATTATAAAAATGCTTACGGCTATGACCAGCTTGCTGGTCAGAGATTTGTTGGCTGAAAAAAGGGAAACATGCATGCTAAAAAAGGGAAAACGTATGAAGGTTATTTTCTTAAAACATCATGTGAAATAATAAAAGTGTTTCTGAAACAACACCTCCTTAAAACAAGAGTTGAAAAGAGTACGGTGAATTAGCTAGAATAGTAAGAACTAAATTCACAAAAATCATAATAGGTTATGCAGAATATTTTCAATTTATATATCACTTATAATTTATAGTGACTGCAACATAATCCATAGAGCAGAGAGCAGTCAATTCTAAAATATTCCCAATACGAGGATCCTGTGAAAAGAAAGGAAAGGAAATCATTGTGGAAAACAGCGTCATCCCGGTAAGTTCATTATAAAATGTTTAAATCCCTCCGATCAAAATTTCTCTTCATACAAATTCTTACCATCGCATCTTTGACGATGGTTCTCAGTATCACCAGTTATTACGTTATTTATAAGGCACTTCTGGAAGACCAGCGCAAATCAATGCTGAACCATGCTCAACATGCTAGCGAGATGCTCTCCAGCTTTGTTAATTATAAAACCTCCATCATGGGCAGAATCCTTGAAGGAAGAGAGGTTGAAGAATACGGCAGAAAATTTCTGGACCTTCCCTTGCGGCGCTATCTCAAGAAGTTCACCAGCGAATTTGCTGAAATCCGTTTTATTGATGAAACAGGCGAAGAAATCATCAAATATGTTGACAACACCCTCAGTTTGAAACTTGAGGATCTGAGCAAAACGGAGGTTTTTATAAAAACCATACAAAATGATAGTGCCTTTTATATCTCATCCATTGAAAATGATCCTGATCTTCATTCAAATGCGGTTCATATAGCAAAAAGCAAAAGTGAATATTTCGGAGACAAACTGGTTGGTGTCTTAATTGGGACTTTCAGATTATCGGACCTGGTCAACCATATTTCCACTATTCACAGCGGTGTCTATAGGTCTATCTCCCTGGTTGATTCCGGCCGAACAATACTTTCTTCAACCAACCAACGCTTCAAGCTTAAAACAATCAAACTCCCGGCAAAGAATCCTGATATCTGGGACGAGGCTGTGAAGCGTGGCAACGGTTTTTTTCAGGCAACAATCCAGGGTGTTAATGGATTCATCTCTATCTCCCCTTTAAAGGAATTACCGTTATATGTCATGGTATTCCTTCCCTATGAAGAATTCATTGCTGCCCCCCAAAAACTTCAAAATACAATAATCTGGTCAGGCTTTGTTCTGTTTGTCGTGCTTGTAATTCTTTCCACCTTCTTTTCACAAAGTATTACAAGTCCCATCACCAAACTCATTTCCATGGCCAAGGCAGCAACTTCAGGAGATTTTTCGAAGAGAATTGGAATCACTTCTCAGGATGAGGTCGGCGAGCTTGCCACCACCTTTAACAAAATGCTCGAAAGCGTTGAAAGATATCAGAAAGACCTTATTGAAACGAGCAAGCTCTCGGAACGAGTCTTCAACGCAATGCTTAATGGCCTTTGTTTGGTTTCACCGGATGGCAGGATCCAAAAGGTTAATACTGCGCTCTGTGAGATGTTGCAGTATGAGGATAAAGAGTTGATCGGCCAACCAGCTGATATTATTTTTGCCCCAACTGAAGAAATAGACGAAGACTTAACTGTTTGGAAATCCGTTGCCGACGGCTCCCTTTGGAAAGCGATTCATGATCGAGAACACACCAAGAACATTGAACAGAATTATCTCACCAAGTTTGGCGCCATTATTCCGGTCCTCTTTTCAAGCTCAACCCTCTATGATCATAATGGCAACATTTGGGGAATCGTCTGTGTGGCGCAGGATATTACCGACCGCAAAATCACTGAGGAATTACGAATCCAAAAGGAGGCAGCCGAAGAAGCAAACAGAACGAAAAGCGATTTCCTGGCTAACATGAGTCACGAAATCCGCACCCCGATGAACGGCATACTCGGCATGACCAATTTTGTCCTGGAAACCGAGCTCACCCATGAGCAGCGCGATCATCTTACCATGGCCAAAGATTCTGCCGACTTTCTCCTGGACATCATCAACGACATCCTGGATTTCACCAAGATCGAAGCCGGGAAAATGGACCTTGACGAATCCGACTTTAGCCTGCGAAATGTAGTAGAAAAAACGACCCTTGATTTTGCCATACGTGCCCATGAAAAAGGCTTGGAGCTTGCCTGCCATATCGCGCCCAACCTGCCGGACCATTTGATCGGGGATCCCGGCAGGCTCCGCCAGATACTTACGAACCTGGCAGGCAATGCCCTTAAATTCACGGAGCAGGGCGAAATAATAATCAGAGTAGAGAAGGACGCTGAAGACGAAGACTATGTTACTCTCCGCTTTTCGGTTACAGACACTGGTATCGGTATACCGGAAAACAAGAGGGATGTTCTTTTCGAAAGCTTTGCCCAGGCTGATACTTCCACCACAAGAAAATATGGCGGTACAGGTCTGGGGCTTGCCATCACCCTGAAGCTTGTGACCTTGATGGGCGGCTCAATCACCGTGGAAAGTAAGGAAGGAGAAGGATCCACTTTTTCCTTTCTACTTCCTCTCAGGAAACAAAAAGCTTCGACCAATCCCTTTACTGCTTCTCAAGTGGACCTGCAAAACATCCCGGTGCTTGTTATTGATGACAACAAGTCCACCCGCACGATTATACGTGACATGCTCACCGACTGGGGCATGGATGTAACCCTTGCCGCCACAGGAGACGATGGCCTCAGGCAACTTGAAAAGCGAGAAAATGGAGGAATGAAAGGTTTCAGGCTCGTTCTTCTTGATCTCCAAATGCCGCACAAAGACGGCTTTACCATTGCCCCGCTTATCAAACAGGATACGCGCTTCCAGAAAACCAAAATCATTCTCCTGACCTCAACAGGTGTGCGGGGAGACGCGGCGCGCTGCAAAAAACTTGGCATTAGAGGCTATCTGGTAAAGCCTGTAACCCAATCCGATCTTCTCGACACAGTGATCAAGGTCCTTGCCGCTGACGATACAAGTTATGAACTCGTTACCCGCCACTCCATCCAGGAAGAGAAACAAACCGAGATATCGGAACAGCAGGCAGGTATGACTGAAATAGGAAGACATATTTTACTCGCCGAAGACAATCCGGTAAACAGGAAGGTGGCCAACATTTTCCTTTCACGAAAAGGCCACCAAGTCACCTCTGTTGAGAACGGCAAAGAGGCGGTTGAAGAATATAACAGCAACTATTTTGATTTGATCTTAATGGATGTGCAGATGCCTGAAATGGACGGTTTTGAAGCAACCCGGATTATCAGACAACATGAACAAGCAACCGGCGAGCATATTCCGATCATAGCACTGACAGCCCACGCTATGACAGGTTACCGCGAACAATGTCTTGAGGCCGGCATGGATGAATATGTTTCAAAGCCTATCAAAGAAAATGAACTGAATACCATTATTGACAAAGTCCTTGACAGCAACTAGTTCACATCCGGAAAGTCACAGACTTGGAGGAAGCTGGAACAAGTTGTTTCCAATTCGGATAATAATTACCTATAGAGAGCATGCTCTTTGATGTACTCCTCAACACCCGAGGGCACCATGGCGGCAACTGAATTATTTGATCGTACAAGCCGCCTGATTTCAGTAGATGAAACATTAACAGGCTCCATGCGCAGGGAATAAATTCTTCCGGCCACTCCACCTTTAAACCAGTACCCTCGTTGCGGAGCCTGCTGCCATCCATGAAAATGCTTGGCAACAGCATCAATTACCCTCTCCTGTCTGGGGGAGGGCCGATCAATGACAATAAAATGGGAACGGTCCAATAACTGGTCATAATCCTTCCATGTTGCTATTTCAGCAAACGCATCGATACCGATAATAAAAAAAAGCTGCACTTCACTTCCGAGCTGTTCCCGCAGAAGAGTTAAGGTATCAATGGTATACGACCCGCCTTCTCGCTCTGCTTCCATTTGGGAAACAAAATAAGCAGGATGTCTGCCTACTGCGTCCTGAAGCATGGCGACCCGGTGCTGGAATGCCGATAATGTATGGTCGGTTTTATGGGGTGGGTGGGCTGCCGGGATAAAAATTATTGTATCAAGCGAGAAAGCTTTTTTGGCGGAAGACGCTGCTGCGAAATGTCCATTATGGACAGGATCAAAGGTCCCGCCCAAAAGACCTACCCGTTTTCCAATATCCGCTGGCAAATCTAATGTCTTCATAAATCAGCTGCGTATCTGTCCTTCTCCATACACAATGAACTTCTGGGTAGTCAACTCTTTTAGTCCCATGGGGCCATAGGCATGCAGCTTAGTCGTGCTGATGCCGATTTCAGCGCCAAGACCGTACTGGCCGCCGTCACTGAAGCGGGTGGAAGCATTCACAAATCAGATCAAGAAACTCCGCACCCCAGTCCGATTCCTTGGCCTCCGGTATATCAGGAAGGATTGCCTTGGTCTCGGGGCAGCCGCGCAATTCCACCCCTGCTCCGCCTAATGTAGCAGCAGCCTTTGGTAGAAATTCTTGGGCAATACCCTCATGCACCAGTAAAGTTTCAAGGGAATTGCATACGCCGGGCCGCTGGACCTTGGCATTCATAACGATACTGTCAGCCATTTCCAGGTCGGCATCACGGTCGACAAAGATGTGACAAACTCCTTTATAATGTTTAAGAACGGGAATCCGGGAATTCTCCGCCACAAAGCGGATCAACCCCTCCCCGCCGCGGGGAATGATGAGATCAACATACTCTTCAAAGGTCAGTAAGGCATTAATTGCCTCCCGGTCTGTTACCGGAATCACCTGAATCGCGGTCCCATTTATATTTTCGGCCTCCAGGGCCTGCTGGAGCACTTTAGCCAAAGCAAGATTGGAATGGATAGCCTCGGAGCCGCCCCGCAGCAGGACACTGTTTCCTGCCTTGAGGCAAAGTGCAGCGGCATCTACGGTTACATTGGGTCGGGATTCGTAGATCATGCCTATGACGCCAAGGGGAATTCGCATTTTTCCGATCATCAATCCGTTAGGCCGTTTGACCATTTCTGCTATTTCACCAACCGGATCAGCCAACGCTGCAATCTCCTTGAGACCGGCAATCATGGACTGCATAACCTTATCGGACAGCGCAAGCCGGTCAAGCATTGCCGAAGAAAGCCCTTTTTCCCTGCCGGCAACAAGATCCTTCTCGTTCTCTTCCCTTATATACCCTTGCTGATCGATCAGAGCATCTGCCATGCGCAGCAAGACGTTGTTCTTCTGTTCGGTGGAAAGGCAGGAAACCTCCCTGGCCGCCTTTTTGGCATCCCTTGCCATATTTTCAACAGTTACCGTTGTGGAAGCATTCATTACACTGGTCATTTCTTGCCCTCTCTTTTCTTCAGAAAAATCACCCCATATTAAAGAATCACCAGGTTATCCCGGTGTATCACTTCATCACTATCCTTGTACCCAAGGATTCCATCTATCTCTGTGGTCTTGGCTCCCTGTATCTTTTCAACATCACTCGATTTGTAATTCACTAGGCCTGCCGCCACTGCATTTTCATGGATATCCAGGCAATGGACCGGCGCACCAATACCAAAACTGCCACGCACCTCAATAATCCCCGAAGGCAGCAAACTTTTACCCCGCTTCAATAACGCATTACAGGCGCCATCGTCAAGCACCAAAAAACCCTTGGGCCGAAGTGTATAGGCAATCCAATGCTTACGGCTCTGCATCTTTTCTTCCTGAGACAGAAAGAAGGTGCCGACCGGCTCGCCGACAAACAGGCGCTGCAGAATCTGGGCCTCACGGCCTGAGCCGATAAAAGAACAGGCGCCGCGGACCGAGACCATTTTTGCCGCATGGATCTTGCTGCGCATGCCTCCGGTGCCAAGCAATCCACTTACATGGCCTGCCATTTTCTCTACCTTGTGGTCTACTTTAACAACAGTATTGACAAGACGTGCTTCTGCATCAGTATTTGGATTGCCGGAGTAGAGTCCGTCAACATCGGTGAGACAAATGAAGATATCGGCTTCAATCATGTTGGCAACCATGGCAGCCAAGGCGTCGTTGTCTCCGAAACGCAATTCTTTCACCGAGACCGTATCATTTTCATTGATAATGGGCAGAATTTTCCAACCAAGCAGGGTGAAAAGCGTATTGCGCACATTTAAGTAACGATCTCTGTGCGAGAAATCATCATGGGTCAGCAGAATTTGGGCGACCTTTTGGCCATATGTTTCAAAAACATCTTCATAGGCCCGCATGAGACTACTCTGGCCCACTGCAGCGACAGCCTGCTTTTCCTTCAAGCTGATATCATGCCGCGCCATTGCCAATCTTTTCCTACCAGCCGCCACCGAACCTGAACTTACCAGAATGACTTCCCTACCCTCTTTTTTTAAAACAGCAAGCCCTTGGGCAAGGTTTTCGATCACATCATTATTCAAGCCGTCCTTCGCCGTCAGAATAGCACTGCCTACTTTCACGACAACTCGCTTCGCCTTTTTTAAATATGATTGGCGAAGCTGTAGTCCTTCCTCTCTCGATACCTGAAATGTCATGTCACTACTCGATTTTTTAAATTCGCTCTTTAGGCGCTCTGCGCCTAAATATAACAAAAATTTTATAGCGACGAAGTCGCGTTTAACACAAAATTGCTGTAGTTCGCAATTTTGCGTAGTTCCCTCTATTCCTCAAGCATTGCAGCAATGGTCACTTTGAGTTGGTCAAGTCCCTCACCTGTCAAGGCAGAAATCTCCAGGATTTCTATCCCTTCTTTTCTGAACATATCCTGCAGATTTTCCCGGTGCGCTTCATCGGGAACCAAATCAATTTTATTGAGCAGAACGAGACGGTGCTTGTCCATGAGTTGTTCATTATAACACTGCAGTTCGTTTTCAAGCACCTTGAACTGGTTAACAGGATCACCCCCTTCTGCGGATGCATCTATCAGGTGCAACATCACCCGGGTTCTTTCAATGTGGCGAAGAAATTTATGCCCTAAACC
The DNA here is from genome assembly GCA_945787445.1 of uncultured Desulfobulbaceae bacterium. Taxonomy (GTDB): domain Bacteria; phylum Desulfobacterota; class Desulfobulbia; order Desulfobulbales; family CALZHT01; genus CALZHT01. The sequence goes on from CALZHT010000052.1 coordinate 24,169, forward strand.
GGTGCCGCGATGCGCCCCTTCGATCAGCCCTGGTATATCTGCGATGATGCATGATGGACCATCTTCAAAATGAAGAACACCCAATTGTGGTTGCAGGGTGGTAAAGGGGTAAGGAGCTACTTTGGGATTGGCTGCTGAAAGTTTGGAAAGCAGAGTTGATTTGCCGGCATTGGGCAGGCCGATCAGACCGATATCGGCAAGAAGTTTCAGCTCGACCCGCAACCAGCGCTCCTCTCCGGGACGGCCTTTGGTGGCTTTGCGGGGGGCACGATTCTGGGCCGTGGCAAAATGGGCGTTGCCGGCGCCCCCTTTTCCTCCCGCGGCGGAAAGAAACCGTTCTTTGTCGTTGAGTAAATCAGCAAGAACTTCGCCGGTTTCAGCATCCTTTATCAGGGTACCGACCGGCACGGCAACAATGTTGTCCTTGCCCTTACGGCCGTGTTTATCCTTGCCCTGGCCATGGGCGCCTTTTTCTGCCTTGAAGTGGGATTTATACCGAAAATCGATGAGGGAATAGAGACGTTTTGACGCCTCTATGATGACTGAACCGCCGTTACCGCCATCACCGCCATCAGGACCGCCTTTGGGGACGAACTTCTCACGCCTGAAACTGACGCAGCCATTGCCTCCGTCCCCGGCCTTAACATAAAACTTGGCCTCATCAATGAAAGCCATTGTTTTTCAAATCAGTTCATTACAGTGATAAAAGAAACGGTCCCTAAACAATACGTAAAGCGGAGATGACCAGTAATAGCCTTTTAGGATGGAGATTCAACGGGGTAGACGCTAACACGTTTACGGTCCCGGCCGAATTTCTCGAATGTTACAATGCCGTCAACCTTAGCAAACAGAGTGTAATCTCTACCTAAACCGACATTTTTCCCAGGATGAATTTTTGTGCCCAGTTGCCGGACCAGGATATTTCCTGCTTTAACAACCTGACCGCCGAATTTCTTCACTCCGCGTCGCTGACCTATACTGTCTCTTCCGTTTCGGGAGCTGCCTCCAGCTTTTTTATGTGCCACGACTAAACCTCTATGTATGTCAATGAATAGTTGATGGCGTCGCAAAAAGTCCGGTCTCCTGCGTTGTAGCAGATTCTCGGCATGCTCAACATACCGTATGTATGTCTCCGCTGCCTCGATACCACTACGCCTTGTATATCGAACTTTTGTGCTTAGCCATCCATATATTTTTTACTAGTTCATCAATAGTTAATTGCGTATTATACAGCTATATCTTTTATCTCAAGTGCGGTAAACAACTGGCGATGACCTTTTTTTACCCGGTATCCCTTTCTGCGTTTCTTTTTGAAGACAATTACCTTCTTATCCTTTCCCTGCTCAACAATCTGGGCAGTCACTTTGGCTCCATCAAGGACAGGCTGCCCGACCTTAATATCGTCGCCATCAGCGACCAACAGCACATCGGTAAGCTCGACCGTGGCGCCTATTTCACCTGCCAGCTTCTCAACACGCACCCGGGTGCCTGGTTCTACTTGATATTGTTTACCGCCGGTGCGGATAATTGCGTACATAGTTCCTCCACTTTTGATAATGCTGCCGATTGTTTTCCATCGGCATACAGACAATTACATGTGTTTGCAGTGAAACGGAGATTAATACCATAATAGGACAAATTGTCAAGTTGCAAAATAGGATCTACTTCTCCGCGCTCCAGATTATTTCGTACTTTTCAACATGCATATCTTTTGAAGGCATAATGACTAATCGTTTGCTTATATCCTGCTCAAGCTCATCAATGGTCTTGCTTTCATCTTTCAGCATTAACGAAGCAACCTGGGGGTTGACCTTGAGACTCACTGTCTTCCCAGGCATTTTTGGCCCGCTCCGCAAGACTTTCCGGAATATCTCATGACAGATGGTCCGGTTCGATTTTAAAACTCCTTCGCCGTGACAATAAAAGCATGGTTCACATATGGTTTGGTATAAATCTTCCCGGTTGCGTTTCCTGGTCATTTGCACCAGACCGAATTCAGAGACTTTAAGAATATTAATCTTGCTCTTGTCTTTTTTACAGGCCTCCACCAAGGCCCTGAATACCTCTTCCCGGTGGGCCTCGTTTTCCATGTCAATAAAGTCCATAATGATAATGCCGCCGATATTTCTGAGGCGTAGTTGGTATGCTATCTCTTTGACCGCTTCCATGTTGGTCTTGAAAATGGTTTCTTCGAGATCATCCTTTCCCACATAACGGCCGGTGTTGACGTCAATAACCGTCAATGCTTCCGTGATTTCGATGATGATATAGCCGCCACAGCGCAACCATATCTTTTTATCAAGCACCCGGTTGACATCCATCTGGATGCCGTATACATCAAAAACAGAATTTTCTTCCTCGCAGAAGTGGACCTTGTCTTTCAGGTGCGGGGCAAAATTATCAACAAAGGCCAGGACCCTTTTATAGGTTTTTTTATCATCCACCACCAATCGGTCCACCTCAGGAGTAAACATGTCTCGTACGGTCCGCAAGGTTATATCCAGGTCTTCGTAGACCAGACTCGGAATAGGGGCTTTGGCGGAACGGCCTTCAACTTCGCTCCACAGATAAAGGAGATACTCCATATCCGCCTCCAGCTCTTCGCTGCTGGCGCCTTCCCCCACTGTTCTGACAATAAAGCCCATGCCCGCCGGTCTGAGAATTTCAATTTCATCACGAAGTTGCTGCCGGACATCCTCGCCTTCTATCTTTTTAGAGACCCCCACATGATCGGTCTTGGTCATAAAAACCAGGTTACGACTGGGCAAAGTGATATGATTGGTCAAACGCGCCCCTTTGGTGCCGATGGGCTCCTTACAGATCTGCACCAGAATATTCTGACCCTCGCTCAACAACTCCTCTATATTGACGCCAGGTATCGCACGTCCCATTGAATCAGAAATACCATTGCCGCAACATGCATTCTCATCATCCGAGTTCTCAAGAACCTGCAGTCTGTCTTCAAACTTCTCAGCATCAATATAAATGTCATCGATGTAAAGAAAACCTGTGCGATCTAGCCCGATATCCACAAAGGCCGCCTGCATACCAGGCAAAACACGCCGAACTCTGCCGCGATAGACATTACCCACCAGGCTTTTTTCCGTAGGCCTTTCCAGATAGAACTCAACGAGATTGCCATATTCCACCAGGGCAATGCGTACTTCAAAAGGTGTGGCATTTATTATCAAATCTGTAGCCATAAAGATATTTCCTTTATTGCAGTTCCCGGGTCCCCTCTTTGACGACTTTTGCCAGGCATACATCGTCATCCGACAAACCGAGAAGTCCTTTGAGCAGTTCCATAGGCTTGATGCTGGCCTGACCGGCTTGGCAGATCATGGCAAGCTTGACTGTTCCATTCTCAACAAGAGACAGATCAGAGACAATGGCCCTTGCATCTATCTCTTTTTCCTTACCTTTTCTCTTCCTGGTTAGAAAAAAATGTTCCTTTTCAAGGAAATTATCCAACATCAGGGAGTCAGGAGTCTTTGGCAAAGAAATATGATAACAAATTTCCATCTTTTCTCCCGTTTTTTTTAAGGCACTATCTATGTTAGTGATCCGTATACCGGGAGGAAGGTGTTGATTCATTAAAGCAATAAGAGAAGCCGTGTCAATCAGAGATTCGGATAAATCCGCCAGAAAAAATTCTGCTCTGCTTTCTGTACCCACCGGAAGTGCAGGACTGAACGCAATTTTGGGGCTTGGATTGAATCCTTTTGAAAACAACACGGGAAGCTTGATCCTCCTGAAAACCCGGAAAAACATCTGAATCAGTTCCAGATGGCTAATAAAGCGGGCTTCTCCGGATTTTACATAAGTAAATTTATAGGTAAAACATGGTTCGACCGCCTGCCCTCTTTTCTTGGGTAATGGGCTGCTTTCTGGCTTTGCATGGTCTGAGACATCGGGCTGCTGTACTTCACCTGTTTGCTGAATACCCCCTTCTGCCGAGTTTTTCTTCTTTTCATGAAAAACTATGGGCTTGACGATTTTAAAATCACACAGTCCACATTTCTGGCAGCCCTCGCCTCTGCAATCCGGCGTATATTCGCCTATTCTGGATTTCTCAAGCTCCTCTACAAAAAAACCTTCCGCAACCCCCACATCAAGATGCTGCCAGGCAAGAGGCTCGGTTACTGCATATTTACGCAGATAACCAGCAAGATCAATGCCGCATTTTTCAGCAGACCGCTGCCATAAAGAAAGGTCAAAATGATCGGACCAGGCATCAAGGCGCGCCCCTTGCCGCCATGCCTCCTCAATAACATCGGCTAAGCGCCGGTCACCGCGCGACATGGCGCCCTCAAGAAAGCTCTGCTTTGGATCATGCCATTTCAATTTCAACGTTTTCCCCTGCAAGCTTCTTTTCAAAAAGGCAATTCTCTCACACCCCTCGTCAATACTGAGTTGTTGCTCCCACTGAAAAGGAGTATGGGGCTTGGGCACAAAGGTCGCGGCACTCACATTGATTTGGCACCTGGAACCGCCAGCCATCCTCATTGCCTTTCGGGCAAGTTGCGGAATAGCCTCCAGGTCTTCCCAAGTCTCAGTAGGAAGGCCAAACATGAAATACAGTTTGATGAGTTTCCAGCCGAGGCCAAAGGCTTGTTTGCAGGTGTCAAGCAGGTCATTTTCGGTGATCCCTTTATTGATGACCTGGCGCAACCGTTCCGAACCGGCTTCCGGCGCCAGGGTGAACCCGGTTTTCCGTACCCTTTTGATTTGTTCCATGATAGCCGGGGTCAATGTTCCCACCCGCATGGACGGCATGGAAACCGAGACCTTCTGATCAACAAATTCATCCATGAGATTGATCAGCACGTCGCCCAAACAGGAATAGTCGCCAGTACTCAAGGAAAGCAGCGCAAGTTCCTCAAAACCACCGTTGTTGATGCCCTCCAGCGCCATTGCCAACACCTGTTCAGGGGAACGCTCCCGAACCGGCCGGTAGATAACGCCGGCCTGGCAGAACCGGCATCCCCGCGTGCATCCTCTGGCAATCTCCAGGCCGAACCGGTCATGGACAATCTTATTTATGGATACCAGTGGCCTTGAATACATATGGCCTTGGAGACTTGGCAGAATCCGGCGCTTTACTTTGCAATAATCCTCCTGCAAAGGTTTCATGCCCAGGAAACGGCCGTTCTGGTCATAACGCGGCTTGAAGAATCCTGGTACATAAAGACCTTCAACCATGCGCAGCAGGTCAAGCAGTTCAGCCCTTCCCATACCTTCCTTTTTAGCGGCAACAACAATGTCGGCTATCTCAAGAACAGCCTCTTCGCCGTCTCCGAGCAGGATGGCATCAAAAAAATCTGCAACCGGTTCAGGATGAAAGGCGCAAGGTCCTCCGCCCAGCACCAGTGGATGGCTGTTGTCGCGCTCTGCGGCACGGAATGGAATGGAAGCCAGATCAAGTATGGTCAGGATGTTGCTGTAACACAGTTCATATGGAAGGGTGATGCCGATAATATCAAAATCCATTAGGGGCCGCCGGGATTCAAGGGAAAAAAGATGTTGACCCTTGGAGCGGAGAATCTGTTCCAGATCCGTGTCAGGAGTATAAACCCTTTCTGCCAGGATATCGTGCCGTCGGTTAAGAATCTGGTAAAGTATCTGCAAGCCCTGGTGCGACATGCCGATTTCATACAGATCAGGAAAGGCCAGAGCTATGTGGAGTTCGACCTGGTGCCAGTCCTTGCGGACGGCATTGAATTCGAATCCGCAGTACCTGCTTGGTTTATTCACCAGAGGCAGTATTGCATCGAAATTGAAGTGCCCTGCAGTCTGCTGCGGGGAAATGCCGAACGTAGGGTGATTATTATTGGTCATTCGCTAATGTATCTCCTTCAGGGTACTGATCCCACTGAAAGGGGATTTCCGATTCGCACTCACAAGCAGCGGGGAAGGCGTTGCTTTGCATGTTCACTGGACCACTACCTTTTCAAACCCAGGCGGCAGCTTGACTTCAAAATCTGCAGCGGTGAATCTGGCGGCAGCTTCCCAAGACAACTTAATTGAGAGAGACCCATTATTACCCGGGAGAGTTAAGGCAATTCTGCGGGGCAATGGACAAGCACCTTCTGAATATTCCTCATAGCGCACATCAGCAAGCTTATTACCATCACTGTTTAAAAGGATATGCTGTAACAAGACCTTCTTTTCTCGATCAAAAAGTACCAGACTCTCACCAGCGTCAGATCCGCAACACAGGGAGAGCCAAAAGCCATCACCTTTTTCTGCCTTGGACACCGAGAGGATATGCAAAGGTCCCGGTTTGAGTCTGCCGATGAGCCAATAGTAAAGGTATTCCGGCTCAAACCCTGCCGGAGCATACTTTAGATAGGATTTGGATTGCACCTTCCCTTCATATGCTCTGGATCCGGCAACATCGATATACAGGAAAGCCTCACCGTCACTGGTAAAAATCACCAGAGGTTGCCCCAAAGGATTAATGCCGACGAACTTCACAAAGGAGGGAGCCATTGTCTGGAGAAAACCGTTGATGGATCCGGATCGGATTATGGTCTTCAGGGTAATGTCGACATCTGCATCTAGGCAGCATTGGCATTCCTTCTGTCTCTGCACCATGTCCTGAAAGAGAGTAATAATTTCTTCTTTCTCTTCTTCCGGGATACTAAGCGAAACAGGCAGACCGGCACAGGCTGCCATCCCTAAAAATGCCAGGCAACAAAAAACCGAACCGATTTTAGCAATACTATACATAGCGCCATAAGTTCGAGGCGCCCAGCCAGGCGAGGAACGAGCGAGGAGCCGGCGGAGCAGCCTTGGTAGCGCTGTGAGCAGGCACCGCAGCAAGTGACGAAGCATGATGGGATGTATCGGACTTATGTCGCTGTGTATAGTGGACAAGCCCCGGCAAAACATCATTTTTTGAGCGCATCAATTTTAGCTTTAACCGAGGTTTTTTTATCCTCCTCATCGTAATTCTCAAAGGCCTTCTCATACGCTTCCAGGGCTTCCTTGTATTTATGCAACTTTCGGTAGGCGTCGCCAATGTGCTCATTGATTGTTGGATCATCAGACTCGAAAGAGAGCGCCTTCTCGAGTTCTTCAACCGCCCTGTCATAGTCGCCCATCTTGAAATACACCCAACCGAGGCTATCCTGGATAAATCCATCCTCCGGCCGCAACTTCACCGCTTTCTTGACATATTCCAGCGCCTTTTCAAGATTTTCATCGTTATCAGCCCAGCTATAGCCAAGATAATTGAGGGCATAAGGGTCATCAGGATTTTCGATCAGAATTTTTTCCATCATCTCAATGGCAGGATTTCTTTCGCCTATACTGTCAAGAAACATGCCATATTCGTAAATCAGCCTTGTTTCAGCCGGGTATGTATCCAAGGCCTCTTGAAAGATTTGCTTCGCCATATCTATCTTTTCTTGTTTTTTATATATGGCAGCCAAGGCGCCATAGAAGCTCATTTTCATTGTTTCTGGTTTGGCAATCCGCTTTTTTAATTCCTGCTCGGCCCCTGCATAATCCCCTTCCTCCTCCAAAATCTTGACCAACAGAAGCACCGCCTCTTCATATCCCTTGAAATCGAAAGAGAGGTTGCCAAGTTTTTCTTTTGCCGTCTTTTTATCTCCCTTTTGGAAATAGGTTAAGGCGAGCATATAACGAGCTAGGTCAAGTGTATTGTCCTCCTTGAGCATCTGTGAAAAATGTTCTATGGCTAGGTCGTATTGTTCCTGCTCCAGGAGTATCCTGCCAATAGTGAAATCCACTGCTTCAACATCAATTGCATAGCCCTTCAGTTCTTTTAATTCAGCCAAAGCCTGCTCTTTATCATCCTTTTTTAGATACAATGCGATCAATCTACGACGCACATTTTCTTCTGAGGCATCTTCTTTCAAAAGACGTTTATACATCTCGATCGCCTTTTCATATTGCTCCTCTTTTTCATAAAGCATGGCGATTTCCAGGGCCAGGGATGAAGACCAGTTGAGATTCAGGGCTTTCTCGTACGCGGAAAGCGCTTTATTGTAAAAAAGAAGCTCTTTATTCAATTTGCCGAGAAAGTAATACCCCAGGTAGGATTCCGGATCCTTTTCGACCAGACGCTCAAAAACTTTTTGCGCCTTTCCGTATTCCTTTTCGCGCGCATGAAGTGAGCCAAGCATCAGTAAAACCCGCACATTTCCAGGATTTTCCTTTAACAGAGAATTATAGATGTCCACCGCCTTGTCACTCTTTCCCATGGATGCATGAAGATTGGCCATCAGGAGCTGCGTATCCGTATCTGAGGGTTTTTCCGCGATAACATTTTCCATGAGTGCCAGGGCCTGCTCTTTCCTCCCCATCTTGATATGCAGCATGATAAGTTTGTTCATCACATAGTCTGCCTTTGGGTCACAGACCAAGGCTTTTTCATAAGCTTCCAGCGCCTCGTCGTTGCGGTCTTCAAGTTCGGCGGATTTTCCCCATAAGAAATAAAAATAGGCACAGGAGGAATCAACTGATTCTTCGTAGGGTTCATCGGGCCCTATTCCCTCTTCGTTCGATTTGAACTGCTTGTAGGTGGTTTGTTGGGCGGTCGTACAGGATATGACGGCAAAAAGCAGCAAAGTGCCCAGTAAAGGTAGTTTTTTCATGGAAGATCCTTTAGTTCAATCGATACCACATGGAACGTATACTATCATAACTGGCTGATATTGCATCCAGCTTTCTCAAGAAATCTCAGCGTACCAGGCCCTTACGAGTCTGAAAGACATCGAAAGTAGGTATTGGCGCCATATCATTCCACATCCAGCCCGACTCAACAACCTCCGGCCAAAGACGGTGGATTGAACGAAAAGGGCTGCAAGTCCGGATATGGCCCAAACAGATCAGTTTTTTCCGTGCTCGTGCTCGTAATTGTAATCGTAAAGGAAGCAACGTTACGTTTTTGATCAACATTACAAAGAGGATAGATTACGATTACGAGCACGAAAATAGTAAATATGAGAAAAAGCTGCCCGAAAGGCAAAGTATTACTCTTAGTTGAGACCAATATCACACCGATGCTTTCGCGGTATTACGAATGTGCAAACCCCTTATTTTTTAAGACCTTCCCAACAATATTTATAATTTCTGCATGAACAGTTTCAGGCGTACCCGATGCTTTTATCCGGACTATGAAATCGCGTCGTATTCCTAAAAAAATTTCCGCAACCTTCCGTAATTCTGCTTCCTGTTCAAAATCATTCAATGTTTCTTTTCTGTTATTTTCAATCCGGCTAATACTCTCAGAAGGTGACAACAGCAATAACAGAACCAGATCAGGCTCAGGCGCAAACTTCTCATTAGCTGCGAGGATGGTTTCTACATCATGCCCGGCAGCGCCCTGGTAAGCTGCGGTGGAAAAGTAATACCGATCAGTAATAACGATCTTTCCCCGGGCAAGGGCCGGATTAATCACCTGGTCAACGTGCTCACGCCGGTCCTCCAAGAAAAGTCGTAATTCTTCTTCAGGGGAAACAGTATTACGACTGGAAAACAATGTCCGTATTTTTTGCCCATATTTCCCAGAGGTCGGCTCCCTGGTTGTTACAACATCGTATCCCCGGCGCTCCAGCGCTTCAGCCAGAAGGTGCACCTGGGTGCTTTTGCCCGTACCATCAATTCCCTCAAAAACAATTAAAAGCCCCTGGCGGTCCTTGGCGATTTCGTTGCCTGTCTGGGTATCCGTATTATGCATTAATGTTTTGCAGATCAAAATGGTGTCGATTTGTTACTATGTCAGATGCCATGCGCCACGCCGCCTCCAGGCTTTTTGAACTGGCGAGGCCCTTCCCTGCTATATCATAGGCAGTACCGTGATCAACGGATGTTCTTACAATGGGCAATCCCAAGGTCACATTGACTCCATCTTCAAAATGGAGAAGTTTGAAAGGAATCAAACCCTGATCATGGTACATGCAAACAACTGCATCGAATTCTCCGTTCGCAGCCCGGTGAAAAACCGTATCAGGAGGATATGGGCCGCTCACCGGCCATCCGTTGGCCGCTGCCTCGGCAACGGCAGGAGCGATCTCACGTTCTTCCTCGTCGCCGAAAAGTCCTTCTTCGCCGGCATGGGGATTTAAGGCGGCAACCGCAATTCGAGGATTTGTAATACCGAAATCTCTCTGCAAAGCGGCAAAAGACATCCTGATCAAACGGAGAACCTCCTTCCTGGTAACCATTTCCGGCACGTTGCGCAGAGGGTTATGGATGGTGACCAAGATTACCCGCAACCTCTCTCCCGCCATCATCATGGCGAAATCCGAGGTTCCGCAGAGCGAGGCCAGCATTTCCGTATGACCTGGGAAAGTATAGCCTGCCTTATGAAGGGCGGCCTTGCTGATTGGGCAGGTGGCCATGCCTGCTAAAGCACCTGTCTGGATTAGGTGCACCGCTTCTTCAATATATCTGGCCATGGCTCTTCCTGTTTCTCTGGAGGGACTCCCCCAAGCAAGATTTCCGTCCAAGTTTGAAAGGGCGAGGACATTGACGCTATTCTGTTCGATTGGCTGGCCGGGAAGCCACTCAACAATTCTCGCCTTTATGCCCAGCAGCGCGGCACTCTCTGCAAGCACACCGCAATCACCGAGCACCACCGCATTAAATGAAGGCGTGCCTGTAAAACCGGATAAAAAGCGGATAATGATTTCCGGCCCGATGCCGACCGGACAACCCATGGTAATCCCTATAATCCTGGTCTCTACTTGTCTTTGAACAGTCTTGCTATATCCCATAACAGAGGTCAAAAGCGTTTTTTATCAACTCAATTGACGGCTCCCCTAAAGGCGCCAGCACTACTCCCACAACATCAAAGCGGGCTGGACAATCGTGGTTTCCTTGCCGGCCCATGTACTCCAATGCCACCTTTGAAAGCTGTATCTGTTTCGTTCGCGTTATAGAATCCAGGGGCCGGCCAAAGCTTTCTCCGGAACGGGTTTTTACTTCAACAAAAACCAAGGTGGCATTATCCTCGGCAATAATATCTATCTCTCCCAGCCTGGTGCGGAAGTTCTGTAGACGTATGGTGTAGCCCAAGCTTTCCAGATAATGGAGTACGAGTTTTTCACCTTTTTTGCCGAGGGATTGCCGTTGATAACTCATTTTGTATGGGAAGGCAGATATTCCCGGACTCCTTTGAAGCTCTTGCGGTGGATCCGGCAGGGGCCGTGTTTTCTGATAAGACTACGGTGTTCCCGGGTGGGATATCCTTTGTGCTTATGGAAATTATAGAGAGGAAACTGCTGGTGGTACTCCTCCATCAATTCATCTCGCACAACTTTGGCAATAATAGATGCTGCGGCAATGGAAGAGCTTCTTGAGTCGCCTTTCACCAGAACCTGTTGCTGAATAGGGAGAGGCACCTTGAATTTACCGTCCACCAGAAGGCACTCGGGTTGGACGGTCAATTCGGCCACTGCTTTTTTCATGGCGAGCAAAGAGGCCTGCAGAATATTCAGTCTGTCGATATCGGACTCTGATACCATACCGACACCGAAATTGACTCCCATCTGCATGAGTTTGCTGCGAATTTTCCTTCTGGCAGGGTCTGAAAGTTTCTTGGAATCTCGAAAGTGCTTGAACTCACAATCTGGCGGGAGGATAACGCAGGCGGCCACTACCGGGCCGGCAAGGGGCCCACGTCCAGCTTCATCTACCCCGGCAACCAAAGAATAGCCCTGCCGGATCAACTCACGCTCAAAAGAAAAGGTATCTGTTTCAACAAAACCGGGAAACAATGACTGAAGAGACGGCAAGACCTCCCACCTTAAGAAAACAGTAAAGCCAAGACCAGGCAGTAAACCGCGTCTTGGCTCATTGGATTAAACAATACCTTTTTCCTTGATTCTTGCGGCTTTACCGCGCAGATTACGGAGATAATAGAGTCTTGAACGACGAACCTTTCCGCGCGTGACGATCTCGACCTTTTCAAGCCGGGGCGAATGCAGGGCAAAAGTCTTTTCGACCCCAACACCGTGGGATACTTTTCTCACCGTGAAACTGGCACTCATGTTGCCCTTTTTGCGGCGTATCACAACGCCCTGGAAAATCTGCACCCTTTCCTTATTTCCCTCAATAATGCGGACAAACACCTTTACCGTATCACCGGACCTGAAATCCGGCATGTCATACCGCATGTTTTCCTGTTCAATCTGTTTAATAATATCACTCATATCCATCTCCGTTTAGGTATCACAATGATCTTTCAAGGTTACTCTTTTATTTATATCAAGTTGCATTCAAAGAGGTAACAAGGCCGCTAAGGAGGAGGCCCCGGAGGTCCGCCGCGGCGGATTGAGGAGGCCGACGACGCAGCCAACAAAGTTAGAATTTGAATGCGACTTGATATTATCTTTCCAATTTTCCCAACAAACGGTCAAGAACAATGGCAGCTGCCGATCTGACCGATAAATGATTATAATCCGAATGGCCGTATATGGGCGGCAGGCTACCGTCCACCTGCTCCAGAACCTCTGATCCCAGCCCCCAGGCAGTGCCGAAAAGAATCAGGTATGGGTCGCCGCGCAACACTTGCCTTTTCACCGTATTGTAAGACCATGTCTCTTTTCCCTGCCGCGCACAGGTTGCCAACGTCTTAGGACGGCACTGCCACTTCTCGGTCACCTGCGCATAAAGCGCGTCCAATTCATCACAGAGACGTACTATGGAAAGAGCATCTTTTCGTTTACTGTTATACGCGGCGCCGGGCCCCGTCAACCAGTGATCAAGAATCTCCTGCACAAGCAAACGTTGATCTTCATAGGGAGTAACGATATATAGAGTATCGATCCCGAAGGTCCGGCCCGCTCTTGCTATATCGTGCACATCAAGATTGGTTACTGCCGAACCAATGGTTTCACCATTCTTGTTGCAAACCGGGTAATGCACTAAAGCGAGATCAAGCCTTATCCTGTTTTCTTCTGTCATCGCCTGCCCGGGCTGATCTGTTGCCATGTGAAGCGATACTCTTCAACAGCCCATGCTTTTTTAATATCTTCCATTCCTGTGCACTGAAAACAACGTTCCGCAGCAAAGCCGGTCTGGTTGCCATTGTCCGTTGTACGGAAGTTACGAACCGCCATTCCGCAATGGCCCTATGATCTCCCGTCAGCAACACATCTGGAACTTCATACGAATCAAATACCCTGGGCCTGGTATATTGCGGGTGCTTCAATAATCCGCGACTGAACGTATCATTGGCCGCTGACTCCGCACAACCCAGTACCCCGGGAATGAGTCGGATGATCGAATCAATCAATACCAGGGCTGCCAGCTCACCACCGGTGAGAATGTAATCTCCGATGGAAATCTCATCATCGATACAATGCGCCCGTATCCGTTCATCCACTCCTTCATAGCGGCCGCAGACAAGAACCAGGTGATCCTTTTCAGATAGTTCTTGCGCCACCTCCTGGCAATATGGCCTGCCCTGGGGGCTTAATAAAACAACATATCCTTTTGCGGCTGCTTGTTCGACATGCTGCAAGGCCCCGGCTATGGGTTCGGGCTTCATGACCATGCCCTCTCCCCCTCCAAAAGGACGGTCATCGGTCATGGAGTGCTTGTCAGTTGCAAAATCCCGAATGTTGTGGGTGACGACCTTAGCCTGTTCATCCCGAATTGCTCGCCGGATAATACCTTCCTGCAGAGGAGATTCAAGCAGTTCAGGAAAAATGGTCAGAACATCGAAGCGCATGGAGCCATAATTGATGAAATCGTAAATAATACGATTTGTCTGCTGCGCGGACGCGTTGACCGCCTTGATTTTTTTGCGATGAAACGGGCGATAAGTACAGCCTGTATTTCTTGAAAAGCTATAGCCAGTTCATCGATGTAATTCATTGTAGTTAGTTGAAAAATTAGATGGCACCTTAACCGCTTTCCCGACTTTTTGCGGGGTCACCATAATTCGTCAGATATTCATTTCAAGCAGACCAGGCAGTGGTGAAACGATTAGCGTTTTCGTGTCATCATCCTTTCCAATAATAAATTCCGGCGTTGCCGGAATCAAATATTCATGGCCTTTACCGGTCACAACCAATATGGTATTAGGCCCGGCATCAATCATGTCGGTTACCGATCCTAGTTCTCTACCCTTATCTGTAACTACCTGCATCCCCGCGATCTCATGCCAATAATACTCACCTTGGGGAGCTGGGGGCAGATAATCTTTTTTTATATAAAGTTCAGAACCACATAGGGCCTCTGCTTCATTCCGGTCGGTAATTCCAGCCAGTTCTACAATATAATATTTTGTCTGTTTGCGGCTCCTAACAACAGCAAACCGCTTATTTTGCCCGCTTTCCCCTTTAGCGATAACGATTTCCGGGATATTGCTGAAATCAACCTGATACCCGGGGAAGATATATACTTTTATTTCCCCCTTAATGCCATGGGCCTTGGCTACCTTGCCGACCGGTATATACACCTCAAACAAAGCCCCCACTCGTGTGGTCTGTTCAATCTTTTCCAGGAGTCCTTACCTGTCAATTATTCTGTGCGCGGAAATTATTCAAACCAAAGAACACATTACCCGACACTGAGGAATTCCATTCTCCCGGACCAAGCACAGCGGAGCTTATTCCAGGATTTCGAGTCGTGCTCTTTTGTTAACCTTGCCGGCAGTAGCTGACAAAATCGCCCTTATGGCACGTGCCGTTCTCCCCTGTTTACCGATGACCTTGCCTAGGTCCTCTTTGGCAACACGTAATTCCAGCACAACCATATCATCCTGAACAACCTCATTAACCTGGACCGCATCAGGATTATCCACCAGAGCGTTTGCAATATAGGCCACTAATTCTTTCATACCTTTTAATCCGCTGCCCCAGAAACGGCATGTTTTGCAAGCAGTGATTTGACGGTGTCCGATGGTTTTGCACCCTTATCAAGCCACGCCTGCAATTTATCTTGCTGTATGGAAACCGTAGCCGGATCCTGTAATGGGTCATAGGTGCCGACTATTTCTAAAAATTTTCCGTCGCGTGGTGCCTCAGAATTGGCCACCACAATTCGATAAAAAGGCTTTTTCTTCCTACCGAGTCTCGCCAAACGAATCCTTACTGCCATGAGTTCTATTCCTCCTCATTTATCACGCTGCTGAATAGTACATCAATAGTCACCGCGTGAAATATTTAATTTCAATAAAATCCTTAAATCCCTACCTGGAAAGGCCCTTTGGCCTTTTCCTTTTCTTTTTCCCGGCGATGAAACCGCCGCCCATTTTCCCTTTCATTTTCTTCATCATTTTGAGCATTTCAGTATAGCTCTTGATGACTTTGTTGACATCCTGAACCGAAGTCCCGCTCCCCTTTGCAATGCGTTGCCTGCGGCTGGCATTGAGTATCATGTATTTACGCCGTTCTTCAGGGGTCATGGAATTAATGATCGCCTCAACCCGATTCAATTCCTTGTCATCCGGTTTCGGCATATCTTTCATCTGTTTGAACTTATTTATCCCTGGAATCATGCCCATGATCTGCTCGAGATTCCCCATCTTCTTGATCTGCTGGATCTGATCACGGAAATCCTCCAGGGTGAAAGCGTCCCTGCTGATTTTTTTGGCAAGCTTTTCCGCCTTTTTTTTATCAACGACCTCTTCGGCCTTCTCAATCAGGGTAAGGACATCACCCATGCCCAAGATGCGGGAGGCCACCCGATCAGGATGAAAAACCTCAAGGGCATCCAATCCCTCGCCAACACCCACAAACTTGATGGGGCGTTGGGTCACTTTCTTGATGGAAAGAGCGGCGCCGCCCCGGGCATCACCTTCCATCTTGGTGAGAACGACACCGCTGATGGCAAGATCAGCATTGAACTTATCCGCCACCGTGACCGCATCCTGGCCGGTCATGGCGTCCGCCACAAAAAGAATTTCAGCAGGCTGCAGGGCACTCTTGATCCTGCCGAGTTCATCCATCAGTTCTGTATCAACATGCAAACGCCCGGCAGTGTCAATGATCAGCGTGTCATAATTGTTGGCCTGGGCCGCAGCATAACCATTACGGCAGATTGTCACCGGATCCTGATCACTCGTGGACGGATGGACCGGCACATTTATTTTTTCACCCAACACTTGAAGCTGTTCAATAGCAGCAGGCCGGTAAATATCAGCAGGAACCAGATAGGGCCGCCGCTTTTTCGATTGCAGGAGTCTGGCCAGTTTCCCTGAGGTAGTGGTCTTACCGGAACCCTGCAGCCCTACCATCATGATGACAGCCGGTTGCCGGCCGGACAGATCAAGAAATTCCGTAGTGCCGCCCAGGAGGTTGATCAACTCCTCATGAACTATCTTGATGATATGCTGGCTCGGTGACAGGCTATCGGTAACCTCCCGGCCAACTGCTCTTGCGGATATTGACGCGATAAAACTCTTGACCACCTTGAAGTTGACGTCTGCTTCAAGCAGGGCAAGACGCACTTCACGCAAAGCCTCCTGAATATTTTCTTCAGTAAGCCTGCCGTGGCCGCGCAGCTTCTTAAATACCGAATTGAGCCGGTCAGATATGCTTTCAAACATGCCGCTTTTTCCGCGATGTTTAGAGGTTTACATTATAATTATCCGGCACAGACCCGCATTCCCGGATATGTACCGGAGCATAAACTGTGCGAAATCTGACAAAAATACTTGGAGAATCATCTTATGTCAAGTATTGAGTGATATCTGCACGCAACTCTCTATTTTGCATAAATTAAAACACCCACCGCCTGAAGACAGTGGGTTGAACGAAATGGACTAAAAGTCAGGATACGGGTCAAATAGACCCATTTATTTTCTATTCGTGCTCGTACTCGCACTCGTACTCGTAATCGAAAAACAAGCATGGGTTCGTGTTTGGTCATGAAAAACTTGATGTATACCAGATAAGTTTACAATGGGAAAAAACTACTGCACAGAATTGTGAATATGCTTAGCAGGATGACAGAATAAAAGGCGGATCGATTACGAGCACGAGCACGAAAATAACAATTACGAGCTAAAGCTCGTCCTCAAAAAAAGAGGGGGGAGCTACCCTTACCTGAGACTAACAACGCAGGGATACAAACCTTACGTATAATGCTTCTTCGCAACGTATCGATATGCAGAAAAGTATGGCCGGCATCACTCCCTGCCTGACTGACTTTACCCTATTTCCTCTCGGCATGCTGCCAGCTTCTCCGGAGTATCTATTTGGAAGATCGTATATTCATAATCTCGCGGTAGGATTTTTTTTAACAAGCCGGAGAGAACGGTTTTGGGGCCGGCTTCAATAAAGGTCCGGACATTCTCCGCCATGAGTGTTTTCATGATATCAAGCCATCGCACCCTGGAAGCTATCTGGCGCGCCATAATGTCGCGAATGGTGCCGGGATCGCTTTCTGTTGCAGCAGTTACATTAAACAAGATCGGGATGGTGGGTGATTTAAAATTCACCTCCTTCATAATTTCGACAAAATCAGGCACTGCATCCCTCACCAGCGGGCTGTGGTTGGCAATGCTGACATTGAGTTTGATGACCTTGCCGCCTTTCTTATGCACTGCCTCCGTGGCTGCCTCAAGGGCATGAACCTCACCGGCAATCACCACCTGTTTTTCCGTATTATGGTTTGCCACTGTTACGATCCCATCTGTTGAAAGGGCGGCCAGGAGTTCTTCAACCTCTGTCAAAGTAAGCCCTAATACGGCTGCCATCGCGCCGGGATTTTTTCGGCCTTCCCGCTCCATGAGCCTGCCCCTCTCAGTAACTAGAGCAAGGGTGCTTTCAGGAGTAAGTATACCACCAGCGCATAGGGCGCTGTATTCGCCAAGGCTGTGGCCTGCCGCAAAGTCAGGCATGATGCCTGCTTTTTCAAGGGCTTGCCAGCAGATAAGGTTCATCACCGTCAGGGCGGGCTGTAAATGCTTGGCCCGGGTGAGTTCTTCCAGCGGCCCTTCCTGGATCAGCCTGCTGACCGGCAGGCCGCATATGGTCTCGGCCTTTTCCAGAAAGACGGCGGCATCATGGTCTGAATGCAAAAATTCTTTACCCATGCCGACAAAATGGGAGCCCTGTCCTGGAAAAAGAACCGCCAATTTTCCTTGCCTTTTTTCATTCATTGTCTTCCCCTTCCCTCAACTTCATTTTGCGTTGCCAGCGGCAGGGTATAAAAACTGACCCAAGATAAAAAACCCGACTCCGATGGTGATAGCGGAATCCGCCACATTGAATGCCGGCCAGTGATAGTGCTTTATATAAAAGTCGAGAAAATCAACCACCGCGCCAAAACGCAGCCGGTCAATAAGATTGCCGATGGCGCCGCCGGCAATAAAACCGATGGCGTATGCATAACACCAGCCTTGCGCCCTGAAATGCCGGAAGGCAAAAAACAGGGCAATTAGGGCAACCAGAGAGATGGACACAAAAAAAGCCTGGCGCCACATGGCTTGCTCACCGGCCAGAAAACCAAAAGCTGCGCCGGTATTGGTTACAAAAGTCAGATTAAAAAAACCGGGTATAACCACCTTGGACTCATAGAGTTCAAAAGCAGACCGCACCCACCATTTGGTGAGCTGGTCGCCAATCACCACTACTGTTGTGCACAACAAAGGTATGGCTAATGAATATTTTTTCACAGCAGGGCCACCACCGAAGCACAACGAGCGCATAATTCCGTGTGCTGACCATCCTGGCCAACAGTTTCAGATCGTGTCCAGCACCGTTCGCATTTATCCCCTGCTGCCGACTTTACCAAGATGGAGAGGGGCAACTCTTCACTGTTGTAAGCGCCATCCGGCTTTGCATTGCCTCGCGCCAGTGAGGAAACAATGGAAACAGTCTTCAGGGTTCCCCAATGCGGTTCCAGAAACGCTGCCAGTTCACCCTCAACAAATACGGAGACTTCAGCCTCCAGAGAATGGCCGATAACTTTATCCCGGCGGGCTATCTCCAGGGCCTTGGTGATTTCCGCCCGAACCCCAAGCAGTTTGTTCCATTTAGATGCCAGTTCCTCATCAAGGTACGCATCATTTGCAGGTGGGAAGAACCCAAAAAATACATCCTCGGCCCTGTCGGCTTTGGCCGGTTGGTAAACCCAAGCCTCTGCCGTGGTAAAACTCAGGACAGGCGACATCAGGAGAAGAACACCCTCCAGAATCTCATGCAGCACGGTCTGGGCCGACCTTCTCTCCGTTGATGCCGGCGGAAACGTATACAACCGGTCCTTGAGGATATCAAGATAGAGCGAACTCATGGTCACAGTACAGAACTGGTAGAGGCCATGAAAAACCGTGTGAAACTCAAAGGAATCATAGGCTCCCACCAACTTTCTTTTCAGCTGTTCAAACTGGAACAAGGCCCAGCGATCAAGTTCATCCATTTCCGTATACTTGACTTGGTCTGTTTCAGGATTGAAATCGTAAAGGTTGCCCAGCATGTAGCGGATAGTGTTGCGGATCTTGCGGTAGGCGTCAGACAACTGTTTGAGTATTTCGTCGGAAATTTTAATATCATCGCGGTAATCCTCGGATGCCACCCATAACCGCAAGATTTCTGCGCCGTATTTCTTGATTACCTCTTCAGGAGCAATGACATTGCCGATGCTTTTCGACATCTTTTTACCAGAGCCGTCCACCACAAAACCATGGGTCAACACGCCACGGTATGGCGGCTCACCTCTGGTACCAACTGAGGCCAGCAGGGAACTTTGGAACCAGCCGCGATGCTGATCGCTCCCTTCCAGGTAGAGATCGGCAGGGACATTTAATTCCTGCCTCTCTTCAAGGACGGCGGCATAACTGACCCCGGAATCAAACCAGACGTCCAGGATATCTTCTTCCTTTTCAAAAGCATCTGAGCCGCAGTGCACGCATGTGTACGAATCCCCCAGGAAATCCTTGCTCTCATATCGAAACCATGCATCGGCCCCCTCTTTTGCAAACAGATCCTCAATACGTTTGGCAACCTCTTGATCATGCACGGTCTCACCGCATTTCCTGCAGTATAATACGGTGAGCGGTACACCCCAGGCCCGCTGCCGCGACAGGCACCAATCCGGCCTGGTCTCGACCATACCGAAGATCCGCTCCATACCCCACCTGGGGGTCCATTCCACCTCCTTGATGGCCTTAAGCGATTTTTCCCGCAAGTCGTTATT